>JAZQCX010000073.1:0-62976 GCA_045546495.1 Acetatifactor sp. | reverse complement strand
GATATGCAGGATACCTTCTATCTGTCACCGGAGTTCCTTCTGGCAACCCAGACTTCCGCGGCGCAGATTCATGCCATGGAAACAAAGGAGCTGCCCATTAAGATTCTGGCTCCCGGAAAGGTGTTCCGTTCCGATGATGATGCGACCCATTCCCCCATGTTCCATCAGATGGAGGGACTTGTGGTGGATAAGAAGATTACCCTTTGCGACTTAAAGGGTATGCTGGATATGTTCGTAAAGAAGATTTACGGCGAGGATGCAACAACGAGACTGCGTCCCTCCTATTTCCCTTTTACAGAGCCTTCCGTAGAGGTGGATGTAAGCTGCTTCGAGTGCGGCGGTAAGGGCTGTAAGCTCTGTAAGGGAACCGGTTGGATTGAGATTCTGGGCGGCGGTATCGTGAACAAGAAGGTGCTTGAAAACTGCGGAATTGATCCGGAGAAGTACAGCGGTCTTGCTTTCGGTATCGGTATTGAGCGTGTAACCATGCTGCGGTATGGAATCAATAATATCAAGATGCTGTTTGAGTCTGATTTGCGTGTGCTGAAGCAAATTGATGACAACTAAACTGCGAAAGTGGAAATGGAGGAAGAACAATGTTAGTACCGTTGAGCTGGTTAAAAGAATATGTAGAGATTGATATTACGCCTCAGGAGCTGGAGAAAAAGCTGTTTTCCTGCGGATTTGAGGTGGAAGAGCTGACTGAGGTCGGCAAGGATGTAAGTAAGGTAGTAGTAGGTCTTGTGGAAGAATGTGAGCCTATTCCGGAAACGCACCTTCATGTATGCAAGGTGAATGCAGGAGAGCATGGTACTTTCCAGGTATGCTGCGGTGCAGACAACGTACGTGCAGGCGGAAAGTTCCCTGTTGCACTGGTGGGTGCCAGTGTGTATATGACCGCTAAGGATCATAAGACCGTAGAGGGAACCATGACCATTAAAAAGGGAAAGCTGCGCGGCTATGAGTCCGAGGGGATGCTTTGTTCCGGTGTGGAGCTTGGCGTGACCGAGAGCATGTTCCCCAGTGCAGGCTATAATGGCCTTTTGGTGCTGCCGGAGGATGCTGAAATCGGTGCGGATGTAAAGCCTATTTTGGGCTTGGATGACTGGATTTTCGATATTTCCATTACCGCAAACAGACCGGATTGCCAGAGTATCGTAGGGATTGCCAGAGAGGTTGCGGCAGTACTGGATAAAGAATTTAAGATGCCTGCTCTTGATTATACCGAGACTTCCGTAACAAAGGAAGGCTTCGGAGTGACGGTGGAGGCACAGGATTTGTGTCCCAGATACGTAGGTCACTATGTTTATGATGTAAAAATCGGGGAGTCTCCTCTGTGGATGAAGAGAAGACTTGCGTTAATCGGTCAGGAGCCGATTTCCAACATTGTAGATATTACAAACTATGTGATGCTGGAAATGGGTCAGCCCATGCACGCATTCGATTATGATTATCTGGAGGGCGGCAGGATTTGTGTAAGACGTGCCGCAAATGGGGAGAAGATTGTAACCCTGGATTCCCAGGAGTATACGTTAAATGAAAATAATCTGGTAATCTGCGATGGTGTAAAGCCGGTAGCTTTGGCCGGTGTTATGGGTGGCTTAAATTCCGAAATTCGTGATACTACCGTAGAAGTTGTTTTTGAAGCGGCGAAGTTT
This sequence comes from Acetatifactor sp., assembly GCA_045546495.1. GTDB lineage: Bacteria > Bacillota > Clostridia > Lachnospirales > Lachnospiraceae > Acetatifactor. The sequence goes on along the minus strand of JAZQCX010000073.1, from coordinate 61,318 downwards.
GCAAGAGATAATATCCGTAAGACTTCCCGTGCACTGGGTAAGAGAACGGATTCCAGCGCGAAATTCGAGAAGGGTGTCGATGAATATTCTACCGTTTATGCCATGAAGCGTGCTTTGCATCTGATTGAAGAACTGGGCTGTGGTAAGGTATCCTCCACCCATGTGGACGTAAACACCGGAAATTCCATCGAGCCTAAGGAGATGAAGGTAAGCATCGCCAGAGTAAATGATGTACTGGGTATCGAAGTTCCGGGTGAGGAAATTCTCCGCATTATGAAAAATCTCCAGTTTGCTCCCGTTATCAACGGAGATGAGTTGATTTTACAGGTTCCCGCATACCGAGAGGATATGGATTCCTATCCGGATGTGGCAGAAGAAGTGATTCGTATGTACGGCTATGATCATGTGATTTCCACCTTTGTGCCGGATGCAATGGTTACCGTGGGCGGTATGAACCGGAAACAACAGAAGGAATTGAAATTAAAGAGAGCTTTGTGCAGCGTTGGTGCATATGAGTGTATCCACTATTCCTTCTTTTCGCCTTCTGATTTGGATTTATTGCGTCTGCCTGAGGACGCGCCGGAGCGTCATGCAATCCGCATTATGAATCCGATTAATGAGGAGCTTTCCTTGATGAGAACCACTCTTGCTGCATCCATGCTGAATGCCATAGCAAGAAACTGTAAGCGCGGGAATCTGAAGGGAAGACTGTTTGAAATCGGCAGAACCTTTATTCCTAAGGAGCTACCCCTGACAGAGTATCCCGACGAGCGTGAGACGCTTTGTGTAGGCTGCTTCGGCGATGGTGAGGATTTCTACACCATAAAGGGATTGGCAGAGACGGTTGCAAAGGATTTGTTCCTGGAATTTACTTATGAACCCGGAAAGAAGCCCTATCTGCATCCCTACCAGACTGCAATTATTTACTGTGAGGGTATAGAAGTAGGTTATCTTGGAAAGGTTGCTTATGAGGTTGCAGAGCAGTTAGACCTTAGAGGCGACGCGTATATCATGGAGATTGATATGAAGCTGCTTTCCCAGTGGTACGACAGAAAGGCGGCATTCACGCCTATGTCTAAGTTCCCTGAGGAGAGCCGCGATTTGGCACTTGTAATGGACAAGGAAGTAACCTGCGGACAGGTGGAAGCGATAATCCGTAAGGCCTGTGCTTATGTAAAGGGAATTAAGCTGTTTGATGTATATGAGGGAGAGCAGATTCCCGCAGATAAGAGAAGTATGGCATTTACCATCGAGTTTAAGCCCAAGGAGCAGGCCTTTGAGGCAGATTCCGTGGATAAGTTCGTGAACAAGATTTTAAAGAATTTAAAGAATCAGCTGGATATTGATATTAGAAGTTAAGCGGTGAGTGTGAAAGAGGAAGCTTTCGCATGGGACTTTTGCGCCTACGGCTGTAAGCTGACAGGTGCGGGAAAGGTTAGGTGATTGTTATGTTAAAGAAGTGTATCTGGGATAACTATGATGAAAAGCAGTTAAAGCAGCTGGAAAAGCTGTGTGCGGAGTACAGAGACTTTCTGGACAACGGAAAGACGGAGCGGGAGTGTATTGACACCATTGTAAATACCATCGAAGCGGAAGGCTATCAGGAATTGGAAAGCCTGATGAAGAGCGGCAAGCAGCTGAAGAAGGGCGATAAGGTTTACAGTGTCTGGATGAATAAGTCCATTGTCATGTTCCAAATCGGTAAGAAGCCTATGACGGAAGGTATCAATATTCTGGGTGCCCATATCGACAGCCCCAGACTGGATGTGAAGCAGAATCCTTTGTTTGAGGACGCTGATCATACCTTCGCGTATTTGGATACCCATTATTACGGCGGTGTAAAGAAGTACCAGTGGGTAACCATTCCCCTTGCAATCCACGGTGTGGTTGTAAAGAAGGACGGAACCACCGTAGAACTGAATATCGGCGAGAACGAGGACGATCCCGTATTTTTCGTATCCGACCTGCTGATCCATCTGGCGGGAGAGCAGCTTGAGAAGAAGGCTGCAAAGGTGATCGAGGGAGAGGCACTGGATTTGATTGTGGGCAGTAAGCCGCTGCACATTTCCGAGGAGGAGAAGGATACCGAGGACGCTAAGAATAAGGCGAAGAATATTATTAAATCCGGTGTACTTGATATCTTGAAGCAGACTTATGATATTGAGGAGGATGATTTCCTTTCCGCAGAGTTAGAGGTTGTTCCCGCCGGAAAAGCCAGAGAGGCCGGCTTTGACCGCAGTATGATTCTCGCATACGGACAGGACGACAGAGTGTGTGCATTTACTTCCTTAAAGGCAATGCTGGATTTAAAGAAGACCACTGACAGAACTGTTTGCTGTATTCTGGTGGATAAAGAGGAAATCGGCTCCGTAGGTGCAACGGGTATGCAGTCCCAGTTCTTCGAGAACGCGGTTGCGGAACTGATGAATCTTACCGGGGAGTACAGCGAGCTGAATGTAAGAAGATGTCTGTCAAGAAGCTGTATGCTGTCCTCTGATGTCAGCGCAGGCTTTGACCCCGGCTTCAGAAACTGTTTTGAACTGAAGAATGCGGCATGGCTTGGTGCAGGTATGGTATTCAATAAGTTTACCGGAGCGAGAGGTAAATCCGGCACCAACGACGCCAACGCGGAGTATATTGCGCATCTTCGCAAGATTATGGATGAGAGGGAAATCAGCTACCAGACCGCAGAGCTTGGTAAGGTAGATGTTGGCGGTGGCGGAACCATTGCCTATATCCTTGCATTGTACGGCATGAACGTAATCGACAGCGGTGTGGCTGTGCTGAATATGCATGCGCCTTGGGAGGCTACCAGCAAGGCAGATGTATATGAGGCATATCGCGGTTATATCGCATTCGCAGAAGGGGCGTCGCTTTAATGGAACTGAAAAAATCGGATTTCTATTTTGACCTGCCCGAAGAGCTCATTGCCCAAGACCCGCTGGAGGATCGTTCTTCCTCCAGACTTCTGGTTTTGCATAAGGAGACGGGGCAGATAGCCCATCGGACCTTTCGGGATATTGAAGAACTGCTGATGCCCGGAGATTGTCTGGTGCTGAATAATACAAAAGTCATTCCCGCAAGACTCTTAGGAGAGCGGGAAGGTACAGGCGCCCATGTGGAGGTGCTTCTGCTAAAGCGCAGGGAGGCGGATGTCTGGGAAACCCTTGTAAAGCCCGGCAAGAAGTGCAAGCCGGGTACGAGACTGGTATTTGGGGACGGACTGTTAAAGGCGGAAGTTTTGGAGACTGTGGAGGAGGGAAACCGACTGATTCGGTTCTTTTACGAGGGAATCTGGGAAGAGGTTCTGGATAGGCTGGGGGAGATGCCCCTGCCTCCCTACATAACCCATAAGCTTCAGGACAAGAATCGCTATCAGACGGTCTATGCCAAGTATGAGGGCTCTGCAGCTGCCCCTACGGCGGGACTTCATTTCACGGATGAGCTGTTGCGCAGAATTGAAGAAAAGGGTGTTAAGATTGCCTATGTAACTTTGCATGTAGGGCTGGGTACATTTCGTCCCGTAAAGGAGGAAAATGTGCTGGAGCATCATATGCACTCGGAATATTATGAGGTGACAAAGGAAGCAGCAGACTTGATTAACGATACCAAGGCTTGCGGCGGTCGGGTTATCTGTGTGGGAACCACCAGCTGCCGGACGTTAGAGAGTGCAGCGGATGAAACCGGACGGGTGATTCCCGGAAGCGACAACACGGAGATTTTTATTTATCCGGGGTATCGGTTTAAGGTGCTGGATGCACTGATTACCAATTTCCATCTGCCGGAGTCAACTCTTGTGATGCTGGTTAGTGCGCTGGCGGGCAGAGAGCAGGTGCTTTCGGCTTACAAGGAAGCGGTTAAGGAGCGGTATCGGTTCTTTAGCTTCGGAGACGCCATGTTTATTACAGACAAAAGTAATGCAGGATTGTAGAAATTGGTCGAGGATGCGTCATATGGGAAAATGCTTGTAGTAACCACAAAGAAATGTTATACTTAACTTGTTTTTGGGGTAACTATCAATGTAAAGGATGGGGTAATGATGGACGAGAGAAGAAGAGACAAACGAACAGACCTTTCCTCCAGGATTGTTATAAAACGACTGGACGGAGCGGGTGCAAGCAAGGAAGTAACAATTGAAATTCAGGACGTTTCCAAGTCCGGTGTGGGCTTTGAGTGCTCCGAGGCTTTGCAGATTGGTGAAGTGTATGAGGCATTCTTAACCATCTGGACGCAGGAGGTGTTACATGCGTTCTTACGAATTGTGAGAATTGAGCTGAAGGGTGACAGCTATACCTACGGTGCCATTTTCATCGGTATGCCGGAGATGGAAACTGCCAGAATCGAGACTTATCAGACTGTAAATGACCATGCAAAGTAGACTGTGTGAGAACAAGAAAAAGCTTATGATAACGGTGCCGGCGGCAGTGATGCTGCTGGCACTTTATCTCATTATATTCGGATTTTCGGCTCAGGACGGAGAAACATCAGGTGGTTTGAGCCATTTTATTTCGGAAAAATGTGCAGCTTTTTTGAATGCGCTGTCGGGAGAGCATTGGGGCGAAGCGATAGTGGCGGAATTTGCCGCTTACTTTGAACATCCTTTGCGGAAGCTTGCTCATTTTGCGGAATATGCGGTGATGGGAATCTTGCTTATCGTTATCTGGGTTCAGTGGATGAGGCCGGGAAAGCGGCTTTATTTGTTGATTGTTTTATGGGTATTTATTTCGGCTGCGGCGGACGAGCTTCACCAGTATTTTGTGCCGGGGCGGTACGCCAGTGTTGCGGATGTGCTACTGGACACCTGTGGCGGAGCCTTTGGGATGATGGTGTGCCTGCTTCTGCGGCGGAGAATAAAAAGAAATATTGAGAATAGCGTAACCTGTGTCACCTCTTTGCCGGAGAACCGGTAAGGAGGTTCTTTTATGTACGTGTCATTTACTGAGGTTTGATTGAAAAATTGGTACTATTTGTTGACTTGGACCCTGCTTTAGCGGTAAAATGGAGACGGGGTTTGCATACGAAAGATATATGCAGTAGATATATGAGGGTGGTATTACAGTAACTAAAAAATAACATGAGAAAAGGCACCGATACACCGGCGCCTTAACAGACTAGACTTCAAAATATCTTTTTAAGTTCTTTTTTGGAAGAGTTTTATCTGACTTCATCTAATTGCAGATATTCTTTGTACGAATATCCTTCAATCTCCCCATGCTTTAACAATACCCAAGTAGGACCGATACTGATGACATCGCCGCTGTCGCCGGGCATGAGATAGCCGATGATATTGGCAGAAAGAGAATCGTCATCGCGAATGAAAAGTTTTTTTGATTTTTGGATGGCGGTATAGGTGTATTGAGGCTCCTGCTGGATTTCCGGGGCTTCGGAAGGAGTAGCAGTTTCGGGAACCGAGGTTGGTTCGGGAGTGCTTGTAACTTCGGGAGAAGCGGGAAAAGGAGTGGGCAGTACTGCAGCCTCCGATTCCTTGGCTGATGCCATAGGTGCAGAAAGAGTTGCCCCTTTATTGCGCAAGGAAGCGGTTGGAACGATTGACTGTATGCCGGGAACCCAAACGAACAAGCCGGCAATAATTCCGGTTATCAGACATAGAAGAGCCATTGTGGTAAATGCCTTTTTTCTGTTCATAATAAAGTACCTCTTTATCGACTGTTGGAGGGTAGCTGTATGTAGATACCCATTCCCTTACCGGGCTCACTTTTTGCATAAATTGTACCGCCGTAATATTCAACAATTGCTTTAGCCTGTGTTAAACCGAGACCGTTACCGCTAACGCGATTGGAGCCCTGATAGTTTAATTCAAAGATGTGAGCGGTTTCTGCGGTAGGTAAACCTTCTCCGTTGTCCTTTAGAACGATGAACAAGTCATCCGCAATATTGGAAACGGTAATAACCAGACTGCCGTTGCGATTCATATATTTTATGGAGTTATCGATGATGTTGCGGAACATGATGCGCATAAAAGAAGCATCCGCCCGGACAATTAACTGCTCGCTGGCACTGGATAGCAGGATGTTAATGCCGGACTGCCGGCTATAAGGATTCATCTCCTCAATGACCTGCTTTGCGGCAGCAATGATATCCAGCTGAACAGGAGTTTCGTCTTGCGGAAGCAGATGGTTCAAGCCTGCGGATTCGGTGCCGGATTCCTGTTTTTTTGTTTCGGTATCAAGGGCTTCCGTTAGAGAGGCGATTTGCTGCTCTGCATTAGTGCATTTTGCGGTAAGCTGTTCTTTTTCCAAAAGAAGAGAATCCCGTTCAGACTTTAAAACGGAAATTTCCTTGCTGTACTTGGAAATCATTTCTAACTCCTCTTTAAACTGGGAGGGGGTGCTGTCGGTTTGCTGAAGTGCCTGTCCGGTTACCTTGTCGTAAAGGACGAGGGCAAGGATCAGAGAAAGGCAGCTATGTAAAATAAAAAATAAAATAAGAAAAGGGCGGTTGTCTGTTACGATAAAGCAAAGGGTTGCAAGGTAACATACAAATAACAGCACAAGCAAAACACTTTCTATAGGAGTTAACTTGTCGGAAATATTGTTATCGTTTCTGTTCATAAAAGCACCAACTTTCCCTGTTTTATTTAAGGACAGTCTATAATAAATCGTATTTATCGTCAAGTATTTTGTAGGGGTGCCGGAAAGGGAGGAGCCATGATAAAAAAGGGAGAAAAAATAAATTACGATACGGATTTTTATGCAGATACGATGGAGCATGAGGAGAAAAAGAAAATACGTGAGGCGCTAAATTGTGAACGGGGGATATTTGAAAACAAATATGCGGACGGTTTGAACCGTCAAAAGAGTATATTTGATAAAAATGCAATTTTTGTGACTGCTCAAGAGGGGGAAAATGAGTATGGAAACGAGAGACATAAGGATTCTTTTGGTAGAGGATGACGAGGAATTGTTGACTGTTACGGCGATGCGCCTGAGGAACAGCGGTTTTACGGTAATATGTGCGATGGACGGACAGCAGGCGCTGGAAAGAATAAGGGACGAGAGGGTGGATCTGATTCTGCTGGATGTGATTCTGCCGGATACGGACGGGCATGAGCTATGCTGCAAAATACGTAGTGAAGAGGTCGGCTTTTGGGGACCGATTATTTTCATGAGTTGTCTGGGAGATAGCACGAATATTGTAGATGCATTTCGTGAAGGCGGAAATGATTATATCGTAAAGCCGGCAAAGCTGGAGGTACTGCTGGAACGTATCAACGAAAACCTAAAAGCTGCGGAAACAAAAAAAGAGCAGAGTAACTGTCTGTGGTTCCGCCAATTCATGATTGATACAAAGACTCGAAGTGTTTATCGTGTCAGCGGAAACGTGCGTGAGGATAAGATTGAGCTTTCCCGAACGGAGTACGATATTTTAATGGTATTGGTCAGCCGTCCGGAGGAAATCTTTTTATACCGCCAGCTTTACAAGGCTGTGTGGGGGATGGAGGATGTAGGGGATGTGCGGACCTTGATGGTACATGTCTCTAATCTGCGTAAAAAAATAGATAGAAATCACAGTGAGATGATTCGTTCCATACGTGGTGTGGGATATCTGTTTCAGGATGAGTAGGGAGGAGTAGAATTGGCACGTTTTTTTTCCATAAAAAGCAAAAGACAGGCTGATCGAGAGCGGGAAGAGCTATTACGACTGGAACAAAAGGAGCAGGAAGAACGGCGTAAGCGAGAAGAGAAAGAACAGGAAGTTAAAAAGCTCTCGGAGGATGTGGTGTGGTTTAAGCGCCTGATGGCACATAATATTCGTATGCCTTTGGCGATTATCGTAGGATACGGTGAGCTTCTTGCGGATACAAATTTTTCCAGCCGGGAGGAGGAACTGGATTGCATTAGGAAAATTTGTAAGAACATTGATTATCTCGATACGCTTTCCAAGGTGCTTTTGGATAATGAGCAGGAGGAAGGCCTTCGGGAAAAAAAGCATTTTGATGTCTTGGCGTGTGTACGGGAGACGGCGGAATATGTCGGTGTGATTGCAAAGAAAGCGGGTATACAGGTTTTGGTTAACAGCAGTAAGAATAAAGTGTTTCTTTACGGAAACCGGATCGCCCTGATGAGAGCCTTTTTCAATTTGATGGAAAACTCGATACGATATATGAATCGTCGGGGAAATATTTATTTTACCGTAGAAGAGACGGAAGAGGAAGTGCTGGTGATGTATCGGGACGACGGCGAGGGGATGCCCACGGATGAGGCACAGCATATCACGGAATTGAATTTTCAGGGCTCTAATAAAAAGTCCGGAGGTCATGGAATCGGAATGTATCTGGTTCAGGAAACCGTTGAAAAACAAGGAGGGCATCTGGAGGTTAAAACGGGAAAGGGAAACGGTATGGGGGTCTATATGTCGTTTCCTAAGGAATAGTGTAAATCTTTAATGTTTCTTTAATCTATTTGTCGAATTATGTGGTATGATATAACCAGAGTAAAATGGCAATGCTGGGTACAAAATGGAATAGCAAAACAGGATAAGATATTCAAGAAAGAGGAGGAACTGTCAGTGAAAAACAGCGAAATACTTCCATTCAACAGAAATAGGTATTATAAGGGGAAAATGTTGACTTCGTCAGATTTTGAGGCAGAACAGTTCTATATGAACAGCAAGCGCAGATTTGTCAACAAGATGCTTGGCGGTGACGGAATTGTTTGCGGACTGAGTGTGATTAGTCTGGATGATTTGTCTGTTATGATTGAAAGCGGTGCGGCAATAGATGATGAGGGCAGGGAGATTGTGGTGGAAAATTCTATTGTGAAGAAGCTTTCCACAATCGAAGGCTTTGAGGAACTGCGCACAAATCAGGCGAGCTTATGTATCCGCTACAGCGAGGAGGAAAGTCAGCCGGTATACTCGGTGAACCATCAGGAAGGTCAGAGAGAGTACGAGCATAACCGGATTCAGGAATCGTATGAACTGTTTTTACAGGATACGGAAGATATAACAGAGCCTTTTGTTTTTGAAACAGAGTTTTTTGCGGGTGGGATTTTGTTTGAAAATCAGGACTACAGAATTTCCTTCCGTGTTCCGGCGAATATTTGCGCGGGCTACTATGTAAAGGCTGTGGTTGAAGCAGAGAAGCTCAGCAGGGAAAAGGCGAATTTGTATTATGAGGCAGTGCTTCAGACGCCTGCGCTGGGAACGGTGGACGGAGAGCAGGAATTACATATATTGCTGGATAACATTGATCTGGAACAGGGAAAGAAGTATATCAGTGAGTACTGGCTTCTTGCGCAGAAGGAAGAGTTAAATGACACCGGGATTATGCTGAAATCCGGCAGTGCTAAAGCTATGGTAAACGGTGTGGATGCATCCGCGGGCGGAAGCTTGAATTGGAAGATTAATATTATTGAAGATGAGCCCGCCATGCTGGCAGAAAGAGAAACCGGAAAAGTCAGTCTGGAATTCCGAGGCATGGGCGGAAATACAGGAATGATTCGCCTGGCGGACTTAAAGCTGGTTAGGACGGAATCCGCGTATCTGATTGAATCTGTGGAGGAGAAGCGTGTTAAAAAGTATATACCGACCATGAAGGATACGGGATTGCGTCGGGAGTATGAGGCATATTTCAACAAGAAATTACCTTTTTACTCCGGAAAAAAGACCGCAGACGGAGTGGCAGCAGCGAATAGTGTACTTAGGGATAAATTCGATAATGGTGCGCTTCGGATGGAGACCGGTATTGTGGAAATTCCTATCGGTGAGAAATCACAGAGAGGTGATATCTGCTATTCTGCGGAAATCATGCACGGCCTTGGCAAGGGAAATGTTTATGTTGAGGTAGGTTATGAGGGACTGGAAGAGGATAAGGTGCTCGGCAAGGACGTAAAAACTACGGTATATGGAAATCCTGCCCTCTTTGAAGCGGATAGTGCTCCTGTTGCGGCTGAAACCGCGGTGAAGGTTTTAAATGATAAGGGTAGCTTTGTGGTTGCATTACGACTGCTACAGGATGTAAGACAACTTGTGTTGACCTATCGCTGGGTGGCAATCCGTTATGGTGGTGAGGATGTACAGGAAGTGTTTGCGGAGCAGGGAAATCAGAGTATCGCAGCAGTTACCCCTACCGTTGTGGTAGGAATAAAGGAAAGCTATTTCTTCCAGATAAGGTACAACCAAATGAAGCCCTGTTCGGTGGTGTATGAATTGACAGAGGCAGGAAGCGGTGAAATTACACCGGACGGTATTTATACAGCACCTTCAAAGGAAGGCGTGTATGAAATAAAGATCAGTTGTGCAGACAAGCCGCAGATTTGTACCTATGCGTATGTGATTGTAAAGAAGAAACTGACAGAGACGGAGCAGGAAAAAAAGTAAGAGGAGTTACCTATGATATACCGGTCTGAGCGTATGGTACTACGCAACGTCATGGATGTATTCCAGGGAAAAGTAAATGATGTAATGATCTGTGAGGAAATATCCGGTACCGGAGGCAGTTACTTTACGCTTGTGGCAGTGAAGGATCATGAAACCGTGAAAAAGCTGTTGCGTATTATGAAGCAGTCGGAGCGGAGCATGGATTGCTGTGTGGAGAAATTCAATCGTGATAATTGCTTTTATATGGTGTTTCCGTACATAAAGGAAAGAAAACTGGAAGATTTCTATATGGCAAAGATGTTGCCGTTGGCAACCTGTGAAGAGATTTGTCTGAATGTGCTTCTGCAATGCATGGCTTCCGATTTACCTTATCCGCTTTTGGAACTGGTTATTAAACAGAGGCAGCTTCATTTGCTGAAAGACAACAATATTTTACTGGGATATTGCATGGATTTAAGTGAATTAAAGGAAGACTGCGAAGAAAAGGATTGTGTATTACAATGTGCGATATGCATACAGGAGCTTTTACAGGAGAAGCATACGAAGAAGAATGTAAGCTACCAGCTTCTGCAAAAGAAGATCCCAAAGCAGAGCTACAGCAGCTTCCGGGAACTGTATACGGATATCCGGTTGGCTAAAACAAATGTTAAGAGACGTGGTATAAAAGAGACGCTTCAGATTTTTTGGCAGGATAATCAGGCAACAGTAATACGTACCTTGTTGTATCTGTCGGTGCTGTTTGTAATCTTGTTGCTGGTGATGTTTTTATCCAATGTTATTTGGGGAGATATCCCCTTTTTACGCATATTCTTTAACAGCTTTAAGCAAATAGGAACAGAATCTTTGACAAACTAGGGGAAGACACAATGATATATGTAGGGATCGTCGGAATTATCATAATATTCATATTGGGAGCCATGCTGTTAAGCCGTTCACAGGAAATGCAACGGTTCGCAGTTATGGAATTTGTATTTGTTCTGGCAGTTTCGGCAGTGTCCGGTGTGTGTGTGGCAAAAACGCAGGCAGCCATGAAAGAACAGTATTTTTCTCTGTTCAGTGTCTATATCAGCGAGGTGCGGTTGTATGCGCAGGATATGGAAGCCGAACCGGTGGAGAATTCCCTGGCAGCATGGCAGGCAGTGGGTGATGACTTACAGGCGCTTCTGGAACAAAGTCTTCCGGTTACGGCAGTGGACGGCGAAGAGTTTTCACACCTGGCGGCGGCTGTTTATGAAAAGGATGAAAAGGGCAGTTATGCTTTGCGCAGCTTCCGCCAGCTGAAAAACGGGTGTCTTTCAGAGAAGCTTTGTGATAAGTACATACGGGAACTGGCGAAGGATGCAATGGATTACGGAACGGTATGCTGGGCGGAAACATCTAAAAAAGCGGCAGTGCTGGTCTATGCGGGAAGCGGCGTGATTGCTCCGAGGTATGTATTATTGACCGAAATTCCTACGGAACCGCTCTATATTTCCGTAACGCAGATGCAGCAGGACGTAATGGTTTGCGGAGCGGCAGTTTTGTTTATCGGAACCTTGCTGCTGGCAGGAATTATTTTGGTGCAGGGTCGCCAGTTGAAGAATTTGATAAAGCGGGTGGTACGTGTAGCGGAGGGAAAAGAAGACTGGGATGCATTACAGAGCACCGAGACCGGCTTTTGGATTGAAAGTAACGAAATGCGTATATTAAAGAACAGTCTGGGACAGATTTCCGCAGACGTTGCCAGAATGAATTATATGCGTTATAAGATTTTGCAGAGTTATTATAGATTTGCGCCGAAGCAGATAGAAAAGATACTCGGGAAACAGTCGATTCTTGAGGTGGAAGCAAATGACAGAATACATGTGACGGGAACCATCGCATTTGTTGCCTGCTCCGAAGAGAAAAAGCTTGGTGAGCAGGAATATCTGGCAAGAATGAGTCGTGAACAGGAATCCTTGAGCGAAAAGCAGAAAGAGTATGGCGGTATTCGGATCTCGGACAACAGTGATTTGACAACGATGCAGATACTGTTTCAGGAGGAACCCAAGAGAGCTCTTCAGTTTGGCGTTGATGTGGTTACAAAGCAGGAGGAGCGGCGCGGACAGAATTTTGTGCTGCTGCATCAGACTTCTTTTGTGTATGGTGTCGCGGGAAATGAAGAGCAGGCATTTACATATGTGCTTTCCAAAGAAATGAAAATGCTGGAGAAATATGTGGAGCGTTTCAGAGCTGCCGGAATCCGTATGGCGGTCACCGATGCCGTTTATGAGATGATAGAAAAGGAAACGAGAGGCAGATATATCGGTTATCTGGAAGAGGAAGAGTACACCTTTAAGGTGTATGAGATTCTGGATGCATGTCCGGCAAAAGAACGTCAAAGAAGAATCGAAGCAAGTGCAAAATTTGAGAAAGCGCTGAATCTGTTCTATCAGGGAGACTATTATCTGGGCAGAAATCTTTTTACGGAAGTATTGAAGGTGTGTCCGGACGATGAAGTAACAAAGTGGTATCTTTTCTTATGCGAAAAATGTTTAAATGCCGAATATGGAAACGATATTTCGCGTGCGCTCTTTTCAGATTAGGATATCCGAAACTATTTAGAGAGGAAAAACCATGAATAATCTGTTGTCAGTACTAATCAGTACACTGAAGGCGCGTATTACGCCGCTATGGACAAAATTCAGGTACTGGACCAGCTGGAACTTCATAAAGGCGCGGATTCTGACAAAAATCCGGAGTGCACTGACCAGTCTTTTCATGGTCAAACCACGGGATAAAGAGGACTACTATCCGATATTCGGTTTTTTAATCAGCAAAAGACTTGCCCGTGCAATCGTAGTGGTGGCCGGAATTTTGGGATTATGCTACTTCCTGTGGATAAATCCTGTTTCCAATATTGTAGAAGGGGCAGGCGGTGGTGAGAAGATATATTCTTATAATTCCATTCCCCTGCGTTTTGCCAAGGGAAACGTGAAAATCAGAGCCAAAGCCGGACATATTGCATATGTCGGAAACGTGGAGGACGGACACGCCGCCGGGCAGGGTGAACTGTACAATAGAGAAGGGAATCTTGTATACCGAGGAAATTTTGACGGAAATAAGTTTAACGGACAGGGAATTTTATATTATCCCAACGGACAGGAGAAGTATACGGGAGAATTTCTGAATAATGTATGTCAGGGAGAAGGAACCCTCTATCGTGAGAACGGCTCGAAGCAATATACGGGACAATTTTCAGAGGGTGTTTTTCAGGGAGAAGGTACGTTGTTTAATACCGCAGGCGCGGAGATTTTTAAGGGAATTTTCCAGAATGGCGAAATGCTGTATATACAGCTTCTTGGGAAAACTACATCCGAGATTGCAGGACAATACACAGGAAGCCGTTTTATATATCAGTCTGAATCCCAATGGGTTGTGGTCATGGAGGAAGTCGGAGCTTTTTATGTTGTGGACACAGCCGGCACCAGTATGGATAACGATATCAAGTCATCGGCTGTATATGTGGGAAAAGATGAGTTTATATATGCGGGACAGAAAATCAACACCATTGAACAACTAAAGAGTGTGTTGGGTGAGCCTGTTTTTGAGGGTAACAGTTATGTGACTTTTCCGGAGGCGGCCGGAATCCACTGGCTTCAGAGAAGCGGAAAGGTAATTCCGATTGAAACGGGAATGGAAGGTCAGCAGCAGTTTGACGAAGTGCTGAGTGTGGATGCTTATTCTGCGGAGGCGTTAGTATACCTTTATATATTCCGGGTTGAGGATGTGACCTACACCTTTGTTGCGGAGGATAAGGGAACAGGATTCTTTATGTATGCGTTAGAGTAGTAAAACATTTGGAAAAGGAGAAGCGTTAGGTGAAAAAGTGTGGAAAACGTCGGTATGACATGTTTCTCAAATTTGTTTCGGCACTGATTCTCGTCAGTGTGCTGGCAGGCTGTCTGCCGCCGTTGCAGCTTCAGGCGGCAGCTAAGCCCTTGTCTGTGGAAACGGCGAAGAATATGGCGCTTTCTCAAAGTGACAAGTATTTAGGTTTAAAGAATGAGCTTGAACTGGCACAGGTAGAGTATGTAGATGCCATTCAATCCATAAAAGAAAAAGAGAGAAACCAGAGAACCTTTCGGTGGTCTCCGCTATTAAATTTTAAATTTCCGGAGAAGCCTGATTTGGCGGAGGAATTTGAGTATACATATAAGCCGCTGGAGCTGCAGGCTGAGATTGACATGCTTAACCACAGCCTGACGGATTGTGTTTACGGAGTGTACGAAACGGTATCTCTGAGCTTTGTTAAGGCGTATGTTTTACAGGAATCCATAGCATACAACGAAGAAAGAAAGAAGAACTGTGAGACGGCGCTGGAAAAAAACAAGAGAAGATTGGTTTCGGGCCTTGCAAGTCAGACAGATGTGGAAAATTTGGAAAAGGATTTGAAAAATCTAAACAATACCATTGCCTCCGATAAACGGAGCTTTGAGGCGGCAAAGGAAAAACTGGGCGGTATGATCGGTATCGATATATCGACTTCCTATGTTTTGGAAAATCCTTTTGTAAGCGCAACCCTTGACCGTACCATAGAGGAAGAGCTGATTGAGTATACTTTGGAGCATGATGATACATATTATCAGGCGAAGGAAGCAGCAGCCAACGGCTTGCTGGAGTTGGATACGAATTATGACCTCATGAGAAACCAGTACGGTTCCAAATTGCAGTTAATTGATAAATTCATATATCAGGTAAAAAACGGAGAAAAGCTTGATTCTGCCGAATTTAAATTAAGCTATAAGGAATTGTTAAAAAACGTAGACGCACGCTGGCAGGGAAAGAAAAAGATTTTGTTTATCAGTATCCCGAAGGAATGGTTCAAAGGGGCGATTGACGGGGTACGTTATGTGGAGGATGAACCGTATGCCTTATATGAGTCGGCGGTGAAGTATCAGGGGTTGTATTTCGATGAACAGACTGCGAAGAAGGAACTGATTTCCGGTGTGAAAAATTCCTATGAAAATTATGTGTCAACTCAGAATACATGTCTGGAATTGGAGCAGCAGATAGAAAAGACAAAAAAGGATTTGGATGCTGCCATGAACCTGAATGTCATCGGAGAGCTTAGTTACGAAGAGTATATGCAGGTGAAGGAAGAGTACGAGAGTCTTCAAATGGATTTGCTGAATGCAAAATCAGCTCATAGCGAGACTTTGTATAGCTTTGATCGATTGACCTGTGGTGCTCTGACCGCGTATCTGAAAGGGGAATCGCTTAAAATGTCCTCTGCAGAGGGCGGTTTGAGCTATGTGGTTGAGGATAAGGGAGAGGGTGTATACTACTATATTCATTCCATGGTGGAAAACAATGTTTTTGAGCTGGGTCTTTCCGTGCCGGATGATTTGGATATATCCATTACGGACTTTGAATTATGGGTGAATGGCGTGCAGATTGGCGGACGCACGAAGATTTCAAAGAATATCCGTCATCTTGCGCTGGATATAAATAACGTTGACAAGGCATTTATTCGTTTGTACGACGGAGATACGGTGGTTGACGATTGCACGTTTAATCCCTCCGTATATTCGGACAAGCTCATTGTGAGAAGCTATCGGGTGGAGACTGCCGTGGACGATTTGGTTGGCACTTATGCGGTGGAAAATATTCGTCAGATGAATGCCTTGGAATTGTCGTTTTATCCGGCCGCGGATCAGCCGATAAAATTCTACAACATAAAGACGGCAGATGGAACTTATCTGGTTAGTGATGCGAAAGTATCCATCGAAGAAAAATTCCGGTATTTGGGGTTGGCTGCCAACAGTTTGGAGGATTTGACAATTTGTTTATATGACCGGTCCGAAAAGCTGCTTTATGAAGCGCAATTCAGAAGCGTGGATCAGACGCTGCGAAAAAAGGGAGAATGATATGGGATTACAGACCCGGAAAAAGAAAAATAGGATAAAGAATACAAGCAAAATCTTACGCCTGTTTTGTCTGGTGATGGTGTTGGGACTGATAGGGATTAACAGTACAAGAGTTATGGCGGCGCTGGAGAATGATAAATCCTCAGGAATCAGATCCGTAAGGATAAGTGATTCCCAGGTGGCGGCCGCCACATTGGCAATAGGCTCCCATCTGATTCATATTAACAGTCTGACAAGTGAGCTGTATGATGCGGCGTTAGAGTCGGCAAACCAGTTTAACCAGCATAGCATGTATTATAAATCCGAGCTTGCAGACGGAACGTGGTTTGAAATTACAGATGCGTCTTCCATCGCGGATATTACTTCATCGGGAGTTCCGGTAAGCCGTGAGGTAATCGAAGCCTTAGAATTTACACATATGACCGGCGCAGACGGCATTACGATTAATCTTTGTACCGGACAGGCTGTATCGGTGTTTGATATCAACAGCCCATATGATTTGACAATCATGGAAGAGCTGGAGCCCTTAAAAGTACAACATCAGATTCTGCAGGCGAAGACCAACAAGAACGATTCCGATAATACATATTTGGAAATAATAGGGAAGTTTTTCGGGAAAAGCATCCGAAGCGATGTTACTGATGAAGCAGACCTGTCTTTACAGGCTTTAGTGAATTATAAAAACGGACTTTCCAACCGTGAAAAGCCTTCTATGTGGTCGGAAAAGACAGAAGAAATCATGGCCTCCATAGATGCAGAAAGAAGAGTGGTATCTTTAACCCGTTTAGCAACATTTTTGGATGTTTTGGAAAGTAATGCAAGTGGTATTGAGACGTCCTATGATGACGACGTGGCAGAAGAGACGGAAGAGAGCGGAGACGAGGAGGAGGTAGAGGTACCGAAGAATCTTATTATAAACTCCGAAGTTGTCTCGGCAGTTGGCGAGTGTATCCAAAATGTAGAAGAAAGTATCAGTAATTATGAAGCAAAGCGCATGACTAATTTGGGAACAACTACTTCCGCAAAAGCAGAGTACCAATACAGGCAGGGAATGATTGCCGCGGCACTGGCAGGAAATACGTCGGAATGTGACCGGTTGATGGAAAAGCTCTGTAATCTGCAGAACATTGCGGATGGTTTGGTTGTTAATCAGTCTGGAGAGTTGGATATTCTGACAACGGAGCTTGTGAGCGCATCGTATACGAAATATATGGCAGATTTGCGGGCAGGGGTCAGTGCCGATTATAAAGCGGAAAAGGCAAAGGGAGCTTCGCAGGCGGTTCTAGCCCAGTATTTAACCCAACAGAAAACAGCTGCAAATACAGATAGGCTGGAATACCAGATGTTTCTGGATGCTCTATTCCAACGGATGGAAAACCTGGCAGCGCAAAATTATGCGATGCAGCTGATAAACGGAATTTCTGCAATGGAACAGGCTGTTGTACAGGATGCTGCAGAGGCTTACCTAAAGGAAACGGTTCAGGAGCATTTAACATGGCTGCGGAAAATGTATTCCGAGCTTGTAAAAAATTCAGCGGACGGTACCGATATGGGACGGCTGGAGAAGGAAAAAAGTGAACTGGCAAAACAAAGACAGGAAGCGTTGGACCGCAATGACCTGGCGGCAGCCAATAAACTGACCGCGGAAATGGAAGCAAAGCAGAAAAATATTGACCGGCTTGCGGAAAGTTTGAATGCGATATTGAACTCTCCCAACAGTAGTGAGGCGGAAAAGGCAAGAGCCAGAGCAGGACTGGGAAGTAATAATACATCAGAGCTTCTTGCGTCCATGGCAGATGAACTGAGCTCCTCCATAAGAAGCGGCGGAGACAGCGACTTAGAGACGCTTGTTGCGTCACTTGTTGCGGCGGCCCAGTTAGATCCGCTGGCGGGAACTGCAGCACTGAATCAAGTGCAGGAGGCACTGAATAATGCCACCGGCTTAGATGCAGATATAGTATCTTCAATCGGTGATGCACTAAAGGAAGCGAAGGATACGCTGGACGGTTCGGCAGGTGGGGAACTGTCCGAAGAGCAATTACTTGAGCTTCTTGACAGTGTGCTGGCAGGACTTTACGGAGAAGAATTTGAAAATATTACATCCGAACAGCAGGCAGCGGCAATACTTGCTCTTGAGTGGTATGGACATGAGAGGCAGAGTGAAGTAGCTCTCGAATGTGCTGCGGCACTGGCAAAGCGGATGGCGGCAGAAGGCAACTTTTACGTATACGAGAAGTACGATGGGAAGTCGGACGCTTATATGTCTCTTCAGGCTATCAGCAGAGTAATGGGATATCGGTATGTTTTCGATGATGCACATAATTCGGTAATGCTTCAAAAAGCGAAGCTATACTATGTTTTTACGCTGAAAGAGAATACATACGAGACAGTGGGTGAAAGCTTGGTTGCATTAAGTACAGCTCCACAGATTATGAATACCCTGTATATTCACGGACAGGATAGCAGTTCCGTTTTTGATGCAAAGGCAGAATATATAGAGAAAGCACCTTTTGGCGTTGTGGGAACACCTTCCGTTGAGGGGATTGCGAAGGAAATTTACGACGCTTTGTCGGAAGGAGGTGCGTAATATGGCAGATTATACAATTATTGCAGATGTAAGCGCCTATATTGTAAAGACATTACGGGAAAAGATGTGTCCGGAGCCGGTACCGTCTCCGAACAATATTGAAATTTCTTCACCGGCAGCGCAGGATGTAGACTATATAGTAGGTCTTTACCTGTATGACATAAAGGAAGAAATGGAAGTTGCCCGCCCACCCTTGGTGGACAGGGGGAAGGTACAATTAATACAGCCGCCAAAGCCATATAGCTTATATTATATGGTGTTTATAAACGGTTCATCCCAGATGGGATTGAAAGCACCGGATATACAAAAAATCATTGGCAGGGCAGCACAGATTGTAAATGACAACAGTTCTGTGCGACCGCAGGAGCTTCAACCGTGGTTGGATGCGTCAGAGCCTCCGATTGTGTTATCTCAAGCGAAGATGACCTTGGAGGAAAAGGTAAGGGTGTGGCAGGCAATCAGTAAACCATACGAGATTAGCCTGTTTTATAAGGCGGCACCCGTATTCCTATCCAGCGAAATTATGGTTGAGCCGCCTCGTGTCAGTGAAGCAACATTTGGCATTAACCTTATGGGGACAGAGAGGGGGAGAGAACGCTAAGTGGCGGATGCTGAAATACGTTATAAGTTGGATTTGATTGTTAGGCTCGTGGATACTACCAACGGTAAGAAAGTGGAGCAAAAGCAGGTTGTTTTTAAGATTGACAATCAGATTATTCCTCTTTTACGACGGGATGAAGGTCTCTATGTACTGCTGAATCAGGGACGAAATGACATGAATCTGGAGGTGCATGTAGCAGGATATTTACCGGTAAAGCTGGCCGTATGCTACGAAGAACTTTCCAAGAATTTCCCTGAGGTGGAGGTACCGCTGATACCCGAGGTTAATACGAACGGTTTCGTGGATATGCTGACTTTAGAGGGCTGTTGCCCGGGACTTACCTCAATTCAAGCGGTTTCGCTAAAAAAGAATTGTGGTATGGTTGACAGCTATCAAGAGCGGAAGCAGGCATTGAGACTGTATTATTCCAAGCCATTGGAGGAGAGCAGCTATGCGATTGTTCACGAACAGCAACAGGAATTTGAGGAATTCCGAATCCAAAAAAGGCTGGACAAGCTGTGTGTCAGACTGGTAAATCCGTTGACAATGCCTTGCAGGCCGGAAGAAAAAATTGCCCGTATTGTACACGGCAGAGTAGACGAAAACGGACGTTATCTGCTGAGAGTACTTGAGGAGGGTGACGGAACAGAATATCTGGTCCGTTATGTAGTAAATGGGAAAGCATCATTTAAACGTGTCTCCACTGAAAGCTTAAATCTTTCGGCGGAGACAGAAGAGGAAAAGGAGTAACAGATGGGGATTTTGGCAGTGACAGGCGCGCAGTGCATGTGTTCCTTCGGAACCATGCCGAGTAATCTTCAGGTAACATCACAGACCACATGCCTCGCGGAAGGCAAGCCGATTGGTACCATACAGGATATGCAGCCGAATGTAAATTTACCGCCATTTGGTATGTGTACGTCATTGGCAAACCCGACTGTAGCAGCGGCAACCGCGGCAGCCCTCGGAGTGCTGACGCCGCAACCGTGCACAATGGTCCCGGCAGGACCATGGGTTTCCTCGAATATGCAGGTTATAATAGGGGGATGCCCCTGTTTGACGAATGAAGCAACCCTGATGTGCGGCTATGGAGCCGGAACAATCAAAATTATGGTACCGGGACAAACAAAAGTCCTGGTATAGCAAAACGGAAAGGAGAAAGTAAGATGGCAGAATATTTTTCACCGGGTGTATATGTCGAAGAATATGATAATTCACCCAGATCAATGGAGGGAGTAGGAACATCCACAGCAGGCTTTATCGGCTTTGCAGAGAAAGGCTCAACCCTTGGAGCTCCCAGTCTTGTAACGAGCTACAGAAGCTTTTTGAAGCAGTTCGGCGGACCTTTAAGCGAGTTCGGCTACGGCGAGTACCGCTATCTGGCACCCAGCGTAGAGCAGTTCTTTGCAAACGGAGGAACGCGTTGTTACGTATCCCGTGTTATCCCCAAGGATGCGAAGAAGGCTTCCGTAAAGAAGGGATTTTTGGAGGTTGTTGCAGCGGATGAAGGAAAGTGGGGTAATAAGATTCAGATTACCCTGAATACCGTTACAAAACGTAAGATGCAGCTCGTAGGTAAAAACGGCGAAGCATATGTTGCAAAAACGGTTGACGGCTTCCGCGAGGGAGACCTGGTGGTAGCAGGCGAGGAGTATAATCGCATCAAGAGTATTTTCGATAACAGCATTGTATTTGAGCAGGAGTTTAAGGGTGAAGTAGTAGATACTGCTTTGATTCCTACAACCGTTGTATATCTGGTAGAGACAGATATGAGCATCCGTTATGCCGAAGAAGTTGAGAACTATGCAGGGCTGAGCACCAATATTGCAAATCCTAATTTCTTTGGTTATCGTCTGGCAAACAGCGAGCTTGTAAAAGTTAGTGTAAATGTTCCCGATGAAATCGGAAACCCCGTAGAAGCGATTCTCGGAGAAGGTAATACCAGCGGCATGTTTACGCTGGATGGCGGACAGGACGGATCCATAAGCAAAGTAAACGCAGGAATCTTTATCGGTGAGGATAACGGTCCCGGAAAGCGTACCGGCTTGGCATCTTTCGTAGAAAACAGTACCGTGAGTATGCTTGCAATTCCCGGAGTAACCATTCCCGAGGTGGTTGTAGCATTGGTAGGTCATTGTGAGAATTTGAAGAGTCGCTTTGCAGTTCTCGATATGCCTAAGGAAATGTATAAGACAAAGGATTTGCTGCAGTATCGTGAAATGATTGACAGTACTTACGCAGCAATGTATCATCCTTGGATTCAGGTGTTCGACCGTGCGTCTAACCAGCCTGACTTTATTCCTCCTTCGGGAGCAGTTATGGGCGTTTATTCCAGAACAGATACAAACCGCGGTGTACATAAGGCTCCTGCAAATGAAACTGTGTTCTGTACCGGATTAAATGTAAATTACAACAAGGATGAACAGGATATTCTGAATCCGGCAGGCATTAACTTAATCCGTGCAATCCCCGGCCAGGGAATCCGTGTTTGGGGCGCAAGAACCGCAAGCAGTAACTCCAATTTCAAATATGTCAACATCAGACGTCTCTTCATCTATGTGGAGGAGAGCATCAAGGCAAATACCAACTGGGTAGTATTTGAGCCCAATGATGTTTCCCTGTGGCAGAGAGTACAGATGACCATTACGAACTTCCTTGATACAATGTGGAGAAACGGTATGCTGGCAGGCGGTTCCGCATCTGAAGCATATTTCGTGGAAATCGGATACTCTACCATGAGTAAGGACGATATCATGAACGGTCGTTTGATTTGTAATGTGGGTATCGCACCGTCCCGTCCTGCTGAGTTTGTAATCTTCCGTGTAACCCAGCATACGGCAGAAGCATCCGGCGGCAGCACAGAAGAGTAAGCAGTATTAGACAAAGAAATAAAAAACGATTGATAAAGGAGTAAAAGAGTATGGCAGGAAATGCATATCAAACAGCGGATTCACTGTATTATCCTTTGACAAAAATGAACTTCCGCGTTCATGTGTCTGAGGTGGAAGGTACTGCAGCGTTCAGTGAAGTAACAGGAATCGAATCAACGGTTGACGTTATCGAGTTCCGTCAGGGTAATGCAAACAGCTTGGCACCGGTTAAGATTCCGGGACTGGTAAAGCACGGAAATGTAACCTTAAAGATGGGATATACATTGGATAGTGCATTCAAGACATGGGTTCAGGAGTGTGTCAGCGAGGCAAGAGGTCAGATGCCCCGTTATAATGTTCAGATCGAGATGATCGACATCAATGGAGGTGCACCTCAGTCGACAACGAGCGTTATTACCGGTACGAGAGTATGGCAGCTTACCAATGCATGGGTAACTAAGTATACAGCACCCGACTTAAATGCGTTGCAGAGTGAAGTTGCAATTGAAAGCGTAGAAATCGCTTACGAAGAATTAATTATTCCTAACTAAGGAGATTCAGGCGCCGGGGCAGCACATGCCCCGGGTGACCTGATAAAGGGCGAAGGAAGCTTCGCTCCTTATCAGGTCATAAGTACAACTTAATTTATCATATAGAAAGCAGGAGGAAACAAAATGGAAACAGTTTATGAATTTACGCTTCCCAAGGGATATGTGGATGGTAACGGTGAAATACACAGACGCGGGAAAATGCGTCTTGCAACAGCAGGAGATGAAATCAGTGCGACACGTGATCCCCGCGTGTTGAGTAATCCGTCCTACCTTACCATTGTAGTATTGGGAAAGGTGGTAACTGAGTTGGAAGGATTAACTATGGTAACTCCCAATGTAATTGAGAAGCTGTTTACAGCGGATCTTGCTTTTCTGCAGGACATGTATCAGAGAATTAACAATGTAGAGCCCCCCATGATGCAGGTGGTCTGCCCTCATTGCGGAGAAACGATTGAGACACCGGTAAATTTTACTATGGAGGGTTAAGGCTTTATCCGAAGGATGCGATGTATCAGGAGATGGCGTTTTTATCCTACTATTTTCACTGGAGTAATGAAGAGGTGATGCAATTGGACCATCAGAGCAGAAGACGCTGGTGTAAAGAAATTACGGAGATACATAAAAGCATTAATCCCTCTAAAAAGAGCAAAGAGAAGAGTATTTTAGATATGAAGCCCAGCAGGTAAATGGAAAGAAAGGAGGCAGTCAATATGGCAGGAGAGGCAGATGAAACAGAAGTAAAGCCGGCGGTTATCGGAGATTGGCTGAAAGAGAAAGACCATAACGCCAGAACGGACTGGGGAAACAAGCTTGTTGTGAATACAGGAAGAAACCCGGTCGTTAATTTTTCTTTTATGCTTCGCGTGGAAGGCGTATTTGACTTGCCCTGTAAATCAGTCAAAGGAATTCAGCGTGAGAACGAATTTGATTATATTCAGGAAGGCGGACTGAATGATTATGTACATTTGAAGCGGAAAGCAATCAGTAAGCCGTTTACCTTCCAGGTTGAACGATATGTGGGAATTAATTGGGTGGATCCGTTGCCGCTTGGAACGGAGCTTGTACTGCCCATAATTCTTTTTGTCAATAAAGATTGTTTTCCTAAGTTTAAGCCTGTACGGAATTATGTATTTACCGGTTGTACGGTAATCTCGAAGGATTACGGAGAGTTGAATGCGGAAGTAAGCGGTCTGTTGATGGAAACGGTAACGATTGCATATCGCGAAATGGTATGCATGGATATTCCCATGGATGCATTGGAGGACAGCGATGTTTGGCAGTTCGACGGAACCAAAACAGGTAAGGGCGACAGGAACTATAACTCCAATATATTCAATAAAGAATGGGAAACTGATTTTAACAGCAAGAGCCAGATGATAGAGCGGGCGAAAAAGTATACACATTCAAAGACGGCGAAGCAGTATCTTTTTGCGGAACATAATGAAGAAGTTTCTCTGGCAGATAAAATAACGGCAGCGGACAGCAACAAATATGTGCACAGCAGTACGGCAAAGCAGTATAAAGCGGCAAACTATGACAAGAGTGAGCTGTCTGCATCCGATATGGAAAAGAAAGGCTTCCGTTGGACACCGAACCCCGATGAGGGAACCGAAGCAAAGAACTATGGTAAGGATTTTGGGCGATACGCAACTGACTTCAACAAAGAGATAGATGCACAAATAGAGGCAGCGGACTCGGAAGAAGAAAAGTCAGCGTTAAAGTCGCAAAAGCTGGGAGGTTTAGCCAGCCGTCAATACACTCACTCCGCGACACCGAAGCAGTATAGTTCGGCAGAACATAATGCGGAAGTTTCCTTAGCAGAAAAGATAGCGGCAGCGGACAGCAACAAATATGTACACAGCAGTACTGCAAAGCAGTACAAAGCGGCAAATTATAACAAGAGTGAACTGTCCAAAAGTACCATGGAAGAAAAGGCAAGACTTTGGCCGGAGCAGGAAAGCGCGACCCGTGAAGTAATGAAAGAGCCTACCCCAAGACTTTGGCCAAAGACCAGAAGTGCAAAGCAAATTACGGATTTCTTAAAGAAATAGTATTCGGTTCAGAAAGAAGAATGGAAAGGAGAAAACAGTATGCTGACAATACATACCCCCATAGAGTTAACTGTGAATCCGTCCATTCTACAGGTGAACGATAATTTCACAGAGCGTCTTACCGGTAATTATCAGGTAATCGGAAGCGGGCTGGAAATGGAAGATATGTTGCATTTTGTTTCACAGCCTCCTGAGATATACCTGGCAGAAGGCGGCATGACCGCTCTGATTGAGAATAAGAACATCCGGAACACCCAGAATTTAAAAATGGATGTCATCAATAATGTGTTGAATCGTATTTTAGTATCGGATACGTATCGGATGACATATCAGGATCAGGTGTTTATTGAATCCGTTTTAAAGCGGATGGGGGTAAGTAATGTTCAGGAATTTATCCGTCAAGTGCAGAATGTGCGTCAGGAAACCAAAAATGTAAGTCACCTGACGGAGCTGTATTGGTCAGAGAACGGGGCTTTTACCAAACTTATAGAGTATCGTCAGATGCAGGCGAAGCAAAGGAAAGAAGAGTCATCGGAGGACGAGTCCGGCAAGGGAGCCGAGTCTGTTTTGTGGCTGCATCAGAAAATAATGAATCGCTTGCAGACAGGTGCGATTTATCAGGAAATCAGGAATTATCTTTCCATGTCCAGTCACAGCCACGAGACAATTTCCCGTGCGGAAATGCAGGTAAGCGAGCAGACGGTAACGGCGCAGAATATTCTTTTGAATAAGCTGCGGAATTATACAATGATGGAAGAGCAGCCACTGGTATATCATCACGTCAATGCATATGAGATGGGTGATGAGATGATAACCTATGAGGATAACAGGCAGACCATGAGCCAAATGGTACAGGCGGTGCTTTTAAATGCACTGCACCAGATGTATGCTTTGCGTATGGAAGAAATAAGCAAGCAGGACAATGTCTGGTATCGGCTTGCAGGAGCGGTTTACCAGGCGGCAGAGAATACCTTCCAACGGTTTGATACCTATCATAATCAGTTTTTCCTGACAGGGAAGGATGCGGATGTATATAGCAAAACGCTACAACAGTATCAAAAGAACGAGATACAAACAATACAACAGTTATTCCGGGAGAATGCGTATAATTCCGTAACAAACGTTTCCGGAGAGACATTGACGAAGGAGCAATTGTTATATCTGCAGCAGGAGGAAACACAGGAGCAACCGGAATATCCGGTTAACAAGGAGTTTACGCAGACGATTGAGAATGTGCACAAAACAGAGGTGCACGGACAGCAGATACAGGCACTTACACAGCAGGAAATTTTACTGAAAAATCAGTTAGAGCAAATAAATCTGAATAATGTTCATAACAGCAGGATTTTAAAGCAGCTGAATATGTACAGCGAAGGAACGGGTGAGACGGGAAGGATCAACCGTGAAAGGGCAAAAGCGGATGCCTTGAAGGTTCTTTCGGAACCGGAAGAGGTTTTGATGAGCTATTTAGAACGCCAAACGGTTGTGGAGCAGCAGGAGGAAATCGAGAAAGAGCGGTTGATACAGATATTCGGAAAGGAAACCGTTAAAATATTCGAGACTCTGGAAAAGTATCAGAAATCCCCGCAACAGATGGAAAGAATGACAGCTTACGGAAGAGGAGAGGCTAAGCTTTTACAGGATATAAGGCTGCATGAGCAGAATGTTCAGCTGGAATTAACCCATAAGACGCAGGAACTTGTGCAGAATACCATTCATGAAACAGAGACGAAGCAGCTTTTGCGGGAGTATTTACCGGAGCAGATACAGCAGGTAAATCAAGAGGTGCAAAGAAGGGTTGAACGTGTGGAAATGGTATACAAGCAGGAGGAAACTACGATCGAGGAAGAAATGCTGGAAGAAATCCGAAATCTTCATCGAACAGGTAAAGTCATAAATGAGCAGACAACGGAACAGATTATTGAGAAGAATGTCTCGCAGGAAATTATCAATAGCAGGATCAATGAATTCCAGACAAGACAAAACGAGGAGATTGTAAGGATGGTTACGGATAAAATGCAACAGCAGCTAAGTAATATCTCGGAACAGGTCTATGGAAAGCTGGAAAAAAGAATGGATACAGAGCGTCGCAGAAGAGGGCTTTAGGAGAAGGATAGATGGCAGGTGGATTAAAAAATTTGGGCACATCCATAGCGACAGATGCAAAGGGACTGGCAGGAAATATTGAGAAAGCAATATTGGTATTTCCGGATTCGGTACAGGCGATTGAACTGGAAGACCCGAAGAAAGCTGTTGACTTTGGAAAATCTCTGGGTATGGGTAATGCAGCGGAGAAGGTGGCCTCGCTGAAAGACAAAAAGTTTGCTCAAATTTCTCAGGCGGCAAATACAGCCAGTTGGTTGACAGGTGCTATGGGAAATGTCGGTGCCGGAGCGGATGCGTTATCAGCGGCAATGAACGGCGTAATTCGGGGGAAGAAGTTTACGGTTCAGTTTAATCCGGCGTCTATTTATATCAGCGGACGTGCCGGTGGTAGGGTGCCGATCAGCAACTACGGAAATATAGGTGATAAGCAGCCGGGTACGATTGAATATAAGCCGCTGGACCCGTATGTTAATGTGGGATTTACCGTAATATTTGATGATACCAATATAGGGGACGCATTTATGCAGGGAGCGTGGGGACCCACAACGATTGCCAAAAATGTGACAACGGCAGCTGTGGGACATGACTATACGGTACAGCCCTATGTGGAAGGATTTTTGGCGGCACTGCGTAATGAAGAGCATCGTACAATGATTTTCCAGTGGGGAAATATACGATATATGGGAGTTTTGAACTCCATTTCCGGTCGATATACCATGTTTAGTAAGACCGGCAGCCCTATTCGTGCGGAGGTGCAAATCGGTATGCTGATGGCCGGTGCCACGGAGGATAGCATAAACGGGGCAAGTTATTTGGATTACTGGAAAAAAAGATATTCTGATATTATCAAGAGGAATGCTGCAAAGGATAAGGAAGGCAATGTTACCTCCATGACAACGGGTAACATAAAGAATCAGTACACCAATTTAATCAATTTGTAAAAGGTGGAGAGAGAATGGCAATTGGCGCAAACAGTTTTTTGAACGGAGTCGCGTCCGGAATTACCGGAAATATAAATAAAGCGTATATTTTGCTGCATAGACCGGAAAACAACCCGGCAAATATGGATGATGGTGCGGATGCAGCATCAAAAAACAGTTTATCAAAGGCGGCGGCATCTCTGCAAAGTACCATAGCAGAGAAGTCAAATCGCGGGAGAACCAGAGGGATTTCCGGAAATCCCTTAAATGCGCTGGGAGTAGATTCTTCGTTGATGAAAGAGGTTAATGAAGAGGAATATTTTCCGATGCAGGTTCAGTTTAATCCTGCAAGTATTTCCTTTCAGAGTATGGCAGGCGATATCAGGCGCGAGAGTGTGGGCGGATCCGGTGAGAATCAATTCCAGCAGTTCGGCGGTATGCCGACGGAAACAGTAATGGCAATGGAACTGTATTTCGATGACACTAATAACAAAGATGCGTTTATGATGGATGCCGAAATGCCGTTGCTTAGCGAAATCGCCTCTGTTGGCGGTATGACACAAAGAATTGAGCAGGGTGTGACGGCATTGAAGGGCGAGACCTATTCGGTGCAGGACAGCACGGAGCTCTTTGTGGCTGCTATGGTGCAGAGTTATACCAGATGGATTGGGTTTGCGTGGAACAAGATGGTTTTTTGGGGGGAATTGGTAGGCGTCAGCATACAGTACACGATGTTTAATAAAGCAGGAGCTCCCATACGTGCAAAGGTCGGAATACAAATCAGACAGGATCAGGCGGGAAGTGACGAAGCACCTTATTGGACAGAAGCAGACTGGGAGAATGCCTATGAGAAGCTTTTTAAATCCAATGCAGGAAATAATGCATTCGGTATTCCTAACAGTGACGCTACGAACTGGTTAAACGGTAATTTCCTGAATCTGAGTTAGGAGAACGATATGGCAACACATGAATTTAAAGCACTGAAAGAGAAATATTCTCATTTTCAGCATCCGGCAGCAATTATCAAGATTAATGATGTATCCTTGGCGGATACTAAAAAGGGATATCCGGTTTCCAATATTCAAGTGGATTTAACGAGCGGATTTGAAGCATCCATAGCGGAATTCAGCATATATGATGTCTATGATGAAGCGGCGGGAAAATTTGTGGATTCAAATCAAAAGGTAAAAATACTTTTGGGGTCCAAGGTTGACATTTATTTAGGGTATGCGGGCAGTGCAAGAAATGTTTTTGTGGGTGTAATTACACGAATTAATTATCTTTTTGAAAAACAGGATATTCCCTGCATCCGGGTAACGGCAATGGATGTAAAGGGTGTGATGATGGCGGGAAGTTATTCGGCGCAGCTGAAGGCAAAGAATTATTCGGATGCCGTAAAGGAAATATTTGATAAAACAGCGTACGAAAAGCTGGGGAGTCTTGGACAGAAGGTTATCAGCTCGGTACAGATTGATGCAACCCCGGATAAACAGCGGGCCTTAACGAATCCGGAGGTGGGTACTTCGGACAGAACGATTGAGATGGTTGCGGAAAGTGATTACGAGTTTGTGGTAAAGGCTGCCAAGAAGCATAACTTTGAGTTTTTTACGGAGTGCGGAAAG
Organism: Acetatifactor sp.; assembly: GCA_045546495.1. Lineage (GTDB taxonomy): Bacteria > Bacillota > Clostridia > Lachnospirales > Lachnospiraceae > Acetatifactor. Next base: position 31,781 of record JAZQCX010000073.1, on the reverse strand, counting down.
GTTCTTTTTCGAAAAGCAAAGTCCGATTCCTCCATACTTATGGAGATTGGACCGTCCACGGGTATGCATAATTTCGATGTATCCTACGATTTGACCGGACTGGTAGAGAAGGTTATTGTACGAGGAATGGATGTATCAAAAGCAAAGGTAATCACCTCACAGAAAAAAGTATCCAATAAAATATCCAAGGGAAATAAAGCAAAGCCACTGTTGATGAATAGTCAGAAGGTTTATATCGATTCCACAATAACATCCAAGCAGGAGGCAGATGACAGGGTGGATTCCCTGATTGAGGCAATGTCCTATCGCTATGGAACCCTTGAATGTGAACTGGTGGGAATACCGGAGCTTCTACCCGGATATTTTATTACACTGACCGGACTTGGAGATAATTTAAGAAATAAATTTTATATTCACAGAATCAGACACATATTGGATAAAGAAGGGCATTATGATACGAGAATTACGGCTGTATCGGCAAGTATTGAAGAGAGTGCGTCAGGAGTTTCCGGCGGCGTACTGTGACGGATGCCTTAGTTGAGAGCTGTGAGCTGGTGGGAGAAGAGAATGGGATTATACGATATTATGGATGAAATAGCTGCAAAGCAGGTTTTGAAATCGGAAACCGGCGATAACCGCATCATGGGAGTTGTTGTGGGGATTGTGGCAAAAAACTATGATCGTGATATGCCGGGAAGAGTTTGTGTCCAGGTTCCGGTAAGAGATGATATGGCAAATGAGTTACAGTGGGCCAGAGTGGCAATGCCCTCAAGCGGAACAAAGTGGGGACATTATTTTCAGCCGGAAGAGGGCGATCAGGTCCTATTGGCATTTGAGCACGGAAACATTGAAAAACCATACGTTATAGGGTGCGTTCCCAAGGAAAATAATCCGTTTCTCACCAGAGCGGTGCATGAGAAAAACCTTTATAAAAAGATAATTACCAAGAACGGTAATACCATCCAATTTGAAGACGGAGAAGATGCAGCGGGTGCACAGGATAAGATTTCCATTTTTACCGCAAAAGAGGCTCACAAGCTTATTTTAGACAATGAAAGAAAGCAGATTACCCTCGGCGACAAAGACGGTAAGAATCAGATGGTTATAAAAACAGAGGATAACCAGGGAAATATTACGATTAAGACCGAAAAAAAATTGACGATATCCGTGGGAGACAACATTACGGTAACTATGAATGCAGATACCGGAACAGTTAGCGTTAAATGCGGAAAGTTTGTAGTAGAGGCAAGCGACAGCAGTCAGATTACTTCAAACGGTAAGCTTGGATTATCAGGTGGAAATGTTGCGGTAGAGGCGTCGTCCATGTTAAAGGCAGAGAGCAGCGGTGTTACCACAATCAGCGGTTCACCCATAAAGATTGGATAAGGAGAATCGGTATGGCAGAGGAAAGATTTCTGGGGACAGGAATGAAGTTTCCGCCCCAAATTAATCCGACAACGGGTAGGTTTGCCTGCGTTTCCGGTAGGGAGAGCATTAAGGAAAGCGTATATTTGATTTTAATGACCCAGAGAAGTGAACGATTTATGCGTCAGGACTTCGGAAGTAATGTGATGGGCTATGTATTTACACAGACAGATGCCACGATGCTGAATTTGATGGCACATGAGATTGCCGGAGACATTCTGCGTAATGAGCCGCGGGTAGAACAGGTCAATGTCACTATGGATCAAAACAGTAAACCGGGTTGCTTGTTTATTAATGTGGATTATACGATACGGGGCGAAAACGTAAGAGAAAATATGGTATTCCCCTTCTATCTTGGTGAAGAACCGGAAAAAGAGAGTGAAGCATATGAGACAATGGAAGAGTATAGCGAATAACGACTATATAGTAGAAAACCAAAAACGGAGTGATATTATTCGGAGAATTCGGCAGCTTGCCGCGGCTTATGTTCCCGAGTGGCAGTTTGATGAGACAAACCCGGATATCGGTTCGGTTATTGCCCTTCTGTTTGCAGACGGCATGGAGGAAAACATCCGCAGGTATAACACTTTGCTTGAGCGGGACTATGTGGAATTGATGAATATGCTGGGAATTTCTTTGAAGCCTGCTTTTCCGGCACACAGCACAGTGGTCATGAAGCTTGCGCAGGATACCATTCCGGGATTTAAGCTGAAGAAAGGCGTTAAGCTGCTTGGCGGAGCGGAGGGTGAGGAAAATCTGGTTTTTGAAACCGCTCACAGTGTTTACGTCACGGATTCCCGTTTGCGGAGTGCGTTTATGACATCCGGTAAAAACGGAAAGGTTATCCCGCTTCTTGGGGAGTTTGAACCGGTCGAGTATATAGAAGAAGCCAACCGGGTGGTGGCGGAGGACCGCGAAGAATCAGAAGCTTATGCACAGTCATTTTCCGGTGAGACAGAAAAACAGCCGGAGGTATCGGCGTTCCCGTTTACACTTTTTGATTTTAAGGAAGAAGGATACGGAAAATACGGTCTGCTTTTTTACCATCCCCATCTTTTTGATGTACAGGATAATGATATCTTAATGAAAATAGACGGTGCACCGGAATTGCTTCGAGATATAGCGGACGGAAAGTACAGATTAGTTTACTATGGGAATTCCGGATTTGAACCGGTGCAGAATATCCGGTTAGAAGGGGAAAACTGTATTTCCTTCCGGAAAACAGGAGAATGTCAGAAAATAAAGGAAAAAGGGGAGCTTTTTTCCCTTTTACTGTTGGAGCCTAATGAAATTCCCCAAAAGAGTGTTTCCGTATCAGATATTGGTTTTTCATCCTCCGGAGAAGAGCGTATTCCGGAGTTTGTATGGAACGGTACAACAGAATTAGAGCCGGGCAGATTTTTACCCTTTGGCGAAACTCTGGGTTTATACGATGAGCTGTACATAGGACATGAGGAGTATTTTTCAAAGCCGGGGGCAAGAGTAACGATTAAATTTCGGCTGTCATTTGATACACATTCCGTCACGATTCCCAGATTACAGGAAGAAGCGGAGTTAAAGGTTATCAAAAAGAAGCCCAAAAAGGATATTATGGGAGCGCCGGCAGAGGTGTTTGCCGATGAAGTATCCATAGAATATTACAATGGAATCGGATGGCGCAAATTTCAGACAGAGCAACCGATAAAGCAGTTGTTTGCTTCGGATACAACAAGGGAGTGTGAAATAAGCTTCCTCTGCCCGAAGGATTGGGCGCCCATGGAAGTTGGCGGATTTAGCGGGAGAAGCGTTCGAATCCAGATTACCAGAGCAGATAATTGTTATTATCAACCGGCGATACATCACTATGCTGTTATCACGGATATGCAGATTTCTTATACCTACGAAAAGCATTTCGAGAAGCCTGCAAAGCTGCTTAGCTATCAGGGAAGCAGAAAAAGGGATCTGACAGCAACTATTGCGGCAAATTCCCAAGCTTCCGTATTCAGCGTCAGTGAATATCAGGATACGGCATTGTACCTGGGATTTGATAAAAAGATGGAGGATGGTCCGGTCAGCATTCTAATTCGGACAAGAGAAGTAGAGGGATACCAGGAAGGGAAATTAACTTTTTCCTACTCCACCAGAAACGGATTTTCCAGATTGAAATTGGCAGATTATACGAATGGTTTAAGCCATACCGGAACAATCATGTTTATGCCCCCTACAGATATGGCAAAGAGAACTCTGGAAGGTCAGGAGGCATATTGGATTAAAATTACGGATGAAAAGAGCCAACTGGAAGGTTTGCCCACACAGAGACCGATTATCTTTGATATTCAGGTGAATGCGATAGAGGTAGATAATGTTGATACCATGGCGGAGGAAACGTATTATATCGATACATTCGGGCCGAATATGGAATTTACATTAAACGCCCAGAATATTTTGTCGTTGGAATTATGGGTAAATGAAACCGGTCTTTTCTCGGAAAATGAAATGCGCCGTATGTTAATCGAAAACCCAGAAAATGCAAGGGCAGAATATTCTTTCCTCGGAGAAATAGAGGAATTCTATGTAAAGTGGGAGGAAGTTGATAATTTTGATCGGTCTATGCCCGGAGACAGGCATTATGCGGTGGATCGCATGAACAGTAGGTTGCTTTTCGGTGACGGTGTACATGTACAGGTACCCCGTAATACAAAGGGGGCGGCTTTTAAAGTTGTTATGCGCCGCTGTAACGGCGAAGCGGCAAACGTCGGTATCGGTCAGATTGACGGTTCTCTTGGCGGAATGATGTTTGTGGAGCAGCTCTATAATCCCATTCAGGCATACGGTGGAATGAATATGGAAAGTGTTGAGGAAGCCTTGTGCAGAGGAACTACCGTTTTGAATTCCAGAAACCGGTTGGTATCGGTGCAGGATTTTGAAAGGGAAGCGTTGAATTTCTCACGCCGGATTAACCAGGCCAAGGTTATTGTCAATAAAAAGAAGGATGGTACTTTTGTTCCCGGCGCAATAGCCATGGTGCTTTTGATGCAGGATTATAAGGACGGAGAGTATTCCTTTATTCAGATGCGTCAGAGACTGAGAGAGCATTTGTTGGAGAAGTGCGAGCTTTCCGTAGATGGAAGTGAGTTGGAAATTGTTGAGCCGGTTTTTGTGGAGGTATCGGTGGAAGCATGGGTGCGTGGTGTCAGGACGGATGATACCTTTGAGACCCAACAGTACTTATGCGGTGTTCTTGAGGAATATCTGGATCCGCTGAAAAACAACGGATGGGATATTGGAAGAATGGTAAAACGGGCGCAGATTGAACTTCGGTTGAATATGGAGAAGGGAAAAGTATTGTTGCGCCGACTGCTTGTAACAGCAAGATATCAGGATGAGAACGGAAGACATGAGGTCGATTTGGAAAAGCTGGCCGGTAATCCGTATGTGTTGGTGACAAGCGGAAGTCATAAAATACATTTTGAACAGACCAATTAGGAGACAATATGTTAAATCCAAAAATGATTCCCGGAAAAACTTATGAAGAGCTGATGGAAGAAAATTTGGGGAAGATTCCGATTTATTCGGAGGAATGGACCAACTATAATCCTGCAGATCCCGGTGTAACAATACTGGAAAATCTGTCGGCCTTTCAAATATTGCAACAGGAACAGATGGAGCATGTACCGGCGGAGGTGCGTGCGAAGCTGTTACAGCTTCTGGGATATAAAGCTCAGAAGGGGACCGGAGCAAAGGTATATCTTGAACCGAAGGGTGTGCGTGAGAATTTCCTGATTCCCGCGGACCAGCGTTTTATGGTGGGGGATATCAGCTTTGAGACTACTTTGGCGAGAGAAATGACAGCGAGTCATGTGATTGGTGTTTTTCTGAAAGATAATAGCGGATTTAAGGATATCAGTCATGTTTTGAATCGGGATATGGATATCAGGACAGCTGTTTTCGGAGAGAAGCCCCAGAGAGGAATGGAGTTGTATCTGGTGCTGGATCAACCGTTATTCGCTGGTGAACAGCAGACTCTGTATGTGAAAACAGATGACCGATACAGTAGAAATCCCTTTGCGGAAGACGGTGCCTGGCTGTTTGGAGAATTGGAGTGGTCCTGTTATACAGTGGAGGGATTTGTTCCCATGGAGGTGGAGGATGAAACAAGAGGATTTTTGACGGACGGACTAATCCGTTTTACCCAACCTACCCAACAGGCGGAAAAGTATGAGGAGAAAATGGTTTCCGGCTATGTTTGGAGAGCGGAGCTGAAGAGAGCGGATTACGACTTGATTCCCATGGTTTCCTACATAACAGGGTTTCTTTTCCCGGTGGTGCAAAAGGAGACACTTGTTATTTCCCATTCTTTCCAAAAAGCTGCGGATATTTCCTTGCATTGTGCGATGCTTGAGGACGGGTTTGTACGGGTTTTCTGTAAGGAAGAAAAGGGAACGTCTTACCGTTTGTACCAAGAGTGTGCGGGAGAAGTCGAAAAGGGCAGGTTCTACTTCCTGCAGCGGGATGCCTACGGCTCCTTTACGTTTCATTTTGATAAAAGAGCATTCGGATACGCACCTGAACGAGTTAAGAACGCTGTAAAAATAGTGATTTACAACGAAGAGATGATGCGTAAGTACTATCTTGGGGAAATTTTCGGCTATGATAATCAGGAAATAAAATTACCCAAGGAACATGTGATAACGGAAACTTTTTCCCTGATTGCTGAGCGAGATGCGGAGGATGGCGGAAAGCGATATGACTTTGTAAAGCCCGGTAGGATGGAGGAACAGGAATTTTCCTATCATTTATATGAGAATGAAGGTAAAATTGTAATTGTAGATGCCGGAGAATATGTGGGTGCAAAGCTGTATTTGGCGTCTATTGCCGTTACTTTAGGTAAAGAAGGCAATGTGAGGGCAGGAAATACGTTTGTTCCGCACGGCTACAGAGATGGAATCCGGTTTGTGAATCCGGTGTCGGGAACCGGTGGCAGATTCCAGGAGTCTCTGGAAGACGTCAGAAAACGTTTTGTAGAAGATATGAACACGCCGCAGACTGCTGTGCTTTGCACTGATTACGAATACTTGGTACAGAAGACGCCCGGGTTATGCATTGCGAAAGTACATGCATGGATGGATAAGGTAAAAAATGAGGTGCAGGTGGCGGTGTTACCCGGCGGTCCCGAAAAATTTCCGAAGCTTTCGGAAATTTATAAAAAGGAAATCGAAGGCAGGCTGGAGGAACGCAGATTGATTTCCACACGAGTCAGTGTACGTCAGCCGGTATATCAGCCGGTGATTACGAATGGTACAATTTATGTGAAGCCGCACTATGAAAACTGCCGGGAGCAGATTGAACGGGTAATAGCTCAAGAGGTTGACTACATACACGGTAAGCGGAACTTTGGTGAGCTGCTGCATTTCGATAGGTTATTTCACGCAGTAGAGGCATTAGAGTGTGTTGGGTATCTCTCTAACTTCAGTATTTCGGTTGAAAACGGTGGATATGCGGTATCCGAGGGTGCGGACGTCCGACCCGATGAAAACTGTCTGCTGTATCCGGGGAAAATAAATCTGGAGATTCTGCCAATGTTGGACGAAGGAAGATAAAGGAGGTCTTATGGCAGGAATACGTTATTCGATTAAACAGAATAGATTAAAAAAAGCACTTCTTTGCGGAATGACGTTACAGAAAGAAGATGCCTTCCTTTGTTCCAAGGGACAGGATACCGGTCACTATTTTGTTCTTCCGATGATGGACAGCGGTGTTGCGGATTGTCCGTGGGGACGGTTACGGTTTAAGCTGACACTGCCGGAAAATTGTATGTGCTATTTGTATGTGGCGGCATCCAATGAGCTTGCAGGGCAGGAAGTTATGATGGATGAGAAGAACAGTGTGACGGATAAAAAGAAACTGTTACAATCCTTGCGCGGGCTTTGTTTTATTAACAAGCCGGATGTTTTACTTTATGAGATTACCGGACGTTATCTCTGGATTATGATGGAGATAATTGGCGAAAATGTGCAGGTGGGAGATATTTGTGCAGAAGCACCGGGAGATAATTTCATGCAGACATTCCCGGAGGTGTACCGCGAGAAAAACAGCTTTTTTCACAGATATATGTCTGTTTATTCAAGCATATACAATGATTTTCAAGATAAGCTTGATACAAGAAGTGAGTTGCTTCCTGTGGAAACGGCACCGCTTGCGCTGTTGGAGCTATATGCCGGATGGTTGGGTATAGATGTAAACGGCGGTTATTTAGGAGAAAAACCGTTAAGACAGCTGTTACAGGAGGCACCTGAACTTTTGAAGCGTAAGGGGACACGGTATTGCATTGAGAGAATCTGTGATATTCTGTTGGGGGAGATCCCCACAGTTGTGGAGAGAAGCCGGATACAAAATTACGTGCGGCGTACGGAAAGGCTGCAATATGATAATTTGTACGGGGACAACCCATATGATGTAACATTATTGCTGAAGCACTATGTGAATGAAAAGAAAAAGGAACAGTTATTGCATTTACTGACGCAGTTTAAGCCGGTAAGGAGCAGACTCCGTATTGTGTTCCTGGAGCCTACGGGATTGCTGGATGAACATAGTTATTTGGATGACAACGCAGTTATCTTTACCCAGAACGAGGGTGTATTGGATGCAGCACAAATTGCGGATGGAACCATAGTGTTGCAATAGAATAATCGGTTGGAGATAAAAAAGTGGAACAAAAGAAAATTCGTTACTCCTTATTTGCGGGTTCCGTAATTACGGTAGCGTTGACAATGTTTTTCTTGTGGATATTGAATGGCAGCGAATCACAGCAACTGCAACAGATGCTCGGGTTATGCATTTTGATTTTGGGAACCGGAGCGGTTCTTTCCCTGTTTTTCTTCTTTTGGAAGGGACCTGTATTTAATATACGGGGGCAGATAGAGAGCAGTAATATTATGGCAATGTTGATTGCCATTCTGGTGGTCATTCAGATTGCGTTTGCCTACGCCGCCTATTTTCAAAAGGAAATGTATCTCAGATTCGAATTGTATGACATGCAGTTGGAGGAAGCTTTCATACAAAAAGAATTGAATGATACTATGATAAGCCTTTTGACGACGTTGGTAATTTCTATTTTCTTTTCAGTGGAGATTGTATGGCTGATGATTAAGCTGACCACTGAGAAAAAACAGCAGGAGAACAGAGTACGTCCGGCAGCTCTTTCTTATGTGAGACAGATTGCGTTTTTGTTTTATTTTACCTCCAGACTTTCTTCTGCCTTTATACCGATTATGGCAAAGGGATTCGGAGAAACCCTGTTTGGCATGAGTGCCAATGCGGCAGCCGGGTTACCCCAGTCTGCAGAGACCTTACTGACCTGCGTGGCGATTTTTGCCACAACGGCATTGCTGACAAAAAAAGGATGGAAACTTCCCTTTGGAGTGGGGCTTGTATTAGTGGCACTGGGAACCTTTGTTTCCGCGGTGTCTCCCACGTTGCTTATTTTCATTGCCGCAAGAGCGATTGTCGGTTTAGGCTATGGCTTCTGCTGGATGACGCTTCGGAATCTTGCACTTTTCGGAAAGGACGACAGTGAACAGGCATGGGGCTTCTCCATGCTGAATGCAGGTTTGTATGCGGGGATTAACTGTGGCTCATCTCTGGGCTCCATTCTTGCGGAGAAATTCGGCTATCAAAATGTTTTCTTTGTTTCGGTAGTGCTTACGATATTATGCAGTATTGCCATTCTTTGCATGGAAAACGCTGTGTTGAGAAAGAGAGACGGTGAACCGGAACAGGAAGCACCGGTGGAGGAGACAGTAAAGAAGCAGGTGTTCGGGGTGTGGGAAAAACTACAGGTATTGTGTTTTTCCGTATTTATGATTGCACCGTCCTGTATTGTAGCGTCCTATTTGAGTTATTTCCTGCCCTTGTATTTTGAGAGTCTCGGAAGAGGGGTATCCGATGTGGGGCGTGCACAGCTGGTGTATGGTCTTATCATTGTATATATAGGTCCTAAAATTTCTAAGCTTATGATAGCAAAGGATAAAAAGCTGCTGCTTTCCAACTACGGATATAATTTATTGTTTTCCGCGGGGCTTCTGCTGGTGGGCTGCATCGGTGGTATGGAAATTGCGTTTGTAGCGGTAATGCTGCTGGGAGTGGCTGACAGCTTCGGATTTAGTGTACAGAATAATTATTTTCTTGCGCTGCCTTCCGTAAAGCGAATGGGAGCAAGCAAGTCATTGGCCTATTTGAGCTTTTTGAAGAAATTGACGGAAATGCTGGGGCCTACCGTATTTGCCTTTGTGCTGATGCTCGGTTATGAAACAGGTGTCCGCCTGCTGGGAATTGTCTTCACGGCTGCAGTGATACTTTTTGCAGGTCTGCAGTTTTTTAATAAGAGAAATACGAATAAGGAGATATAACATGAAGCTGGCAATTGTTTACGGAGGAACTTCCAGCGAAAGGGAAGCTTCTGCGGAAAACGCAAAATATATAGGAGCAGCACTGGCAGAACAGGGGTATGAGATATGTATGGTGCCCTATGAAAAGAATCTGGTGCAGACCATAAGAGGCGAAAAGGCAGATATGGTCTATGTCTGTGTCCAGGGAAAGGGGCATGGAGACGGTACAATACAAGCCATTTTAGATCAGGAGGGAATTCCCTATACGGGGAGTGATGCCCATGCGGCTGCAATGATTAACGATAAAATTATATCCAAAATGCTGTTTGAAAAGATCGGACTGCAGACCCCGGAATGGAGAATGCTGACTGAAGAAGAGTATGAAAAGGGTGGTTTTGACCCAGAGACCTTCGGCTATCCGTTTGTGGCAAAGGCACCTTCCGAGGGCGGTAGCTTCGGTATTGCTTTGATTCGAAGCGGAAGTGATATGGGACGAATCAGGGATATATTTGCATACGAATCACCAATTCTTATAGAACGGTTTATTCCGGGAGATTTTTATACGGTCGGAATTCTCGAACGGGACGGAAAATTAAGTGCGTTACCCTGTGTGCAAGGAGTTGAATTACATGGTGAAACGGAAAATGCGGATCCGAACAATTTAAAGCTTTTTACCGGAGATTACGGAGTGAAAGAAGCGAAACTGCCAAAGGATTTACAGGAAAAGATGAAAGAGATGGCAAAAAAAGCATTTTCCGTGACCGGTGCGAGAGATGTGGCGAGAATAGATTTTATGGTGGCATGTGAGGGGCTTCAGCCGTATATTCTCGAAATTAACGCAGTGCCGGGATTGAAACCGAGAAGCCTTCTGCCGGGGGCAGCGCGTATGGCGGGTATCCCGTATAATGATTTGATAGAAGGTGTTTTGTTGTCAGCAAAAAAGAGAGCCGGAGTGGAGGAAAATCAGTAATGTTTAAAAACATGAAAATAGGAATCAAAATTCTGTTGGTATTGCTGGTAATGTCGCTTGGAACACTGATGATTATTTCGGTTATATCCTATGTACAGATGATGGGATTAACGAAGGAATTCCAACAGGTAAATACCACCTTGGGTAACACTGCTTCCGAGGACAGTAAAATAGCGCTGCAATCACAGATGGAGGAGAATCTGATTAAGTTTGCACAAAAGCAGGCTGAGGTTTCCAATGAGAAGCTGATCAGACTGCGTAGCGCGATCGACAATTCAGTCGGCTATATGGAAAACCTGTATGCGAATGAAGAATTATTTGTGGGTCATCCGTTGCCTTTTCCGTATGAAACGGTGGACGGGGTGGCTTGCTCGAAATATATGCTGGCGCCCGGGGTGGAGGATACTCCGCAGATACAGGAGCATGTAAAGCTTTTATCCAATTGTGAATATCTGTTTGCCCCCGTTCTGGAAAATACTACCATGATGGACAATATTTATTTAGGTACGGAGGAAGGTATTTATTATCGGTATTCCAGATCTAATCTGTATAATCCGGATTATGATCCCAGAAAACGTGATTGGTATGGTGCTGCAGCAGCTGTAGACGGCAGTGCGGTTTGGATGGATACATACGAGGATTACTACGGAAAGCTCTGTCTTACCTGTGCGCGACAGTTTAAGGGACCGGACGGCGTGATGCGCGGAGTCCTTTCAACAGATATCACGGTACAGGATATGCTGGATGAAATCGTTGCAACAAAGCTCGGTGAAAGCGGCTATGCTTTTGTGTTGGACAACAGGTTATCCTATCTGGCGCATCCGAATTACAATAAGGACGGATTTGCGAAGGAGCTGAGCGCGCATGTGGGAACGGATGGAATGCTGGTGGATGCAATCAGCAGGAATGATTCCGGAATCGTGTGTGTACAGCTGGATGGCAAGGAGTGCTATATCGCGTATGCCACGTTGCCGGAGACGGGCTGGAAGCTGTGCGTATCCATTGATGTAGAGGAAGTCATTGCCCCCTCCATTGCAACGAAGGAAGAGATTGACGGCATTACTACACAGGCACAGAAGATGGTCAGCACGACACTTTCAGCGGTAATGATTCGTTTTATCATATTCTTTGCCATGGTGGGAATTATTGTAATTATACTTTCCTTCGCGGTAGCGGGAACGATTACAAGACCCATTCAGAAATTGGCAAAGAATGTGGAGAATATCGGACAGGGTAATTTGGATGTCCGTATGGAGGTAGATTCTAAGGACGAGGTTGGTGAGCTTGCGCAAACCTTTAACAAGATGCTGGAGGATTTGCAACAGTATATTAAGAATCTTTCCGAAGTGACAGCGGAGAAAGAGCGAATCGGAGCAGAGCTTGATGTGGCAACCAATATCCAGGCAAGTATGCTGCCGTGTATCTTTCCGGCATTTCCGGAGCATAAGGAATTTGATATTTATGCAACTATGAATCCCGCAAAGGAAGTAGGCGGAGACTTTTATGATTTCTTCTTGGTGGATAAGGACCATTTAGCGCTGGTAATGGCAGATGTATCCGGCAAGGGTGTACCTGCGGCGTTGTTTATGGTAATTGCGAAGACGTTGATTAAGAACCGTACGCAGCTTGGAGAGACACCGGATGTGGTGCTGGAGAAGGTAAACAATCAGTTATGTGAGAATAATGACGCAGATATGTTTGTTACGGTATGGCTGGGTATTTACGGAATTAAAACCGGTAAATTGGTTTATACCAACGCAGGTCACGAATGTCATGCAATCATGAGAGCAAACGGGAAATATGAATTGCTGCGCGAAAACCATGATTTTGTGGTAGGCGGTTTTGAAGGTATGTCTTATACGGTGCGTGAGACAAGCTTGCATCAGGGAGATAAGCTGTTCCTGTATACGGACGGTGTGCCGGAGGCAACAAATGTATCCGAGGAGTTGTTCGGTGAAGAGCGGATGATGCAGGCGTTGAACACCTGTACCGGACTTTCGCCGGAGCAGACCTTAGTGGAAATGAAAAAAGCGGTGGATGCATTTGTAGGAGAGGCGGATCCCTTTGATGATTTAACGATGCTGTCTTTGGAAATCAAATAGTAAATTACAGAAAGAAGAGGAAAAAAACATGAATATTATTTTGACAGATTGCGAAAGTTATGTACGACTGATTGTGGAAGGAAGAGTAGATACAAATACCAGTCCCCAGTTACAGCAGGCTATATTAAATGCTTTTCAGAAAAATAAGAATGTAGTGTTAGACTTTCTGAATGTTCCTTACATATCAAGTGCCGGTCTTCGTGCACTTTTGATTGGTCAGAAAACCGCATCTTCAAAAGGCGGAAGCATGAAGCTGACAAATGTTTGTGAGACCGTTATGGAGATTTTGAATGTCACCGGTTTTTCCAAGATGTTAAAGGTGGAATAGCGCGAGAAAGCCGGCGCAAAATGGAGAACAAGTTATGGGCAAAAGTGTTATAAAAAGAGAACTGCAGATAGAGGCGCGGACGGAAAATCTGGACGAGCTGCTTGATGTCCTGAGGGAAGATATGGAAAAAATGGGGTGCCCGGTGGATAAGCAGACTGCCGTAGAAATCTGTGCAGAGGAAATATTTGTAAATATAGCCAGTTATGCCTACGGTGAAAGCACCGGAGATGCCTATGTTTGGGAAGAGGTGGGGGAGAATGGTATTACCGTATGTTTTCGGGACAAGGGAGTGCCTTACAATCCATTGGAAAAAGAAGACCCTGACACATCACTTACAGCGGAGGAACGCCAGATTGGCGGCTTGGGTATTTTTATGGTGAAAAATATGATGGATGCTGTGTCGTATGAGTACAAAGAGGGAGCTAACTGCCTGACAATGATGATGGCGTGGTAAGGAAAGGTAACGGTACAGGAAGAATGAGCGGAAATATGGGAGACAGATTCCGAGAGGAATTACGGAAAAGACCATTTGATAGTTATTCAGAGTACATGGATTACGTTTTCGCATGTGTGAACATGCGATTAGCGGATTACATAAATGACTTAAAGGGAAAATATGCGGCAGGCCACGGACAATATAAAAATGTCATGTATCCGGACATTGAGATTGCCTATGATTTGTGTAATGACAATGTGCTGAATTTTATCCATGTAGCGGAAGAGAGTGTGTCCGGTGCTGCGGGGAACAGTGAGGAAGATACTGCCTTAGACGGATTGGACGATGAATTGAAAAGCCTATTGGGAGCATTCAGTGATTCCACGAAAACGGAGACAGAGAGTACGGAATTTACTTCGGAGGACATGGGGGCCGAAGAAATGCTTGCCTTTATTGATGCAAGAATGTCTGTTACGGAGGCAAAGGATTATCCTTTTTATCAGCTGTGTAAAAAGTTGAATTTTGATCATTTTACCACCTTTACATTGGCAAGTGCCCTTTTATCATCTACCCAGACGAGCTATGCATCCGTATACCAGATAGTAAATGAAAACAGCTCATTGACGGCACCTACCGTAGAATCGGCGGCGAGGCTCTATTTCGGAAAGGATTTTTCCATTACCTCCGCATCGGGTCATATGTCTGTGTGTCTGGAAAATTTGACGCCAATCATGGATTTACGCGTGAATACAAATATGCCCTTTTCTACCGTTTTAACGCCGGACAAACGAATTATTGATTTCCTTTTCGGAGCAAACCCGTTGCGTCTGGATGAAAATTATCAACGCTTTTACCGTATGCTGACGGATGATGAAGAATTGGATCCGATTATGGCAAATGCGGTGCAGCTGGAAGCCATGGAAGTATCCTATGGGCAGGGTGTGAATATTTTCAGCTGGTACGGAGATGAGGGAAGCGGACGCCGCTTCTTCATCAAACACTTTTGTAAGAAAAGAGGAATCCGTGCAATTACGTTAAATTGCAAAAAGCTGTTTGTATATGACTTTTCTTTTGTGGAAAAAGCACTTTGGGCTGTGCGCCGGGAATGTATTTTTACGGATTCCTGCTGTTGTCTGAATGAGTTGGATTACAGAGAGGATGAAAAGGAAAAGTATATCGGTTACATGGATTTAGCCATCTCTAAAATTCAGGAGCATAATATTCTCATTTTCCTCATGAGCCGGGAAAAGCTACCCTTAAAAAGTGTGACAGACAAGGAGTTTACGGAGCTGGAGCTACCTACACCCGGGAATCAGGAGCGGGAGGATTGCTGGAGATATTTTTCCAAAGAATATGGGCTGGACAAGGATGTAGAGTTACCTGAAATGGCAACAAAATTCCTGTTTACTCCCGGAAAAATAAAGGCTGCGTTAAAGCAGGCAAGAAGCTTTTCTATTATGAACCACGAAATACTGATATCCAGAGCAAAGCTTTTTGAGGGATGCTATAACCAGATGAGCTCTGAGCTAACCCAGAAGGCTACCAAAGTAAAGGCTAACTTTGGCTTTGAGGATATCGTTATGAATGCCACCCAGAGAGAAACCTTAGAGCATGCTATCGACCAGATGAATTTCAGAAAAAAGGTTTACGATAACTGGGATTATATCAAGAAGTATCCCTATGGAAGAGGACTTTCCGTTCTTTTGTTCGGAGCACCCGGTACAGGTAAATCCATGTGTGCACAGGTAATTGCCCATGAATTGAATCTGGAGTTGTACCGTGTGGATTTGTCGAAGGTGATTGACAAATATGTGGGTGAGACGGAGAAATCCATTTCCATGATTTTCCGTGAAGCAAAGAAATGTAATGTGGTACTGTTCTTTGACGAGTGCGATACGCTGTTTGCAAAGCGTTCCGACGACGGTGGTTCTAATCAGGCGTCCAATAACAATAAGACAGCATTACTTTTGCAGGAAGTGGAGGCATATGACGGTGTATCTGTGTTGGCGACGAACTATAAGCATAACATTGATCCGGCATTCTTCAGACGTATGAAGTATATCGTGGAATTCCAGTTCCCGGATCCCGATACGAGAGAAATGCTTTGGAGAACCACAATTCCGAAGGGGACACCGCTGGCAGATGATGTGGACATTCGATTCCTGGCAGAACGCTTTGAATTTGTGGGTGGTAATATCAAAAACTGTATTCTGAATGCAGCATTTCTTGCAGCAGCAGACGGTGAGGGAAAAGAAGTCGGTATGAAGCACTATTTGATGGCAATTAAATACGAGTTTGTAAAGACCGGTAAAGTATTTACAAAAGCAGATTTTGAGCCCTATGCCTACATGGTAGGTTTGGGAGAGGAAGAGGAGTGGTAAAGTGGAAATCTTTAACAGATTGGAAGAAAATGAATTTTCTGCGTATGCACATATGATTCCCGGGTGGTTAATCGGGGAAGCGAAAACGGATGATAGTATGGAAGTATGGGGGATGGAAATAGAGGGAGAGCCTTGCGGCGCGGCAGTAATTTCCAGAGAGCCGGGCATTGTAGTACTGATGCATCTGTATGTGGCGGAGAAATACCGTAACAGCGGCAGGGGAGGGGATTTCCTGTTCGAATTGATGTATGATGCATATACGCAGGGAGTTGCCCAGTTCCGGGTAGAGTACATTACAGAACAGTTCCCGAAAATGGATCGTCTTCTTCGCAGTTACCCCATGAAAAAAGAAACCATGGAGCAGATGGGCAATGTGGAATGTACCTTGGGGGAACTGGCAGAAATAAAGGCTTTGCAGGGGAGCTACGGTCAGGTGAAGGCCTTGTCACAGTGTACGGAGGAGGGGCTTTCCCGCTTGTACCGGGAAGTGATTGCAAGAGAGCTGGATGTTGTGGAATTGCCGTTAAGAAAGGATGACTATTTGGCAGACTGTTCAGCGGTAGCGATGGAAAACGGTGAACCTAAAGGGCTGCTTTTAGTAAAAAAAGCGGAGGATGGGGTGTTCATTCCGTATATTGTAAATCTTTCCCAGAATGCGGCGGCGCCCATCGAAATGATACGGTTTTCAATTCAAAAAGGCAGCGAAAGCTTCTCGAAGGAAACGGTTTGCCATTTTGCTATCATTAACGAAGCTTTGTTAGCACTTTTCGAAAAAATGGGGATCAGAGTCCGGAAGATGCAGCGGTTTACTCTGGACTTATCGTATTTTGAGAAGTGCGAACGCAATGTAAATGCCTACATGGATTTTCTGTCGATTATAGCGGTATAAGGGGGGGGAAAGGATGGATTATTTATTTCAAAAACAAGAGGAAGAAAAATTTTTAAATCAGACAATGTCCCAGCAGCTGTTTTTGGATGAACATGATGAATTACAGAAAAGACAGCTGCATGAGCTGATGCCCAATATTACACAAAAACAGCCGGAAGCCATAGGGAACGATGCGCCCGAATACAATCCCAAGGAAAAAAGAAAGGATAAGAAAATAAGACTTGCGCGGGAGAAGCAGCATTTTACGGAGAAGGCGCGTCATGTTACACCCAGCACGGTTCTTGTGACCAGTATCTATGGACTGAGACGTATGGATGAACGACTGCCTCAGGAGTTTGACCAGAGTTTGAATTTTGAAATGTTTTCTCCCAAATATGTTTTTGCGCATTATGATGAAGTCGTAAATAAACTTCATCGATATAAAGCCCTGCTGGAGTTGCATGAAAGAGGGGCAGACCCGGAAACCGCGGAAAGGCTTGGGAATATGTTGTCTGATGAGCAGAAGCTGCGGATACCGACCATGCGTATGCGGTTTGAGGCGGGAAAAAAGGCCTTTATAAGTGCCATGAGAGCATTGGGCTATGTCTGCGATGAAAATAACTTTAATATTGTGGGGGAACTGTCAAACAAAGAAAGAGACGCTGCGCTGGAAAAGAACAGGGAAGACCGTGAGGACATACGGCTTTTAAGCAAATTAGATGAGGATGATGCCGTAAAGCTCGAAAGGAGAATCTTTGATGCCCATAAAGAAGAGCTGGCAAATGCAGTGGAAATTGCGGTTTCAGATGAAGAAGAATGGCTAATGGAATGCCGGGAGGAGGCATTGCAAAGGGCAAGCAGGGAGGAGAGTCCGAACCCCTATGATGAGCACGGAGATGCGTTAGAGAAAATGGAGGCGGATATTCTTCGCCTGCGTAGGCTGCTGGCTTCTCAGCAGGAGAATGACGAATGCCTCAGAAGAGAGCTGGAAAGACAAAGAACAACGGAATGTTCTTTTGAGGAATCGTTGTCGGCAGGAATGATGGAGCGATTGGAAAAGAGACTGGCTGAAAGCAGTGCCAAGACAGAGCTTTTATCCAGATATATCTCGAGTATGAAAAACACCATGACTACATTCCTGATCGGGGATGAGCTTTTGGAGGAACAACGTCTGATTCTGAATAAGTATAAAGGCGATGAGCAGTTAGAGAGAAATGTCGCAGCATACGCTCAGGTGTACAATGCAGATGTGCAGGAAGACATAACCACATGTGTGGAGGAGGTAAAAAAATTCGATTCAAAACTCTTGAAAGACTGCGAACCGGATCAGCTTATAGCGCAAGCAGAGGGGTTGGCGACGCTCTATCGGAGAAGCGAAAAAGTAATGGATTTTTTGAAAGAAGGCGGAAGCGAAGAGTATGCTTCATGGAAGTCAGTGGCAGTTTTGAAGCATAAGTTGATTAAGCATTACGCTCATAAAGCGAGACAGCTTGCGCTTGCAAAAGCATATTCCGAAGGATACCTGAAGCAGGAATATTTTACCCAGGAGGAGCAACGGGATATCAGGAAAAAGTTTGGTATTGCCAAGGAGACTGAAATCGGTGCAAATCAGTTGTATGCGTATTTTCGGAAACAGATGGTTCGGGATGAAAGCTTAATCGATGAAGCATATAATGGGTACTATCACTCCGAAGAGACAAAAGCGAAGTATATAATGAAAGCGCGCGAGGGAGAAACAACGACGCATTTGGAAACGTATTCTGAAATGCAGGAGGCGATGGCCTTTGTACAGCAGATGTTCCCGGAAGAGATCAAAGAGGAAAGAAATATTACGGAAAAACACATTAAGACGGCTTATAAGGCACTAAAAGAAAAGCTGGAAGAATTATCCGAAGGGACCAATGTTGCGCGTAATTATGCAACCATGGGACGACACGGAACAGTGAACGGTATGATGGAGGCAACGGAGATCAACCGCCGGATGGCCTGCCTGGAAATGTACTATGCCCTGCATCATCGCGGCAGTTATATAACGTTAGAAAACCAAAGAGGACTCGGAGAACCACTGCTAAGATCCTTTAGTGTTTTTGACGGTGTTCCGGCAATCCAGAATATGAGTGAAAATGATTATTTCGAGATGCTGCGTAAGCTGTCTGCGGGAGCCTTGGAATCGGAAGGCGCGACACCGGAAGAAGTGGAGAGCTTCAGAAGGGAAAACAAGGAAGGCCTGATGCTTTACAAGGAGCGTATGCGGGAACATTATGAAATGTTGGAAAACCTGTTACATCATCAAGAGCCTTCGCTGGAGGAGATTGAAGAAAACAGAGGAAAATTGCGTGGGTATTTTATGCCTACGCAGGTGGATATGCACTTTTTGGAGCGTTTTCCGGAGATGATTGATATGAAGAATCCGGAGGATGCATATCTCTATCATCTGGTAAGGGCGCATCAGACAATCGGATACTACATCGATATTGTAGGAACAAACATAGCGCAAATGGAGATGGATTACAGAGAGGGAATACAGTTTTCGAAAGGTGCAATGGATTCTGATACTGTAAAGGAGTCATTTGCTTATTTAGACAGAAAAGCAAGCGGGCAGATGTAATTTAGGTAAGGAGATAGTTATGGCAAATAGTTTTGTAAAAGAAGCGTATGAAGTAATATATAAGCATCCTGACTGGCAGAAGGAGGCTACTGCGTATGAAGAGAAATTGGCTGCCAAACTGTTTCATAACTCCTATACGAAAAATGCCGTGAAAACGGCACTGGGCAAAATCAGCCGCATATTGACCGACTATTACGGCGACGGAGGAAAGACCTTCGACAAGCAGCAGCGTGAAGAATGGGAAGTTTCCGGTGCAATGACGGATATGGCGGAGCAGTTTGTCGGACAAAATAAAGAAATTAAAGTTAATAAGACGCTTGTGGCGGCACTTATGCAGGAACGCCATGATAACAAGAACAATGGGCAGCTCAAAACAAGCGCAGGTCAGGTTCCGAGGGTGACGGAAAAGGATTGGAATGCTAATCGCTTTTATCGCGAATACACCACAGATGAAGCCGATTTGAAGAATATGCAGACGTTGGATGCAGTGATGAACGTTGACGGAAATCTGCGTGAACAGATGACGCTTCTCTACAATGGTATGTTTATTAACGGAGGTCGTTCTACCAGCCAGATTAAAAACAGCACATCATTGAAACGCGTTTTCATGGAAATAAACAGAGAAAATGCGGCAGAAAAGAATTCCGAGGATTTGATGGGAATTGATTTTGAACTGTTGGAGGGACAGGGAAACTATCAGAACGGTAAGGATGTCTTTGATACCTATCATTTGGCAAGGGATTTGGAAAGACGTAATGAAAAGCGGGAAGGAATCGGCAATAGTGTCTCAAGATGGTGGCGCGGTATAAAGAGAGCTTTTAGTGCGGCCTTCGGAAATCACTATAAACGTGAAAAGCTGAAAGGCTCAAAGGTGAAAGACGGCTTGGGACTGAAGCATTATGACGACCTCGGAATCGGGCTTAGCAGAAGAGAGCGGGAACTGTCTGTTATAATAGATAGCAACATGGAAGAGAAGCTGATGTGGAAAGAAGGTGCTTCGTATGCTACACCGAAGGTACCTATTACCGCAAACGGTATGCGACAAACAGCGGGAACCTCAGGAACAACGCTCCGTATGCTGGGGGCATACAGACTGATGGGTGCCAGTCAAAAAGAATTGTTGGATTTTCGTCTGGCACTGATTGCGTGGATGGTTTCTTCACGCGATCACTCCCTGTATGAGATTTTAAAAGGCTCTCATAATGCAGGAGTAAAGGGAACAGAGGATTTATCGGAAGCAGTGACCATGTACATGAACATTGATCCGTTGGATACGGATATTTTGAGAGAACAGTTTACGGAAAATGGTGAGTTCCCTCACGAGAAAGTTTTCAAGAAGCAGGTGGAAGCGGCAAATAAAGCCAGAATAGACAGAGAGAAATCCTTAGGCGTATATGAAGAACGCAGCGAGCAGAGACTACAGTACAGAGCTATAACAGAGCAGATGGAAGTAATGCAGGGGCTGGTTGAAAGGTACTGGGAATATGACGCTTACTGGGAAAAGCAGCTTGCATACGTGACGGATTATATTAATAGATTAGTCTATGATGAGACGATGGATACTGTGGAGGAGATGGAGCGGGCAAGGGAACTGCAAAGGGAATACACAGAAACTCTGACTGACTTACGGGAAGAATATAACATTGTTGCCACTCAATACAATGAAATATTGGAGAGAAGACAACGTATGGAACAGGAGGCACCGTGGAGAGAAGAGATCAGTCTTTTTACCAGTAATAATGTTTCCTATGGCTATGATGTAACGAAGCGGAGTGCACAGGATATTGCCCTGAATATATATACCACCGAAGCTTATCATGCTATGAATGTAGGAACAAAATGGGGCGGAACCATTGGAAAAGGAAGGCTAAAGAGTGCGAAGGGGTACCGCGGGGCATCTAAGGAGGAATATAAAAACAGCAAGATTTTAGATCAAATTTACAACGTGACCCGGGTGTCTGCCAGAATGGTTCAGGATGCACTGGAGGAGCGTGGAACAAGAGAGCATCTGGAGGAAGAAACGAATGAAACACAGGGAGGTCAGATGCCAAGATATATGTATGCTGCTAAGGTAAATACCTTCCGTGGAGAAAAGAGCAACGGAAGCAAATATCAGACGCAGGATTACGAATACGAGACAGGTTCCCTGACAAGCTCTTCAAAAGCCTTATCGGTAGCGTTAGGCTTTTTGGCAGACAGTGTTGAGGCGAACGGTTACGATAATTCGGTTCTTGTATTGTATCAGTTAAACGGGCATGGTGCAGTGGATATTACGGATTTGTCCCGGATTAAGTCGGAAGAAGAGGTGCTGATACCTGCCGGAACCCGTTTCCGGGTAGAAAAGTCGTTGGTAAAAAATGTGCCGCTAGATGCAGTGCAGAATAACGTTCAGAATCTGACGCCGGATTCGGTTACGGATGAAGAGGTAAAAGCCGAATGGAGTACTTATTTAGGCTCGGGACGTACTGAGGGCGGTATAAGTCATGTGAATGTAGTGCGAATGGTAGAGGTAGACGGACCGGGAAGCAAAAAACGAAGAAAACAGGCAGGAGAAACAGAAGAGGAAAGACA
Organism: Acetatifactor sp.; assembly: GCA_045546495.1. Lineage (GTDB taxonomy): Bacteria > Bacillota > Clostridia > Lachnospirales > Lachnospiraceae > Acetatifactor. Next base: position 9,726 of record JAZQCX010000073.1, on the reverse strand, counting down.
GCGTAACAGACAGAGGCGTGAACGGCTGTTGGCTTCTTTTCGGTAGAGGCCATAAAGGACATCAATTTTAGGTTAAAGGAACAGGCGCAATTATGAAGGAGAAAGAGTATTTTCAGCTGGTGAAGGTATATTTCCCGGAACTGAATAAAGAACCCTACCAAACCATAGAGGAACAATATCATGACTGGATGCAGTTTGTAGACATGCTTTGCAGCATGCAGATTGTGATTAAAGAAAACAGCTTGGAGGAAAGCTTTCGGAGAATCGGAACGGTTTATCAGGACGAGGATTTGATGCGTGCCATTGAACCACGTGCGTTCCGTCTGAATACAGAGTGGGCAGATGCAGTTTTGGGCGTTTTCCAAACACTGCTGTATAAGGGGGAAGCGGCAGCAAGAGAGGGACGTTTCCTGCCCTTTGATACACTGCGTATGGTGCAGGAGTTTACCTATCCGGAAATTATGGCGTTGGTGCTTTCCTTTATGCCGGATTTAAACCGTAAATACGAGCGTATCTACAGCATTTTACAGGAAGAGCCGTCCGAATCCGTTCGTCCCACTGTGGGCTTTGTATATGACATGTGTGCACTGTTTATGCCTATGCAGTATGAGGATGTTGCACTGCTTTCCGATGAGGACAGCTATCTGGGACAATTTGTTTTTGACAAGCGCTTTTTCGGAAAAGCGGATCAATCCATGTTATCAAAAAGGCTGTGCCTGAACCAAAGAATCCGGGACTTTCTTATGGGAAATCCCGGTAAGATGGGAAAGCTGTATCCTTATGTGCGTATGCTTTTAGGTGGCGGAGAGCCGGAAAAGCTAATCGCCGGGGAGGAGAAGCTTGCCCATGTAATGGAATTGATGGGCGGTCTGTTTGAGCAGGATGAGCGCGGTGTAATATGCCTGTTGGGAGAACCGGGTGTGGGCAAGAAGTTTCTGCTTCGTTATCTGGCAAAGCTGACGGGACAAAGCTTTTTAAGTGTGGAGGTACCGCTTCTTTTGCACATGGATTACGGTGAGCGGCTGAATGTTCTGCAGGATATTGTTTGTAAATGCATGATTGAAGGGCTGTATCTGCATCTGGATCATGTAAGCTATGAGGATGCAGAGAAAAAGCAGGTAAAGGAGCTGTTAGCTTTTGTGCAGAAATACATAACGCTTCTGTTTGTATCGGCGGAGAGAGAAGAAGTGTCGGAAGCGGCAACAGAGGCCGTATGGCTGAATGTAGAGCTGGAACGACCGTCCGCCGGTGTGCAAAAGGAGTTTTGGAAGCATTTTCTGGCAGAGCGGGAAATCGAAGCTGCTCCGGAATTGGACTTGGATGTTATCGTATCCAAGTACTCCCTGACACCGAAAATGATTGGACAGATTGCGGATTGTCTGGCTATTGAGAAGGTGGAGCAGGTTGACGAGTTGCTACTGTCGGATAAAATACGTGAAAAGTGTAAGGTGAACTTCGGCAACAAGGCAAAACGGTTGCAGACCGGTTTTGTGTGGGAGGATATGGAGCTTAATCCGGAAAGTGAACAGGAGCTGAAGAAGATTATTGCCTATGCGAAGAACAGAGCAGTTGTCTATGAAAATTACGGCTTCGGGAAGAAGATGCCTTATGGACGCGGTTTTTCCGTACTGCTGTATGGCCCGCCCGGAACCGGTAAGACCATGGCGGCTACGGTATTGGCAAATGAGTTAAAGCTGGATATTTATCGAATAGACTTGTCTCAGATAGGCAGTAAGTATATCGGGGAGACGGAGAAGAACCTGTCGGCCATATTTGAAAGCGGTAAGCATGCCAATGCTATTTTGTTCTTTGACGAAGCGGATGCGCTCTTTACGAAGAGAACGGAAGTCGGAAATTCCAATGACAGATATGCCAATGCAGAGATTGCCTATTTGCTCCAAAAGATTGAAGAGTATGACGGAATTTCCTTCCTGGCAACCAATAACTTAAACAACTTTGATGCGGCATTTAAGCGTAGAATTACATTTATTGTACCTATGCATCTGCCGGATGCGCAGATTAGAAAGCAGCTCTGGGAAAAGGTATTCCCGGAGGAAATGCCGAAGGAGAAAATCGACTTTACCCTGATTGCGGAAAACGGCGAAATGTCGGGAAGCAGTATCAAGTCGGCAGCATTGCAGGCCGCCTACTGTGCGGCTTGGGAAAAACGTCCGGTTTCGAAGCTGGATATTATCGATGCCATTGACGGAGAATACAAGAAAAACGGTGCATTGAGTATTCGTCAGGAGCTGCTTCGCGGTAAGCTGTAGGCGGTCAGTTGATTACATGAACGGTATAGCCGACGTTGCGTAATTGAACCGTGGCAGTATTTCTGCCGCTTTCCTCGTAGAATTCAATGCGCAGAACGCCGTCCTCGGTTTCCCGGTTGTGGGTGATACCGATGTTTTTAATGTTGATGTTCAAATCGGCCAGCGTAGTGACAATATCCGCAAGGGCACCTGCCTTATCGGCGATGTCTACGTTGATGCTGAAGCTACGCTTAATGGGGCCGCTGGAGGCGTTGATAAAGGAATCCCTGTAAATTCTTGCGCTGTCGAAGAAATTGTAAATGTCCTGTTCGCTTTTTTCGGCAATTTGACTGCGGACAGCGGTAAGGGAGGCAATATAATCATCCAGAAGAGAAATGATGTTACCCGTGTTTGTCAGACAAATATTCTGCCACATAACTGCAGAAGAGGAGGCAATACGGGTAATATCCTTAAAGCCGCCTGCGGCAACCATCTTCATAATACCGTCCTCGGAGTCGCTGTCCCGAACAAGATTTACAAGGGAGGAAGCGATAACGTGGGGGAGATGACTGATGGCAGCGGTAACGTAATCATGTCTTTTATAATCCAGAATGAGAGGAATGGCGCCAAGGTCGGCAATCAGTCGGCGGAAGGCGTCGATTTTTTTATCCGGAACCGCAGAGCAGGGAGTAAGAATATAGTAAGCGTTTTCCAGCAAAGCTGCCTTGGAATTGGCAAAGCCTACACGCTCACTTCCGGCCATGGGGTGTCCACCGATAAAGCAGTGCTCCAGTCCCGCAGACGCTACCGCCTCATGGATGGTGGATTTTACGCTCCCCACATCGGTCAGAATACAGTCCTTGGAAAGAATTTGTTTTACCGCAGCGAGATTTACGTCATTTTTTTGTACGGGAGCGCATAAAAAGAGATAATCACAATCGGTAAAGGCTTCGTTGATTGCGTTTGCCGCCACGTCAACGATTTGTTCCGATTGGGCAAGCTGCAAGGCCTCCCGATTGATGTCGTACGCAACAATCCGTACAGGAGAGCAGTGCTCCTTTAGGGCTCTTGCAATGGAGCCGCCGATTAAGCCGAGACCGATAAAACCGCAAGTAAGAACGGACATAAAAGTCACCTCGTCTAATTATTATAGTACTGTTACACTATATCAATTTAACGTATGAAAGTCAACTGGTTTTGAAATAACACAGATGAAAAAGCTTTCCGAAAATTTCCCGGGAATAAGCCGTAAAGGGCAGAAGAGCGCAATGTGAAGTACTGAGATGCGCGAATTGACAAATAATTTCACAAAATTAACAACAATAGCTTGTAAAAACATCAATTGTTTAGTAAAATAATCCTATGGGAGTTTAATCGTCCAATTTGCATTGTTCGTAATACCCAGAATACTTATTATTGGAGGAATGACATATGAAAGTTTACACAACTGACAAGATTCGTAATGTTGTACTGCTGGGCCACGGTGGCAGCGGAAAGACCAGTCTGGTTGAGTCCATGGCATATCTGTCCGGTATTACATCCAGAATGGGAAAGGTTGCAGACGGTAATACGGTAAGCGATTACAGCAAGGAAGAACAGAAGCGTCAGTTTTCCATCAATGCATCGGTAATTCCTATTGAATGGGGTGATGTAAAGATTAATGTCATTGATACCCCCGGTTATTTCGATTTCGTTGGTGAAGTGGAAGAGGCAGTCAGCGCAGCAGGTGCAGCAATTATCGTAGTAAACGGTAAGGCAGGCATCGAAGTTGGTACCCAGAAGGCGTGGGAGCTTTGTGAGAAGTATAAGCTGCCCAGAATTGTATATGTATCCAATATGGACGTAGACAACGCATCCTTCCGTCAGGTTGTGGAGGATATGACGGCACTTTACGGAAAGAAGATGGCACCCTTTAATCTGCCGATCCGTGAGAACGAGAAGTTTGTCGGTTATGTTAATGTTATTGCTGAAACCGGTAACCGTTGGCAGGGTAAGGAAGTTGTTCCCTGTGATGTTCCTGATTACAATAAAGCGAATCTGCAAATTTGCCGTGACACCTTGATGGAAGCGGTTGCGGAGACCAGCGAAGAGATGATGGAAAGATACTTCGGTGGTGAGACCTTCTCAGAGGCGGAAATCAGAGCAGCGCTTCGTACCAATGTGTGCGATTGCAGTATTTTCCCTATGACCATGGGCTCAAACGTTCTGTGTCAGGGCGTTTATACACTGCTTGACGATATCGTGAAGTACTTCCCCAGCCCGGAAAACCGCAGCTGTGCAGGTATTAACATGAAGACCAATGAAATTTATACCGCAGACTATGATTTCTCCAAAGCAAAGTCCGCATATATCTGGAAGACCATCGTTGACCCGTTCATCGGTAAGTACTCTTTGATTAAGGTGAATTCCGGTGTATTGAAGACGGATGATATGATTTACAACGTAGACCGTGATATTGAGGAGAAAATCGGTAAGATTTATGTGCTGCAGGGCAACAAGCCTATTGAAGTACCGGAGCTGCATGCAGGTGATATCGGTGCGCTTGCGAAGCTGACTGCGGCAAGAACCGGAAACAGCCTTTCTACAAAGGCAACCACCATCAAATTTGGTAAGGTGGAGATTTCTACTCCTTACACTTATATGAGATATAAGCCTAAGAATAAGGCGGATATTGATAAGATATCCCAGGCATTGCAGAAGATGGGACATGAAGATCTTACCATGAAGACCGTAAATGATGCGGAGAACCGTCAGACTCTGATTTATGGTATGGGTGACCAGCATCTGGATATTATCGTCAGCAGATTGTTAAATGAGTACAAGGTAGAGATTGAGCTGTCCCAGCCTAAGGTGGCATATCGCGAAACCATCAAGAAGCAGTCGGATGTGGAGTACAAGTATAAGAAGCAGTCCGGCGGACATGGTCAGTACGGTCATGTGAAGATGCGTTTTAGCGCATCCGGTGATTTGGAAACTCCTTATGTATTCGAGCAGGAGGTTGTAGGCGGTGCTGTTCCCAAGAACTTCTTCCCCGCAGTAGAGAAGGGCTTACAGGAATCTGTTCTCAAGGGACCTATGGCGGCTTACCCTGTTGTAGGTGTAAAGGCGGTTCTGTATGACGGTTCTTATCATCCCGTGGATTCCTCTGAGCAGGCATTCCGTATGGCAGCAATTCAGGCGTTCAAGAAAGGCTTTATGGAGGCACATCCCGTACTTCTTGAGCCCATTGTAAGCTTGAAGGTAACCGTACCGGATTCCTATACCGGTGATGTTATGGGTGACTTGAATAAGAGAAGAGGCCGTGTGCTGGGTATGAATCCTCTTGCAGGCGGCAAGCAGGTAATCGAGGCAGATGTTCCCATGAGCAGCCTGTTCGGTTATTGTACGGATTTGCGCTCCATGACCGGCGGTAGAGGCGAGTATGAGTATGAATTCTCACGCTATGAGCAGGCACCTTCGGATGTACAGGAGAAAGAAGTTGCCGCAAGAGCTGCTAAGGTTGCCGAGAATGCAGGAGAAGAGTAAGAGACAAGCTAAGGTAAGTAAATGTAAAAGCGCCGTGTTTGCGAACACGGCGCTTTGTGTTATGGCTTCCCGACTCCCTTTTTTGCTTTCTCCAGCAATTTATCAATTTCCTTTTGTTCGTCTTCGCTGCTGTTTCGCCTGATGGCGGTAATGGCAGCGTTCATTTCCTGAGGGGTGAAGGAAAGGTTTTCCTGCTTTGCCTTTTTTAGCATAGGCATCATAAAGGCCATCATATCCTTTTGGGATTTCCCGTGGCTTTGTGAAAACATTTCGCCTAAGAACTTTAATTTTCTTTCGGGAATGTCCCTTACAAGCGGGTCGTTCATCCAAGCGGGTGCTGTATTGGTGGGTTCCATAGTGACTCCTTTCTAATTTTGATTTCCGAACATTTGAAACAGGGCGGATAAATCCATATTGCCAAATGCGGATAAATCCGGCATATCTGACAGATTCGGCATACCGGTCGATTCGGAGGAGCCGAACATGCCGGACAAACCGGATAAGATATCGGAAGGATTTTGGGAATCACCGCCGAAACCTTCGGGGAATAATTCCTGCATCATTTGCATCATTTCCATTATATTTTGGATTTGGCTCATTTGGCGGAGCATGTTTTTTATGTTCTCAATCCGTTTTTGTTCCTCCGGTGTGCTGAAAGGAATCAGCTCATCCAGAAGCTCCAAGGTGTCCGCATGGTCTCCGCTAAAGAGAGAAAAAGAGAGCGACTTGGAGGAGTAGGAGGAGAAATGGGAAGGAGAGCGGGATAAATTCATGGTATATTGCAACTCCATGAACTTAATATAGACGGCAAAATCCTTTTGGAAAGAGGACGGAAGGTGTGAAAATAAGATTTTCATCATCTGAATTTTGTTTGATGTATAGCGCTCGTCGAAGCTGCGAATCAGTTTGTTTTCCGTGCTTTCCATCGTTTACCGCCTTTCCCGTTGCTGTAACAAGTTTATGCCGCCGCAACGCGGGATATGTGCAGTGAAAAACATGTACTCATCCTAAGAGTGAAAACAGGCTCCCGCAGGAGCCTGTTCTTCCGCCGTTTTCCGGTGGAGATTAGCAGCAGCTGTTGTTGTTGCCGCAGAAGCAGGAAATCAGGAGAATCCAGATAATCCAGCTGCAGCAGCCGTTATCGCTGCCACCCAGAAGATTTCCACAGCCGTTGTTGTTGCTACCGCAGCCGCCGCAGAACAGCAGCAGAAGGATAATCCACATACAGCTTCCTCCCATAAAGTTGTCGTTGCGGGAGTTGGAACAGCCGCAGTCGTTAGAGCAGCCACAGTTAGCAGCAGTCAAATCGCTCATATTGTTGCCTCCAAAGAGTTTTGATTATGGTTTATTCTATGCATGGCGGCATGTCAATGTTTCTTGTAAAAAAATCTTTTTTTTAACAGGAAAAATATACTATATCTGGATAAAATGCTTGCATAAATTCCTATATCTAGTTAGAATAGAAGAGTAAGTATAGGATGCGGTAAGTATAGCCATATTTTGGAATACATAAAGGAAAGAGAATGACGCAGGACGAATTTGAGGTGCGGGGAAGAGTATTCCGTACCCGGATAGAATATAGAAAAGCACTTCGCGATGAAGAGACAATCGAAAAAATAAAAAGTGCCGTGGATATGAACGACAAGGCAGCGCTGGAACGTTTGAAACAACAGCTGGAAAGCGGAAAAATTCCTTTTTATACCCTCTTAAAGGATGACTTTCTGGAGGAAATAGAGACTCTTTTAAAAAAAGGTCGCATGGACAGTTATGTGAAACAGGAGTTGAAAAAGCAGGAGCGCCGCAGGAAGCTGATGGTTCTTTTGTGCAGTCTGGGAGCGGTTCTTTGTCTTGGGTATGTGGGTGTTTACTCATGGTTTCAGCAACGGACGGAAAATTCATACGAGGAGCTGAGTGAGTTAAAGAATAAGCCGGTGGCATCTCAACCGGTAAAAGAGGATGATACACCGGTAAAAGTGACGCTTGACGGGGAGAAAGAGCCAAAGGAAGTACTTGAGGAATATAAAAATTTATTAAATAAGAACAAAAAGCTAATCGGATGGGTAAAAATTGACGATACAAATATAGATTACCCCGTAATGCAGACATCCGACAACGAGTATTACCTGACGCATAACCTGAATCAGGAGTATGATAAGAACGGTTCCATCTTTTTGGACAAGGACTGCGATGTAGTAAAACCCAGTACAAACTTCATTGTTTACGGGCACCATATGCAGAGTGGCAAGATGTTCGGAACCCTACATAAATACGAGAAGGAGTCCTATTACGAGAAGCATCCCATTATAGAATTTGACACCATATATGAAAAAGGTACCTTTCAGGTAATGTATGTGTTTCGGTCAAGGGTATATCGTGAGGATGAAATTGTTTTTAAGTATTATCAGTTTATTGATGCAAACAGTGAACAGGAATTTGATTCTTACATGAAAGAAATGGCATCCATGTCCTTTTACGACACAGGGGTGACAGCGACCTACGGCGACCAGCTGTTGACGCTTTCCACCTGTGATTATGAGGAGAAGGACGGACGATTTGTCGTAGTGGCGAAGAAAATCGCAAAGGAGTAATGACAATGGCAAAGGCTGTCAAGAAAACAAGAAGATTAAAGAAATCCGTGAGAAAGACGTTAGGTGCCTTATTTTTAGCATCTGCGCTTGTGGTGGCTGCGGTACCTACAGGCGGTTTAAAGGAGGTATCCGGTGCAACCACGGGAGTTACGGCGGTTGATATTCCCCGAACCACAAAGAAGGCGACGGTAACCGAGAGTGATATGACGGCGATTATTCCCAAGGTATCCCAGACAGACCCTGTGTATACCACCGGGGATAGAACCTTCCAGTTTGCCTATGTACAGTCCGGTACGGAATATATTGCCATCATTCTTGGATTTAATAAGAGTACTATTCTGGAAAACCAGACCCTGTCTATTCCGGCAGAAGTAAATGCATATAAGCAGTTTAACACGAACCTTGGTACCAACGAGGGTTATGTTGCTGTGGGACGAAGCGGAAACTTCCTTTTCTATGAAAGCGTTACCACAACTACCACTACGGAGACCAAGAAGGAAATCGTGGATGGCGTGGAGAAGGATGTTGCTTATACTACAACAACAGAGCACCATCAGCTTTATCCCTGTTACACGGATACGGAGGATATCTGGGGTGAGCTGGGCAATGAGCAGATTTATTATCAGCCCGATCCGAGTGTTGCCGGTGTAGACAGCTATGATAACGTAAAAGTAGTAAAAGAGGACGGTACGGTAACCTCTAATACGGTGGGAAGCTATACCGGTTACAATAATACCTATTATGATTCCGATTTCCAGAGGCTGACAGGCGCAGTAGTTCGTTACATCGGTAACCAGACGCTGGAACAGGATCCCAGTACAAAAGAATGGCATGCTTCTGCGGAATTAATTGATGACGAGGAAGAGGGCGTATTTTATAACTGTTCCAACTTCTCTACCTTGGAAGTTGGAAAGAATTTGCAGGGCATCGGAAACTTTGCATTCTACGGATGCGGTGCCTTAAAGAGTATCACGCTGGGTGATAACCTGAGAGTCATCGGAAACTCTGCATTTGAAAACTGTCAGCGTCTTCAGACCGTAAATCTGAATGTGGAGAACCTGATTCAGAAAATCGGTGACCATGCCTTTGCGGGCTGCAGTGCGTTACTTGGCTTTGACCTTCCCATTTCCGTGACCAGCATTGGTGATTCTGCCTTTGAGGGCTGTTCCGCGTTGACTTACGTTGATTTATGCAGCGGAGGAAGCAGTAACCAGTTAAAGGAAATGGGCTATGATGTATTCAAGAACTGTACCAGCTTAAAGGCGTTGACCTTCCCGGCATCCTTCGATAAGAAGGTGGATATTTCTACCTTTGTGGGCTGTACCGGATTGGAGCGGATTACAGCGCTGAACAGCTTTATGACC
>JAZQCX010000072.1:0-10273 GCA_045546495.1 Acetatifactor sp. | reverse complement strand
TGGCGGTGTTCCGCCGCCGTCAGGTGGGGCTGATCTATCAGTTTTACAATCTGATACCGGTGCTGAATGTGGTGGAGAACATCACGCTGCCTGTGCTGCTGGACGGCAGGCAGGTGAACACCGACCGGCTGGAGGAGCTGCTGACCACATTGGAGCTGCACGGGCGGGAAACGCATCTGCCGAACCAGCTTTCCGGCGGACAGCAGCAGCGGGTGAGCATCGGACGGGCGCTGATGAACGATCCGGCGGTGGTGCTGGCGGACGAGCCCACGGGCAACCTGGATTCCAGAAATTCCCAGCAGATCGTGGAGGCGCTGAAGCTCTCCAACCGCCGCTACGGTCAGACCCTCATCGTCATCACCCACGATGAATCCATCGCGCTGCAGGCGGACCGGATCATTGCCATTGAGGATGGCAAAATCACCCGTGACGAGGTGATCCGCAGATGCACGTATTCAATAAAGTAACCCTGCAGTCGCTTAAAAAGAATAAGACGAGAACTATAGTAACGATCATAGGCATTATTCTTTCTGCGGCAATGATCTGCGCGGTGACGACTTTTGCCAGCAGCTTTATGAACTATGCAAAAGAAAATACCATTTATACTGACGGCAACTGGCATGGATATCAGCGAGACACAGATTTTCAGACCTATAAAGATATTTGGAATACCGGAAAAGTCGAAGAGGCAGTCTATCTTCAGCAGCTTGGTTATGCCTATGCCGAGGGCTGTGAAAACGAGTTCAAGCCCTACATTTACGTGCTTGGTGCAGGCAAGGAGGTGGAAGAGGTATTGCCGATCCATATTACTTCCGGTAAATACCCAACCTCCTCAACTGAAATTATGCTGCCGGAGCATCTATATACCAATGGTGGCGTGAAATATAATCTTGGAGACACCGTTACTCTTGAACTTGGCAAGCGGATGCTTGACGGCTATCCAGTGCCTCAAGATAGTCCCTGCTATATCTACGAGCAAGGTAATGAGGTATTTAACGGTGAGGTGTTAGAGGTCAAAGAAACCCGCACCTATACGGTTGTCGGCTTTTATGAACGTCTGAGTTGGCGGATCGAAGACTTCGAATCGCCCGGATATACCGCCTTAACCTTATCCGATAAAGAAGCGCCCACATCATACAGATATGACGTGTATTTCCGTATGGAAAATCCCAAAGACACTTTCGCTTTTATGGAGGAAATGAAACTTACCGGTGAGTACAATCGGGATCTGTTGATGTACTCCGGCACTTTTGCGGTTAATGCTTTTACTACCATGCTATATAGTCTTGCGGCTATCGTGATTGGACTGATTATGTTTGGTTCAGTTGCTTTGATCTACAACGCTTTCTCCATTTCTGTATCGGAGAGAACCAAGCAGTTTGGGTTGCTGTCCTCTATCGGTGCAACGAAAAAACAGCTGAAAAGAATGGTGTTCTTTGAAGCCTTGTCAGTCAGTGCGATTGGTATTCCCATTGGTGTAATAGCTGGTGTTGGCGGTATTGGCGTTACGCTTATGCTATTAGGCGATAAGTTTAAATCCATGGGATTTGGGGTTGATATGAAGCTTAGCGTATCCCCGGCAGCCATTTTTATCGCTGTTATTGTCGCTTTGATTACCGTGCTGATTTCCGCCTGGATTCCGTCCAAGAGAGCAACAAAGGTCTCTGCAGTTGAAGCGATCCGTCAGAACATGGATGTTAAAAATACCAAGCCTGTTAAGACATCGAAACTGACCTATAAACTGTTTGGATTGCCTGGAATGCTCGCAAACAAGCACTACAAGAGGAACAAGAAAAAGTATAGAACTACTGTACTCAGCTTGTTTATGAGTATCGTGCTGTTTGTTTCTGCGTCAGCCTTTACAGATTACCTGATGGAAACGGTAGGTGTCGGCTTTGGCTCTGTCGGTTTTGATCTGACTATGCACGCATCCGGCAATGAGTTTGACAAGATAACACCGGAAGAGTTGCTGAACAGAATGAAAGCGGCAAAATCTGTAACCGGAGGTGCGTACTCACAGGAAAGATATGTAAATGCAGAAATCAGCACAAGATATCTGACTGATGAAGGAATTAAATTTCTTGACAAAAACCAGGGACAAAGTGAAGATAAGTCTTCACGCGATGCCCACTCTTATATTACCTTCGTTGATGATGCTACATTCAGAGCCTTACTGAAAGAAAATGGTTTGAATGAGAAGAAGTATATGGATCCGGAGAATCCTCTTGCGATTGCAGTGGATGGAGCGACAATGTTTAATCTGTATACTCAAAAGTACGAAACGACCAATTTCTTTAAGGATGATGAATTTTCACTTGTGATTCAAAAGGAAAAGGATATCCCCGGGTATTACTGTTCAGGTGAGATTACCGACGAGACGGGAAAAACGGTTGTTCGTTACACGAAGGATCCGGAGTCCAATGTAGAAGGAGAAGAATATATTCTCTATACCCTTGAGGAAGGATATCTCTATACGACGCTCAATATTGGAGATGTCATTTATGAAAAACCATTCTTTGTAAGGGACAGTAGCGGTATGCGGTTTATCTATCCGATCAGCCTTGCAGAACAGGTTTTTGAGGATTTTGATGCTATCAATAATAGTTACTACTATATGCTCACGTCCGACAACCATGCTGAAAGTTATACCGCAGTGCAGTCTATTCTGAACGATAACGGCTTTAACGCAAAGAATCTGCAGAACATTGCTGAGCAGGAAGAGTCTGAGAGAAACATCGTTACTATTATCCGAGTGTTCTCCTACGGCTTTATTGTCCTGATTTCGCTGATTGCTGCAGCCAATGTGTTTAACACTATTTCCACCAATATCAGTCTGCGCCGCAGAGAATTTGCAATGCTGAAATCGGTTGGTATGACTCAGAAAGGCTTTAACAAAATGATGAACTTCGAGTGTCTGCTGTACGGTTCCCGTGCGCTGCTTTATGGCTTGCCGGTATCCTTTGGCGTCACCTACCTTATTTATCTTGCCATTATGGAAGGTTATGAAACCCGGTTCCAGTTGCCCTGGACGGCTATTGGTATTGCGGTACTGAGCGTATTCCTGGTTGTGTTCATGACAATGATGTACTCTATGAGCAAGATCAAAAAGGATAACCCGATTGATGCGCTGAAAAATGAGAACCTGTAAAGAAAGAAGGACTGCAAAATGAAGAAATATATCGTACCTTCGGTTATTGCAATCGCTTCTGTTATGGCTATCTGCCTCTGCTTATTTTGCAGGGGCAGAAAAGCCAAGGCAAAGCCGGAGAACGAAGGATGAAAACCAAGAAAAAGATATTCAGAAACATAATTGTTATATTGCTCTGTCTTGCGATAGTCGGTGTAGTAGCATTACTAATTATCAACGGTCATGTGAAATCAGCCGGAAAGGATCGCATTCTCACTGTAGAGCAATCAGCAGAGCTTGAGGATGTGGATTGTATTATCGTTCTCGGCTGTCAAGTCAAGGATGACGGTAGTCTCAGTCATATGCTTCGTGACCGCTTGATGCGTGGTCTTGAAGTGTATGAGGCTGGCGCCGCACCGAAGCTGTTAATGAGTGGCGATCACGGACGTGAGGACTACGACGAAGTCGGTGCGATGAAAAACTATGCTATCGAAAACGGAGTGCCGTCCGAGAATGTTTTTATGGATCACGCAGGCTTTTCTACCTATGAAACGGTGTACCGAGCCAAAGGGATCTTTGAGGCAGATAAAGTGATTATCGTAACACAGGAGTACCACCTATACCGTGCGCTGTATATTGCAGAGCAGCTTGGAGTAGATGCCTATGGCGTGGCCTCCGACCTTAATACATACGCAGGTCAGTCTATGAGAGATTTTAGAGAGGTGCTTGCAAGATGTAAGGATTGGGCTATGTGTATCTTTAAGCCTGAACCCACATATCTCGGCGAAGCTATTCCTGTTAGTGGAAATGGTGATTTAACAAATGACAAGTAAAACAAACTCCATCATAAAGACTGTTATTTGGGCAATCATTTTTCTGCTGTTGGGAGCCGTGATCGGTTTTGTATCCAAGTGGCTTGACCTGAACAACGAATTTTTCGGCGATCTCTTTTCCCGTATAATGATATGGTTTGTGCTATGCACATCCATTGCTGTTTACAGTAAAAAACCGATAAATGCCGCAGTCAATGTCTTTGCCTTCTGCATCGGTATGCTCACAGCATATTATTTGGCGGCTATATGGTGGGATGCTGTTTGGGGTAAAACCTTTATGTACGGCTGGGTGGCGTTCTCTCTTTGCTCTCCTTTTTTTGCCTTTCTAACCTGGCATGCTAAAGGAAAAGGTATGTTTGCGGTGTTGTTAAAAACCGGCATTATTCTCGTGTCTTTTGCTGCCGAAACGGTGTTGTTTGGCTTCAGAGCATATAATCTATTGCTACTTGCGTTCCTCGCATATATCTTGTTTTCCAGTCGAAAATGTAGCTAAAGCTTGGGAGTGTCGCTTCACAGCGGCGCTCTTTTTGCCAATGTTAATGCCCGTTGCTTGTAGCAACGGGAGATTATCCGTATAATGGAGATAACGAAACAACGAAAGGAAGTTATCCCAATGCTTAAAGAAAACATCAAAAAGATCAGGAAGGCGAAAGGCTTATCACAAGAGGAACTCGCTGTCAAATTAAACGTAGTGCGTCAAACTATTTCAAAATGGGAGCAAGGGGATTCACTTAGATAAAGATACCACACCATTCCCACGCTGACTTTTGCTCAACCGATACAGCCGGAGGGCTGGATAACAAGAAAAGGCGGTATGCGCCCCGTAGAGGGGTAGCGTACCGCCTTTTCTTGTGGGGGGTTTCCAAAGGGGGCAACGCCCCCATTTGGCACACGACTTTGCGAAGCAAAGTGTAGTGTGTTATACGCTCTGTCGGCGTTGCCGTGAAAATGCCGTTGCCGCCGGGGAGGGCAAGGGCATTTGAAGCGGCAGGAAAACAGGGCTGTGCTTGCGTGGCGTGGAGCCGTAAGCGCAGGTCTGGTTTCAACAGCAGACAGGGCGTATATGAAAGCCCCCGTCCCGCGTTCTACGCTCCGACTTGTGGACAAAGTGTCCCGAAGTTGTGGCTACACTCCCGGAAAAGTAACAGGACAGCGGGTAACCGTCAAGGCTGAAATGAACGGGTTTACACCCGGCCTTGACCGCCACCCGCCGTCCCACTGAATGGGTGGACAAGGCGGTCAATCCCTCAAAGTGCTTGTCCGCGCTCTTTCTGATTTTGAGGTATTCAGTTTTTCAAAATTGAATAATCAAAATAAATTTTTTCGATTGAAAAAATTTTATTTGTTATCATCTTCAATGCCATATTTTTTCTTTTGCCGAATCACATAATTACTGATTTTTTCATCATATAGTGGATACTGGTAATCCAACTGGCATGCCACTTCTGACGAAACCTCCCGGAACAATGCCATACATTGTTCAAAGGATTCCCACATATGGGGATAGGAATCCATATTATAAGTGGACATAAGTCGTTCCCACAATTCCTCTGGGACATATTGCTTCATAAATTTATAGTTTTTTCCCAAACTGAAATGAAATCCCTGTTTGATACCAATCAGCCAGGAAATCATGCGAAGCAATTCTTTTCGTACTATATCATTCATATGGTCAATAGCAAAAAGAATTTCTTTGCGGCATAAGCCCTTTACTACATATGTTGTAGTATTCCAAAATTCATTACAGCAATCGTCAAACATTCTTTGAGTAGGCTTCTGCAAGTGGTAGTCTATATCCGTTGGTATTGGCGGCTTTACGATACGGTTGTCTTTATCCAACAGTAACTTTACCAGTTTATCCCATGTAAAATACTCGTCTATCAGTTCCAGCGGCAGCAAAGTTAAATCTATCTTAACATCATCAGTAAACAGCATTAAATATGAAAATCCCTTTTCTACAGCTGGAAATAATTCCATATCTTCCGGCTTTTGCAGAATCAACCTTTCACCAAATATATCTAGCCATTTATCATCACTTGTGAAGCTGTCCATATCCGTAACAAAAAAAGTAATATCAAAATCCTGAAAATCATCAGGCGGAATATTTGTATTTGTTCTAGATCCTTCCAAAGTAACCATGCGAATGCGTTTGTCTGTTTTTGCAAAATTCAAAACAATATCATAAACTTCCTTTTCTGATCTCATTTTTATCTCCTCCAATTATTGAAATAGGTGTGAAACCATTTTAGGGCTTTCCCGCCTTGATTACCCTTTAGCAAAGACGGGCGGGACTGTCAACGGCGGCGCATGAAATGCGCCGTTCATCTTGACCATTGACTGGCTCGGCTGGCTTTGCTATTTATTTTCTAAACTTTTATGCTTGTAGTTTTCGAGTTTCTTTCAGAATTGTTTAAGAATTTTTCAAATAGTATTCATTCAATATATCTGCTAAGGCTTTTGGATTTTCTTCATTGACAACATGGCCTGTATTCTCAATAATTTTCAATTCTGCGCTTCTAATACTTTGTGATAAGTAATCCGCTGATTTCATATTTGCACTGTCTTTCTTTCCGCAAAGAATTAAAGTGGGGCACTTAATATTTTTCACCCTATCACTGAAATCTAAATTCTTCATAGTGTCCCCTAAAGCAAATGTGTTCTTTTTATCAAATGCCATAGTTTCAAAAATAGATTTTGGTAAAAATCTGAAAATTATATTTTGAAAACTAAATGCTACTTTCGGGACTTTATATGGCGTTCCGATTAAAACTAATGTTTTCACTTTTTGCGGGAAATCCAAAGCAAAATTCAGAGCCAAAATACCACCTAATGAAAGACCGCATAAATGAATTTGTCCGTCAAATTCGTTACAATATTTTACAAATGAAGAATATAGATTTTCGTAGCTTGCCTCTTTCCCTTCAAGGATGGAGGATAAATTTGGACATACAATATCTTCGTTGTTTGTCATGTATGAAATTGTTTTTTCCCAACTTGTTGCTTTGTGTCCTGAGCCGTGAACAAATATTTTTGTTGCCATAAGTATCTCCTTTGAATTTTATGTTTTATTTTCCTGCCTGCTCAATCATCTTCTTCGCCAACTGCTGGAACAGGTCGGCAGTTTCTTTGTCCATCGGCGCAAGCTGTCCGATCTGTCCGGCTATCATCGCTGTTACATCGTCAATGGAAAGCGGGTTTTGTTTCTGCTCCGCCATAGTGTCCCGCATGGCTTGGAACATAGCGGCGGTCACAGCTTCTCCCGGCTGTTCCCCGTTGTCAATGTCTTTCTTAATGTCCCGCAGGATAGCAAGGAACACATTTTTGATTTTCTCTATCTCCGCTTCATGTTCCCCCATCTTCTGAGCGTTCAAAAGCTGTAAATCCTGCTTTGCTTCCGCCCGGTGTTCCGGGTGTTCTTTCATCAGGTCGGACAGGGAAGCCGTTGCCATCTCGATAAGCTGGTTTCGTGCCATTATCCCCTTTGCCGCCGTGTCCTGAAAATAAATCCGTATCAAATCTATCAGCTTGGGAAAATTCCTGTGTTCCAGTAAGCGATTGAGTATTTGCACATCAACAGCACCCGTCACAAGCCCCCTCACGGCTCCCTCGGACAAGCCTAATTCAGAAATATCGTAGCTTTTGCGGACGCTCACGGTAGACAAGCCCAGTATGTAGTCTGTCGATACCTTAAATTCCTTTGCCACACCTATGAGAATATCACTGCTGACCGTTCTCGTTTCGCCGCTGACAATGCGGCTCAACTGGGAAGCGGAAACGCCTATCTTCTCCGCAAGTTCCTTTTGTGTGATATGGTTTCCGTTGCATAAATCGGAAATCCGCTGTCCGGGTGTTCCGGGTAAAGCCATAGACACGCACCTCCTCCGCATACTTCCATTATACAGGATGATTGCAAAAATGCAATTTCCAAAGTGTAAACTTCATCAAAATGCAATTCTCGCAAAATTCCGGGGATTGCATTTTTTTCGTGTAGACTTAGGATAGTTCATCGATGGACAGCACCTTGAAAACAGAATGACCGTCCGAAAAGGAATACCCCGGCTGGGGAAGCACCGCAAGGAACCGGACTTCGGGACAAAATGTCCCGAAGCTGCGGGGAGCGTGCCAAAGCTGGAAATCCTTTCGGGGAAAACGGCAACGGAAAGCAAAATGGAGGGAACGCATGAGAAATAACCCCTATAAAGACTTGCCGCCGCTGGAACGCAGGCCGGACGGTTCCCTTTACCGCATGACACCGGCACAGAGGAAACAGGCGGCCAGCCTGATACGCCGGGAGTGCTGTTGCTGTGAGGACGGCAACTGCATTGTCCTTGACGATGGGGACACCTGCACCTGCCCGCAGACGGTTTCTTTCTCGGTCTGCTGTAAGTGGTTCCGCTGGGCGGTCTTGCCGCTGGACGGGACGCTGGAAGCGGAGATTTTCCGGGATAAGGACTTGAAACGCTGTGTGGTCTGCGGCGGTGTGTTCGTCCCCAAATCCAACCGGGCAAAATACTGCCCCGGCTGTGCCGCCAGAGTTCACAGGCGGCAGAAAACAGAAAGTGAACGGAAAAGGAGGTCTGCTGTGGACAGTTAGGAGCGAAAAAAGCCTTGATTTATCAGGCTTTGCAAGCCCCAAACCGGGGCAGGTGGTATAAAGTATCGCCCGCCCCGGAAAACGGGCTTCTAACCGTCCACAAAACGCACTATGACAAATACCATCTATATCCATCAGCCGGAAAAGGCGTTCAGCTTCACCCGGCTCCCGAATTTCCTCTTTGAAGCCCCCACATTCAAGCCCCTGTCCAACGAGGCAAAGGTTCTGTACGCCTTTATCCTGCGCCGGACAGAGTTGTCCCGCAAGAATGGGTGGGCGGATGACTGCGGACGGATTTTCCTGTATTACCCCATCTGCGAGGTGGTTGACCTGCTCCACTGTGGGCGGCAGAAAGCGGTGAACACCCTGCGGGAACTGCAATACGCCGGACTGGTGGAAATCCAGAAGCAGGGCTGTGGAAAACCCAACCGCATTTTCCCAAAATCCTATGAAGCGGTTCCAAACACTGACTTCAAGAAATCCCGTTCTGGTACGCCGGAGGACTGAAAACCGTACCCATGAAGTACGGAAACCGCCCCTCTTGAAGTACGAAAACCGGACGGTATATAGAAATACAAAGATTAAAATGATTTATTTATATCCATTCCATTCCTATCGTATCAGAGATAATTCCGGCGGGATTTTCCCTGTGGAAAACCCCGGATAGGAAAGGAATGGGGAAAGGAGCAGAATGGCACAACACGCAATTTTGCGGTTTGAGAAGCACAAGGGCAACCCGGCAAGGCCGCTGGAAGCCCATCACGAAAGACAGAAAGAACAATACGCCAGCAACCCCGACATTGACACAAGCCGGAGTAAATACAACTTCCATATCGTCAAGCCGGAGGGACGCTATTACCACTTCATTCAGAGCCGTATCGAGCAGGCTGGATGCCGGACGAGGAAAGACAGCACACGGTTTGTCGATACGCTGATAACCGCCAGCCCGGAGTTCTTCAAGGGGAAATCCCCAAAAGAGATACAGGCGTTCTTCCAAAGGGCGGCAGATTTCCTCATTGGCCGGGTAGGACGGGAAAATATCGTGTCGGCGGTGGTACACATGGACGAGAAAACGCCCCACCTGCATTTGACCTTTGTTCCGCTGACAAAGGACAACCGCCTGTGCGCTAAGGAGATTATCGGCAACCGGGCAAACCTGACGAAGTGGCAGGACGATTTTCACGCCTATATGGTGGAGAAATATCCCGACTTGGAGCGTGGGGAAAGTGCCAGCAAGACAGGCCGGAAGCATATCCCCACCCGGATTTTCAAACAGGCGGTTTCCCTCTCCCGGCAGGCAAGAGCCATTGAAGCCGCCCTTGACGGCATTAACCCGCTGAACGCCGGAAAGAAAAAAGAGGAAGCCCTCTCCATGCTGAAAAAGTGGTTCCCGCAGATGGAGAACTTCTCCGGGCAACTGAAAAAGTACAAGGTCACAATCAATGACCTGTTGGCGGAGAATGAGAAGCTGGAAGCAAGGGCAAAGGCCAGCGAAAAAGGACTTTTTCTGCGCCCAATACTCCCGGTCGGTGACGCGGTTCTTGCTGCCGTTCAAGAGGTCGATTTGATAAAGCCCCTTCCGGTGGCACATCTCCATGACTTCGGATTTGAAGTAGCGCAGGGCAGCGTCGGTACATCGGTGCTTGCAGCCGACTTTCGTATCGGCCGGCCTGTCCATGTAGGGCAGGAACGGCACTTCCTCAATCCGCAGGCTGTTTA
>JAZQCX010000071.1:0-6945 GCA_045546495.1 Acetatifactor sp. | reverse complement strand
ACAACTCCTTGGCTCACAGAACGACATGGCTACGATCCGACTTGAGGTAGCGCGGTTGTTTTTGGAGAAAATCGGCTATGACGAGGAACTGACGGAGCGGATTTGTCAGGCCATCCGAATTCACGATACATGGAATGATGTGCCGGAGGGTGCTACGCCTTTTGAACTGAGTGTCAGAGATGCGGATGATTTAGACCGTTTTGATATTATGCGTGTTTGTATGATTGGACGGAGTGATATCGGGGAGCGCAGTGCCCGAGAATTAATCGAAGTTTGTGAGAACCGTCAGCGGACATTGACGGACTGGCAGGATAGAATTTGCGGTACGGATGCCGCGAGGGCCTTTTGGGAAGAAAAGCTTCAGATGAGAAGGCAGTTTTACGAAGCCTTGCAGGCGGAGATGCAGGGGACGCTGGACATGGAAGCTTTTTTGAAG
This sequence comes from Acetatifactor sp., assembly GCA_045546495.1. Taxonomy (GTDB): domain Bacteria; phylum Bacillota; class Clostridia; order Lachnospirales; family Lachnospiraceae; genus Acetatifactor. The sequence goes on along the minus strand of JAZQCX010000071.1, from coordinate 6,509 downwards.
AGGGAACAGAGATAACTTAGAATTGGTAGGTGAATGAAATGCGATACAGACTTCCGGAAATGAACGATAAAAATATCTTGCAGGAATACATGCAGGAGCACTACGACAACGAAGAAACCGGCATCAGTGCAAGCCATGGATTACCGGCTTCCGAGTATGCCGACTGGGTAGAAAAGATACAAAGAAGCGCTTCCATCGGGGAAGAAGGATGGGGCAAATACCTGCTGTATCTTTGCTTTGAAAATGACAAACTCATCGGCTTATTAAGTATCCGGTATGAGTTGCCCCAAAATCTTACGGAAGAAATCGGTGATATCGGGTACGGCGTAAGACCGTCCGAACGTAATAAAGGGTATGCTACCGCTATGCTTCGTTATGCCTTGTCTGTCTGCAAAGAAAAGGGAAAGGACAAGGTGTTGCTTGGGTGCTATAAGGACAACCTGCCATCCGTAGCTGTTATCAAAAAGTGTGGCGGAGTGCTGGTGGCTGAAAACGATAACTATAACGAAGGCAGAATCAGCCAGTATTATGAGATAAAGCTGTGAATTGATAATTCTGATTTATGAAGCAGAAGGGAAAAGGAAAAGCTATGATTCACGTAAATGTAAGAGGGTTGATTGTCAGAGAATCAGCGAATGGAAAGCAGTTGCTGATTCAACTGCGAAAAAGAGCCGGAGAAGCGGCAGTGTACGAACTCCCCGGCGGCAGAATCAACGAGTATGAGAAAATGGTGGACGGCCTGAGAAGAGAAATTATGGAAGAAACCGGGTTAACAGTGGAAATGATTCATGGCGAGCAGGAGTCTGTTATTACAACCGGCAGGAGCTTTTCTATGGAGTGTATCAAACCCTATGCTTCCTATCAGACCATAGAAGGGCCTGTAGATTCCTTTGGTGTTTATTTTCTTTGCGAAGCGGAAGGAGAGCCACAAATGGAGGGCGATGACAGTGCGGATGTGCATTGGGCAGGGCTCACGGAAGTTCGAAAGCTGATTGATGAAAAGAGATTTTCGGAAATTGATTTGCTTGCTGTGTTGATGTTTTTACGGGATGAAAATTAGGGAGATAAGGAAATGGGACAGATAGCGAATCAGAAGGTAGTAGAGCTCTTTTTCAAAGCAAAGGAAAAGATAAAAGAGAAAAAGCAAACGAAAAAAGCGATTTTCTGGGACTGTGACGGCACCCTGGTGCGTGAAAACGAGTCTTTTAAGTGTTCCTTACTGAGGGCACTGAAAGAATTCGGTTATTTGGTTGCGGAAGAAGAGGTGAAACGCTTTTTACGGGAGGCTTGCTCCTGGAATAAGCCGGAGGAGGACCATGGGGATGCTAACGGAGAAGAATGGTGGGAACGGCTGCTGGCTGGAATGCACAAGTTTTGCGAAGAACAGGGAGTGAGTTCAACTGACGCGGTGTCGGTATGTAATGCATTTCGGAAGAACGTAATCAGTTATGAGTACGAGGCCTATCCGGATACAAAGAATGTGCTGCGATATTTCACCGAGAAGGGATACACACATTATATTATTTCCAATAATTTTCCGGAACTTCGGGAGGTGTTTCTGCGTCTTGGACTGGATGAGGAGATCGCGGGATATTTTATTTCCGCCAGTGTGGGATTCGATAAGCCACGGAAAGAAATGTTTGAATATGCCATGGCAAAAGCAGGAAATCCGGAAGTATGTTATATGATCGGAGATAATCCGGTGGCGGATTACGAAGGAAGCTTAAATGCCGGGATGAAGCCGGTGCTTGTTCATAAGAACGTAGAAGGTAAAGTATGCTGTGAACAGCTGACGGATTTGTTTGATATTATTACAGAGTGATTGGATGTATAAAATCGGTGAGCTTTCCAAGCTGAGTCAGATTCCGGTGAAGACGCTGCGGTTTTACGATGCGGAAGGGATTTTGGTTCCGGATGAGATTGATGAGTTTACGGGGTATCGGTATTACGGTGCCGCGAAGCATGAGGGTACGGAGTACCTGTTTGTACAGTGGAAGAGCGGGGATTACTCCTACGGCGGAGAACAACCGTTTTGGTATGTGTTTAAAAGATAAAAGTAAAGTCGGAAGCAATCGTGATTCTGTATCGCGGTTGCTTCTTTTTTACCGTTTGTCGTCACGAAACGGCCGTTTGTCCTAAATCCATTGCATTTCTTTTTGGGGAGTTTTATAATCAAATCAGCTACTGATAGTGCACTTGAAGGAGACGTTATGAAGATTAAGTATATTATTGGCGATAAGTATCCGGAGCCGGAGGTTCATCTTTGTGTAAAAGAGAAGAACCGGGAGTCGGAAGGAATTTATGAGGCCATAGAAAAGCTGTTTGAATTGCGGATTGCAGGCTATCGGGGGCAGGAGTCGGAGCTACTGTCGCCCACGCAGATTGTCCGGATTTATTCGGAAAATAAGAAGGTGTTTGCGCGAACAGCAAAAGAATGTTATGAGGTGAAGGACAGGCTGTATGTGCTGGAGGAGCAACTTCGCGAGCAGAAGTTTGTGAGGATTTCCAATTCGGAACTGGTGAATGTGCAGCAGATTGAGAAGTTTGATATGAGTTATGCCGGGACGATACAGGTGCGGATGAAAAATGGGGACGTGACTTATGTATCCAGACGGTTTGTGCGTAAAATCAAGGAAGTTTTGTGTTAGGAGGGCCTTATGAAACATATATTGATTCGGTTTGTGAACGGGTTTTGTTATTCTATTGCCATTACAATGGTGGTACAGCTGGTTGTGATGATGCTTACCGGGAATGTTGTTCTGTTGCCGGAGTTTACGGAAGGGTTTGAAAATGATGTAATTGCTTTTTGCGTGCAGCTGTTGCTGGTGGGCGTGATGAGCGGTGTGACGTCGGCAGGAACGATTTTGTTTGAATTAAAGCGGCCTGGGCTGTTGTGGCAAAGCGTTCTGTTTCTTTTGGTGATGCTGGCGGTATGGATTCCCACGGCCTGCTATTTGTGGGGCTTTCATAAGTATTTGACCTCCATGATTTCTTCTCTTGTCAGTATTATAGTGACCTACGGCATTTGTTGGGGGATCCAGTATAAGCTGTGCAGCCGGGATGTAAAGGAAATCAATCAACGTTTGAATCGGAAAGAGGTGTAAAGCAGTGCGTGAAGCGGAAGGAAGTGCAGAGATGAAATACGGAATTGAATTAAAGGGACTTCGAAAAGAGTTTGGCAGTAAGGTGGCAGTAAAGGCGTTGGATTTGCGGATTCCGGAGGGAAGTTTGTATGCGCTGTTGGGAGTGAACGGCGCCGGAAAGACCACCACCATCCGGATGCTCACCGGATTGACAAAGCCTACGGGAGGGGAGGCTTATGTCATGGGACACAGCATTTCTGACGATCTTGATGAGGTAAAGAAGCTGGTCAATATTTCTCCCCAGGAGACCTCGGTGGCACCGAATCTGACGGTGCGGGAGAACCTGGAGTTTATTGCCGGGATTTACGGTTTTGATAAAACAAAGACGGCCGAGAAGGTACGAGAGATGTTGGCGCAGTTTTCCATGGAAGAGGTGGAGTACCAGAAAGCCAAAACCTTGTCCGGGGGCTGGCAGAGAAAGTTAAACATTGCCATGGCACTGATTACGGAGCCGAAGGTGCTGTTTTTGGACGAGCCTACCCTCGGGATCGATGTGCTGGCACGACGGGAGCTTTGGCGGAAAATCGAAGCCTTAAAGGGGAAGATTACCATTGTTTTGACCACCCACTACATGGAGGAGGCGGAGAACTTAGCGGACGAGATTGCGATTATGGCAAAAGGAGAGCTGATGGCAGTGGGAAGTCCGGAGGAACTTATGCGTCGGACAGAGTCCGATTGCTTAGAGGATGCGTTTGTAAAGATTGTGGAGGGGGTGTCCTATGAAGAGTAAAGTGTTTGCCGTAAGGACATGGAAGGAGATTATGCGCGACCCGTTAAGCTACATTTTTTGTCTCGGGTTCCCTCTTGTGATGCTGGTGATTATGAGTATTATCGATAAAAGCATTCCGGCGGAGGCGGGGATGCAGGTGTTCCGCATTCGGAATCTGGCACCGGGAATTGCGTACTTCGGACTTACCTTTGTGATGCTGTTTACCAGTGTGCAGGTATCAAAGGACAGAACCACGGCGCTGCTTCTGCGATTGTACGCATCACCGATGAAGCCGGTGGAGTATATGTTCGGTTACACCATGCCGGTGGTGGTGCTGGCTGTTGTGCAGATGGTGATTTGCTTTGGGGTATCCTGTGTAATCGGTCTGTGTACCGGGGATTCTCTTTTTGCCTCGGAAATAATGCTGTCCGTGCTGGCGCTGTTGCCGTCGGTGTTTTTATTCGTGGGCGTTGGTATTCTGTTCGGAACTCTGGTCAATGAAAAAGCGGCGCCGGGATTATGCTCCATTCTTATTTCGGCAGCGGGCATGATTGGTGGTATCTGGATGGATATCGACTCGCTGGGCGGAGCAATCAAAACCGTAGCAAGGATGTTGCCGTTTTATCACGGGGTCAGCCTGGCAAGATTTCCGTTCCGGGAGTCGGCGGAGGGTGTCACGGAGCATCTTCTTTGGACGATGATTTGCGGTGTGATGGTATACGGATTGGCGGTTATGGTGTTCCGTAGTAAGATGAAAAAGGATATCAGGTAAAAGAAAAGGATACACTACAAACAACAAACGGTTTAGTATAGTTCTACTTGCTTTTTCTAAAAATTCATGCTATGCTTAAAACAAAGCATATTTTCTTTTGTCTCAAATAGCAAAGAAGATTGCAAAAGGAAAGTCCGTGGCTCAGATTGCGGATGAACTGGAAGAAACAGAGGAAACCATTCTTCCGCTGTATAATCAGTTAGTATCGGTGGGACAATAATTGCAAAAGGAAAACTTTGCCGCAAGGAGAAGCTTCTTTGCGGCAATCTTTGTTTACAAAGTGATTACGGAGGTGCCTATGTTTTATACCATGACGTTAAATCCTGCATTGGATTATAATATGACATTAAAGGAGTTTGCACCGGCGCGAGTGAACCGTGCGGTAAAAGAGGAGATGATTCCGGGAGGGAAGGGCCTGATGGTGTCCCGGATGCTTAAGAATCTCGGCGTGGAGTCCACTGCCTTTGGGCTGGTGGCAGGCTTTACGGGAGCGGAGCTTACACGGATGGTACATGAGCTTGGTGTACGGACGAGCTTTGTCAGTCTCCCGACCGGAATGACCCGTATTAATGTGAAGCTTTGGGGCGGCCTTGAGGGAGAGATTAATGCGACCGGTCCGGACTGTGATGAAAAGAGTTTACAGGCGTTGTTTGAAAAGCTGTCTGTGCTGACTAAGGAGGATACCCTGGTGCTTTCGGGAAGTGTGCCGGCTTCTCTTCCCAAGGACATTTATGTGGATATCATCCGGCAGGTAAAGGACAAGGCTCCTCGGATTGTAGTAGATGCCACAGGGGAGCTGCTTCGCAGTGTACTTCCCTATAAGCCGTTTTTGGTGAAACCGAATCATCACGAACTGGGAGAGTTGTACGGCGTGACGCTTACCTCCAAAGAAGAGGTGGCATTGTATGCCAAGAAGCTGCGGGATGAGGGCGCAAGAAATGTGTTGGTTTCCATGGCCGGAGACGGTGCGGTTCTGGCTGGGTCAGACGGTAGTGTATGGTTTGGCGAGGCACCGCAAGGAACGGTTGTAAATACAGTAGGCTCCGGAGATTCCATGGTGGCCGGATTTGTTGCGGCGTATGAGGAGACGAAGAGTGTGGAGGCTGCCTTTTGCAACGGGATTGCGTCCGGCAGTGCCAGTGCGTTTTCGAATCAGCTCGGGACAAGAGAAGAAGTGGAAGCGTTGTTGCAAAAAGTACAGGTAAAAAAAATAGAATAAAGCGAAGAATCCCTGACCGGAAATCCGACTTTCACATTGACAAAAATATGTCACTGCAATATAATGGTAATAAGTGATATTATGCTTTGGAAAGAAGGAGAGAACGACATGGAGAAGGTTATTTCAACGGCGGTAATCAAGCGTTTGCCACGCTATTACAGATATTTAGGTGAGCTCCGAAAGAAGGAAGTAGTTCGCATTTCATCCAAAGAATTGAGTGAGAAAATGAATGTAACGGCATCCCAGATTCGTCAGGATTTAAATAACTTCGGCGGATTCGGCCAGCAGGGTTACGGATACAATGTCCCCGCGCTCCGGGCGGAGATCGCCTCCATTCTGGGAATGGACCGGGGATTTCAGGCCATCATGATCGGCGTCGGCAACATCGGCCGCGCGCTGACCGAGAACTTCAATTTCAAAGAATGGGGCTTCCGCCTGATCGCCGCTTTCGACGTGCGCCCCGAGATCATCGGCACCATGTTCCACGACGTTCCCATCCTGTCTATGGATGAGCTGTCCCGGTTTCTGAGCGAGAATCATGTGGATGTGGCTGTGCTCACGGTGCCCAAGGAGGCCGCCGTACCCGTGACCGAGATGCTCACCGCAAACGGCGTGGAGGCCATCTGGAACTTTACCAATGTGGAGCTGACCGAGCCCAACAGCAGC
>JAZQCX010000070.1:0-8173 GCA_045546495.1 Acetatifactor sp. | reverse complement strand
ACTCATCCCAAACCTTGTCAAAGTCAGCCTCAGCTGCGATAACAGCGTTGTCGTAAACCTGATCACGCTTAGCGCTCAGGGTATCACCAACACCGCCTTCTGCCGTGATTGCACCAACGTTTACATTCTTAGCAGGAACTGCATCGGTCTGTGCGATCTCATCAGCTCTCTGAACCAGAGCGGGATCGATTTCAGCATAACCGTATGCCTTGGAAAGAGATGTCAACTCAGGAGTGGACAGGTTCAAACCGTTACAGGTAATGGTGTAGTCGATGTTCATACCGGAGTTCTGGATTGCATCACCGGTTGCAGCGATGGTCTGGATTGCGCCACCCTCAAGTACGTTGTGGGTCACACCCTCATCACCAATCTGCAGATACTCGATGTGCTCAGGAGTACTGATCCAATCAAGATACAGCAGACATGCCAGAGGCTCGTCATTGGTGTTAGGGAAGAAGATCTTTCTGTCACCAGCGGTGCTGGAAACGTACTTAGTATGGGTTCCCTTGGAATCCTCGAAAGGATCGATTGCTACAAATACAGCATTCTCGCCTACATTTCTCTGCAGGTTTGCATTGATGCTGTCCTCACCGTTACGGAAAGGATAATCCCAGTTATGGGTGAATGCACCAACATAACCAGCCTTCATGTTATCATCCTCAGTGGTATCGCCGCTGCCGTACAGAGCGAAGTTCTCCCACATAAGGTCTGCATTGTACCACTTGTTCAACAGTCTTACTGCTTCCTTGGTACCATTCTGGGTCAGCTTTCTGTCATCGAAGCCGTTTACATAGTACTCTTTGTCAGTGATGTCAGGATTGATGAAAGACTCAATCAGAGTTGCAGCTCTCCAACCCACATCGTAGCTTACAGAGTAAGGAATCATCTTATCAGCATCAGCGCCAAGCAGAGTATCAGCGTTGTCACGGAATGCAATCAGCATATCCTCAAACTGCTGCTTTGTGGTAGGCTCCTTGATTCCCAGCTTATCCAACCAGTCCTTACGAACGAAGGTGTTGATACGGTTGCTGGTAGCCAGCTTACCTTCGATTGCCCACAGAGTTCCGTCTACGGGATCCTTATCCCAGTACATATTGGTCTCGCCCAACCAGTTCCACAGGTTAGGAAGCTCATCCTTGTACTGCTCTACATAACCGCTCAGGTCAAGCACACCGCCCATGTCAGCATAGGTCTGGATGGTAGGATAAGAATAGGTTACACAGATATCAGGAGCGGTACCGCCTGCAAGCAGGTTGTTAATCTCCTCTACCTCGGTCCAACGGGGAACCTTTACGAACTCAACTTCTACGTTGTGATCCTCCAGCATTCCCTTCTTGATGTACTCGGTGTACATGTTATTCGCAGGGTCAGAACCGCCGTCATTACCACGGTCATAAACCTCTACGGTAATCTTTCTTGTCTCAGCAAACTTACCGTCTACCAGTTCGCTTGCAGGCTCTGCCTCTCCTCCTGAAGAAGCTGCTGCGGAGCTTCCCGCTGCACTGCTGCTTGCACCTGCTGCAGAAGACTGAGCGTTTTCTTCGCCGCCGCATGCTGCCATGGACATTACCATGGTACCTGCCAGTAAGATGGATAATACTTTCTTCTTCATCTTTCTTTTTTACCTCCCTTTAACACAATGTATATTGTTTGTTTGAATCAACGAACCGCAATCCGCAGTCCGGTTATTCCTTTACAGCACCCATGGTTACGCCGTGAATGAAGTACTTCTGCAACCAAGGGTAGATACACAAAATCGGTATCGTAGAGAACATTACGATTGCCGCCTTTAAGGATGCGGAAAGTCCCGGTGTGGAGAAGCCCTCCTGAGTCGCAACCTCGACGGAATTGATATTATTCAGGATGTTGTACAGAAGCAGCTGCAACGGATAAAACTCCGTCTTCTTCATATACAGCAACGCATCCGAGTAACCGTTCCAACGTCCTACCGCATAGAACAACGCCAGGGTTGCCATAACGGGCTTTGACAGCGGAATATAAATCTTCAGCAGTATCTTAAAGAAGCTTGCTCCGTCAATCTCTGCGGATTCCCGCAAGCTGTCCGGGATACCGTAAAAGAAGCTTCGCATGATAATCATGTTGTAAACGCTCAAGCAGCTGGGAATAATCAGTACAAGCGGATTATTCAGCAAATTCAGCTTCTGCATCAGCAGGTAGTTGGGAATCGTACCTGCGTTGAAGAACATGGTGATGGTGATGAAAACGTTGATAACGCCTCTACCCTTTAACTTCTCAAAAATCAAGGGGTATGCACACAGGATTGTCATGGTTAAGGAAACCACCGTACAAATCACCGTCAAAAGCACTGTCCAGAAGAAAGCCCGGATATACTTGGGGTCCTTCAAAACCGTCGCATATGCATCGAAGTTGAATCCCTTAGGCAACAGATAAACCTCGTGTCTTACCAGATAGTCCGTACCGCTCAGGGACTTTGCCAACAGGTTTATCATGGGTACAACACAAATAATACTTACCAGTACACAAATAAGGACAAATACCCAATCGCCGATTTTGGCGGATGTTGATTTTATCTTCATTACCAAATCCCCCTTTCTCCAAGCCTTCTGGATAACCAGTTAGCCATCAGCAGGAAGAATACGCCGACTACCGACTGGAACAGACCAATCGCTGTTGTCAGAGAGAACTGCAGACCCTTAATACCTGTTCTGTATACATATGTAGAAATAACGTCTGCCACCTTCATAACCAGATTGTTCTGGAATGCAAACGGTCTGTCAAAGCCGCTGCCCAGAATGTTTCCGAGGTTCATAATCAAAAGTACTACGATGGTAGGCTTAATACCGGGCAGCGTGATATGCCACATTTTGCGGAAGCGTCCCGCGCCGTCCACACTGGCTGCCTCGTACAGCTCCGTATTGATACCGGCGATTGCTGCCAGATATACGATGGAGTTCCAACCGAAACTCTGCCATACACCCACACCGATGTAAGTACCGATCCAGTGTTTTGCATCATTCAGGAAAGGAATCGATTCCCCACCCAAATTCTCAATTACCATATTTACAAGGCCCTCACCGGGTGCAAACAGCTGCAGTGCCAGGCTGTATACGATGACCCATGAAAGGAAGTGGGGCATGTAGGCGATGGTCTGAACTACCTTTTTGAAACGTTTGAAGCAAAGCTCATTCAGAATCAGCGCAAAGATAATCGGTGCCGGGAATCCGACGAATAAATCCATCAGATTCAGCGTCAGGGTATTTCTGAGTGCCAGAAGGAAGTCCTTACTCTGGAACGCCTTAATGAAATACTCAAAACCGTTGTTCTTTGCAAGAGGCATGTTCCATACACTTTCCACGATACTGTACTTCTTAAATGCAATCTGTATGTACACCATGGGAATGTACTTAAATATCAGCAAGTACAAAAGCGGAAGTGCTATCAACGCATATAACTGCCAGTATCGCTTCAGGTATACGCCGAATGAAGTTTTTCTCTGCGGAACTACTTTGTTTTTACTTTTCACAGCTTACTCCTCCCGTCATATTTTCTACTTCTTGTTCGTTAGTTTCATTATAGCACGGGATGTTTCAAATGCTTATCAAAAATTGCTAACTGCCTTTTCATATATTGCTGTTTTTTGCTCAAAAAATAAATTTTCCTCAACATATTGCCATTTATTTTTCCTTGTGCTATTATGATTTGTAGGAATTTTGTTATATTTTTACTACTATTTGGTCAATTTATTGGTTAAACTTGCTATTTGGCACTTTCCAGTTTCTAGCAATTTTTGCGCATCAATACTTCAACGCGCAATATTTGCACAGTGCTCTTTGATTTCATTTACGGAAAGGAGGAAGGAACCTATGGACACCACCAGCCTTTATTCACTGGATAAAGAAATTTTAGATGCGTATAAGAAGCAACAGCTCGAAAACAACTTTGTCAGAAACGTAGACGGCAACTCCGAATCGGTCACATACCTGCCCGGCTCTTCCGTCCGCTTCTGGCTAAACGACGAGCCTGCGGAATACGCTGTCCACTGGCATCCCGCCATCGAAATGGTAATTCCGCTGGAAAATGACTATACGGTCATCGTAGGTCAGGAAACCTATCACCTGACGCCCGGCGATATTTTTATCATCCCCGGCGGTGAGCTGCACCATCTGATTGCTCCTCCCTCCGGCCGACGACTGATATATTTGTTTGAGTTCAGCCTGCTGTCCCGTATCAGAGGTTATTCCTTCTTAACCTCCTACCTGACGCAGCCCATTCTGATTAATAAGGAAACCTGCCGGCTGATTTATAAGGAGGAGGCTTCCATTATTTCCCAGCTCTGCAGAGACTATCTCCTAAACGACAGTCTGCGGGAAATGATGATTTATTCCCGACTTCTTACCTTCTTTGTAAATTATGCCCGTTACCGTATGACGCTGGAGGAGGACAGCGACAGCACCCTCTCCCACGAGACCCGTCAGAAAGACTTAATGGACAAATTCAGCAAGGTATTCGAATATCTGGATGAGCATTTCGCAGAGGATTTGACCTTGGAAACCGTTGCCGATGTAGCAGGCTTTTCCAAGTTCCATTTCTCCCGGTTGTTCAAGCAATGCTCCGGCTACAATTTTTATGACTACCTTTGCTTTAAACGGATTAAGTCCGCGGAAACGCTGCTGTCGAAGCCCGGTATCTCCATCACGGAGGTGGCGCTGCAATCCGGCTTCTCCAGCCTTTCTACCTTTAACCGTACCTTTAAAAAGGTCAAAGGCTGCACTCCTACCGAGTACCGCAGCCTCTACAACTCACAGTTCCATCCGGTTATGTAAAAGGGACCATTACGGCACCGCCTCCGGGATGCACCCGCCTACCACAGTTTATCGTCCCGGGAGTACGGCGGAATGTTGGGTCGGGAAATGCGGGATTTCTAATGTGCTTACTTTGGAATTTACGATAGTTCGAGCTTTTTATGAGCTGGTACAAAAATAAGAGTCGTGTTCGCAGTCGGACGGAAAAACGAGCAAAAGACATGCTCCTTCTTCCGCCTCCTGCGGACACGACTCAATTTTTGTTCAAGCGCATAAAAACACGAACCTTATTCCAAAGTTGCGCACATAAGAAATCCTCGCATTTGCCTCCCGACAACATTCCGCCGTACTCCCGGGGCAGATAAACTGCGGTAGGCGGGATGAAACCAGCGGAACCGGCTCCCTAATTTCCTTCAAACTGCACGCTTTCAAAGTCAAAGTTACTTCCCGGCAGGAAAATCAATTCTATTTTACCCGTTCCGGTCAGCGGCTCTATCCGGAAGCTCTGTGATGACGCTTCCGCCTTACCCGTACCCTTAAATTCCAGAATCCTATTCACGGTTTCCCCGTCTCCACCCGTAAAGTGAACATGAATGGTATTTACGGCAAGAGGTGTGCTGCCTGTAACGGTTACACGGTTTGCGCCCTTTTCTCCGAAATTCATATCACCGAATTCCAGCGTAACATTATTACCGATACCGCGCACCGCTGTTTTTTCTACCCGGAAGCTGTCACCGTATACTCTGTCTGCATCCGCTCCGCTCAATATCGCAAAGGCCTTCTCCTGCTTCGTAAACAGGAAGCCCTTCAGATGAACCTTTGCACGCATCACAAAGCTGATTGTCGCAACACCGCTGATGCGCTCCGGCAGCCGATAGGTCTCCTCCTGATATACGTTCCACCGGGTGGGCTTCTGGTAATGCAGGGTATCCAAAAGGCGCGCTCCCTCTGTACCGGCCTCGCCAAGCCACAGTTCAATCAGATGCTCCTCGCTTGACAGAGCAAAGACAGGCAGCGTAATTTCATCCGAGCCGAAGGGGCCGAAATCAATATTCTCGTAAACCGCACCACTGACACCGTCTCTTGCGGTTGCGATACCTTTTTCGTTTCCGTTGGTAACCTCTCCAATCAGTTTACTGTACAATCCCGCGGAAACAAATTCGTAAGGGTCCGTAAAGGCCTGACCGATGCCCTCCGCATAACATTCCAGCTGGGAAATCAGTCTGACACGTTCCTCCTGCTTTGCCATGCAGCGTACATAAAAATCACCGTCACCAAGTGCCGTAACCTTAGCTCTCGCCTTACCGTCCGCACCCTCAAGAGGTTCCACCTTAACAAAACCGACTTCTATTCCGGCACCGTTTACCGCCTTCCACACAAGCTCTCTATCCGTTGTATCTTCCGGATAAAGCTTTGCTTCCACTACAACTTCGCGTTTCTCTCCGGTCAAGTGCTGTCCCTCAGGTGCCAGAATCTCCACCTTACGGACAGGTATTCTCCGGGGCATCTTTGCCGAAAGCTTTGCGCAGTCCTCCAGCACACGCCTTCCCGGCGTTCCGCCGTTCTGTGCTCCACCGCAAGCACATGGGGTCTGTCCATCCGCTGCATCCGTTTGCGCTACCGCATTCAGTGAAACACTTGCACCCTCCAGATTTCTTCCGGCTACAGTCAGGGTAATCTCCCCCGCCTCACCGGTGCTTCCCACAACTACCAAAAGCTTTCCGGAAAAAAGCTTCCGCACAGTGGTCTTGTAATTATCCTCATCGGTGCTGTCACCGTTATCCATACCCAGAATCCGGCCCGGCCCTGTCAGCGTCGCTTTTACATAATCCGTTGCATTCTCTACGGGATTTCCGTTTTCATCCCTTGTTTCCACGGTGATAAAACACATATCCTCGCCGTCCGCGAAGAGCTCGCTTTTATCAGCTGTCAGCACAATGCTACGGCTGTCCGAGAAGGAAGTATGACTGTCTCTTGCAATTTCGTTTCCGTTCTCATCATATGCCACGGCAGTAATGGTTCCCGGCTCATAAGGCACCTTCCAGCCTGCCACCAGCTTCTGCCCATGAACATGGTCAATTTCCTGTCTGCCCTCGGAGACGCCGTTTACAAACAGCTCCACCGATGCACCGTTGGTGCAGGCTCTCACATCAATTATCTGACCAGGATTAAAATCCCAGTAAGGGAACAGGTGCACCATGGGATTCTCCTTTGCATCTGTCCATTCCGCCTGATAAACATAGTAAGAGTCCTTCGGGAATCCCGCCGTGTCAACCTGTCCGAAATAACTGTTCTTGGTGTGGTAAGGCGTAGGCTCTCCGATGTAATCGAAGCCGCTCCACACAAACTGTCCGAGACAGTACTGCGCATCCCTGTCGTCCGCAATACACTTCTCCCAGCTTCTTGCTCCCCAGCTTGTGGTACAGTTTCCCAAGGCGGAGCACTGCTCATCCACCTCAGAAAGAATCGACTGCTCCAAAGGGAAACGGTAAATGCCGCGGCTCTGTACTAAGGATGCCGTCTCGCTTCCGTACATTACCCAGTCGGGATGCTCCTCATGATGCTCCCCGTAATACTTCTCACCGTAATTGTAGCCGGCCATCTTTACGATATCCGCACATTTTCTGGCATTCTCCCAAGGCATGTAATTGGAACCGATGGTAACGGGTACATTTTCCTTGGGGTCATGGATTCTGACGCACCGAACCAGCTCTCTCGTAATTTCCTGCCCATGCTCATCCGCATGGGTATCATAGATTTCGTTTCCGATGGACCAAAGCATCAAACAAGGGTGATTGCGGTCACGGCGAATCCAGCTTCGTACGTCCCGCTCATGCCACTGCTCAAAAAAGCGTCCGTAATCGTAAGTGGTCTTACTGCGCTCCCACATATCAAATGCCTCATCCACTACCAGAAATCCCATTCTGTCAGCCAAATCCATCAGCTCCGTAGCCGGCATGTTATGACTGGTGCGGATAGCATTGACACCCATTCCCCTTAGTATTTTAAGCTTTCTCTCCATAGCCGGCACATGGAACGCCGCTCCGAGGCAGCCCAAATCATGATGCTCACAGGCACCGTGTACCTTCACATACCCGCCGTTTAGGAAAAAGCCCTTATCCGTAGTGAAGGTCAGGGTACGGAAGCCAACCGTAATATCCTGCGCGTCTATCACAATTTCCCGACCGGGTCTGTACAGTTCCACGGTCAGGCGGTAGCATTCAGGATGCTCCAAATCCCAGAGAAGGGGATTTTTTACCACTGCGGACAACCTTGCCATTGCCGTCACTGCACCTGCATTCCCGGCAACTTCCCTCACTGCATCTGCCTCCGGCTTCGCCGAAGCAAACACATCTCCTGCCACAGGTTCCGGCTTCGCCGTGCCAAGC
>JAZQCX010000069.1:0-32102 GCA_045546495.1 Acetatifactor sp. | reverse complement strand
CGCTGTAATATTGGGTCAACAAATGTGGGATTTCTAATGTGCTTACTTTTGAATTTACGATAGTTCGAGCTTTTTATGAGCTGGGACAAAAATAAGAGTTGCGTTCGCAGGCAGACGGAAAAATGAGCGAAAAGGTATGCTTCTTTTACCGTCTCCTGCGGACACGACTCAATTTTTGTTCAAGCGCATAAAAACACGAACCTTATTCCAAAGTTACGCACATAAGAAATCCTCACATTTGCCTCCCAACAACATTACAGCGTGCTCCCGGAGCGGACCAGTCGCGGCTGGAGTGTGTTCTGTTGACAAAGACACGGACAATAGGGGATTTCAAAGGCGCATTTGACAGAAACGCCACATTTGCAACTCCCGCTTCACGACGGGTCTCTGCTGTGGTATGTGAAGCAATCCCCGGAAGCGTAGGCTTACCCCCTCCTACACCACGCAAAAAAGGCGCCCCGATTCGGGACGCCCTGCTTTGCGAAAATTACTCAGCGGTTACAACCTGCTTCTTGTTGTAAGAACCACAAGCCTTGCATACTCTGTGAGGCACCATCAACTCGCCGCACTTGCTGCACTTTACGAGAGTGGGAGCGCTCATCTTCCAGTTTGCTCTTCTCTTATCTCTTCTACCTTTGGAAGATTTATTCTTAGGACAAATAGACATTGTTACACCTCCTTGTTACCCTTAAAGATATCTTGTATCACTGCCATTCGCGGATCGGGAACGAAGGTATCGCATCCACAGTCCTTCACATTCAGATTCTGTCCACACACCGGGCATAAGCCCTTACAGTCTTCCTTGCACAAAATCTTCGCAGGCCAGTTTCCAATAATTTCGTTATACACAAAGGTCTCCACATTGAGCTGATAACCTTCCATGAAACTCAGGTCATCCAGCTTATCATCCTCCTCGGAAACCTCCGGAGAAGCAACGACTCTGTCAAACTGCAGTTCCATCCTCGTTGGTACTTCCGTCAAACAGCGGTCACAGACCGTTCGAAAGGTCAGCGTAACGCTCCCCTCGATTCGCGCTTTTTCCTTTTCGATATTGGTAAGTTGCAGGTGAACCGGCGACTTTTCCACTACCTCAAAGCTTTCACGACCGCTTACAAACTCAGTCATTTCAAGCGAAATATCCATGCTTAACTGCTTGCCTTCGGATGTCAACACATCAGATAAATTCACTAACATAGCGACTCCTGTGCATAAATCTAGCGTGATTTCTGTTCACACACTGATTCATTATACATACAGCATTTCAGTTTGTCAACAGATTTTTTACGTTTATTATACAAGACGTACGGTCTCTCTTGCGATTGCAAGCTCCTCGTTAGTAGGAATCACCATAACAGATGTCTTGCTGTCGGGAGTTGTAATCTCGATATCCTCGCCGCGCTTATGGTTTGCATCCTGGTCAAGGGTGATTCCCAGATAGCCAAGATACTCACAAACCATGTTACGAATCAACGGTCCGTTCTCGCCCACACCTGCGGTAAAGCAGATTACATCCACACCGTTCATGGCTGCCACATAAGAACCGATATACTTAGCCACACGGTAGCAATAAGTCTTCATGGTACGGATTGCGTTTACATCGCCCTTATCGTAGCCTGCTTCCAAATCACGGAAGTCGGAAGAAAGGTTATCGGAAAGTCCCAGTACACCGGACTTCTTATTCAGCACAGACATAATTTCATCGATGCTCTTATTCTCTTTATGAGCAAGGAACTCGATGATTGCAGGGTCCATATCACCGGAACGGGTTCCCATAATCAGACCCTCAAGAGGAGTCAGACCCATGGAGGTATCTACACACTTACCGTTCTTAACTGCGGAGATGGAAGCACCGTTTCCAAGGTGACAAACGATAATCTTTAAATCCTCATAATTCTTGCCAAGCACCTCTGCCGCTCTCTTGGAAACGTAGGAGTGGCTTGTACCGTGGAAGCCGTATCTTCTCACCTTATACTTCTGATAGTACTCATAAGGCAGACCGTACATATATGCTTCCTCGGGCATGGTCTGATGGAAAGCGGTATCAAACACACCTACCATGGGAGTTGTGGGCATCAGCTTCTTACATGCATTGATACCAATCAGGTTTGCAGGGTTGTGAAGAGGTGCCAAATCGTTGCACTCCTCAATTGCTGCCATAACGTCATCATTGATAACAACAGACTGTGCAAACTTCTCTCCACCGTGTACCACACGATGTCCCACTGCACCGATTTCACTCAAATCCTTAACCACGCCGGTCTTAGGATTGGTCAACGCTTCCAGTACAAGGCGGATTGCCTCGGTATGGTCAGGCATGGGAGTTGTTGTCTTCTCCTTCTCGCCGCCTTCGGGAGCATAGGTAATCATACTTCCTTCAATACCGATTCTCTCGCAAAGCCCCTTTGCCAGACACTGTTCGGATTCGGAATCAATCAACTGAAACTTCAAAGAAGAACTTCCGCAATTAATAACTAAAACTTTCATTTTCTACTTCCTTTCGTATTTGTTCCACCACATTTAAGGGCTTCCTATATACACTCTATTCTTTAAAGTCTTAACCACACCGTTCTAAAAGTCGGTGCCGCAATATTCTTATACCAACTGTGCCTGTACTGCAGTCAGAGCAACTACGCCTACGATATCTTCCCAGGAGCATCCACGGGACAAATCGTTTACAGGCTTTGCAATACCCTGCAACATAGGACCGTAAGCTTCTGCACCACCCAGTCTCTGTACCAGCTTATAGCCGATGTTACCTGCATCCAGGTTAGGGAAGATCAATACGTTTGCCTTACCTGCAACAGCACTTCCGGGAGCCTTTGACTTAGCAACGTTAGGAACCAGTGCCGCATCCAGCTGCAGTTCTCCGTCTACGGTCAGGTGAGGATACTCTTCCTTTGCGATTCTGGTAGCCTCAACCACCTTGTCAACCAATGCGTGCTTAGCACTTCCCTTGGTGGAGTGGCTCAGCATTGCAATAACAGGCTTAGGTCCGATCAGCGCCTTAAAGCTTCTGGAAGAAGAGTCAGCGATTGCTGCCAGTTCCTCTGCGGTAGGATCCTGATTCAAACCGCAGTCTGCGAAAATGAACGCACCGTTCTCGCCCTGATCCTTAAACTGGGTATCCATAACAAAGAAAGCGGAAACCAGCTTTACGCCGGGTGCAGTCTTCAAAATCTGCAAAGCAGGTCTCAAAGTATCTGCTGTGGAGTGACAAGCACCTGCTACCATTCCGTCTGCATCGTTTGCCTTAACCATAACAATACCAAAGGTCAAAGGATCGCTTAACAGGATTTCTCTGGCCTTTTCCTCGGTCATACCCTTTGCTTTTCTGGTTTCATAAAGCAGATTCACATACTCATCCAGCTTGTCTGTGGTCTGCGGATTCACAACGGTCAGGCCGGACAGGTCAACCTCCAACCAGCCTGCACCATCCATAATCTTCTCTTCATTACCAATCATGATAACATTGGCAATTCCCTCTTCCAAAATCTTTGCTGCGGCCAAAAGAGTTCTTTTGTCGTTTGACTCCGGTAATACAATGGTCTTCTTGTCGAGTCTTGCTCGCTCCTTAATCATGTCAATGTATGACATATCCATTCTCCTTTCCGGCGGTTTCCCGCTTCTTTCTTGTTCTTTTCCTTTTTATCACTGTTGTCAGTTTTTGCACTTAACAAACTGCGCTGTTTATATTATACTAAATACGGACACCCGGCACAAGGGAAAATGTTCGATAATTTGTATATTTTTCAGTACATGACCTTTTTTACAGGTGTCATTTTTTCCGATACTTATGCGCATGTAACCTCTTACATGCCCTGTTATTTTTTTCACATTGCCAACCGACACTTTTAAACGAAATTTAGTTAATTTCAAGGAATTTATCATGAAAATAAACGGCATTATTGCAGAGTACAATCCCTTTCATAAGGGACACGAATATCATATTGCGCAATCAAAAGCACTTACCGGAGCCGACTACACCGTAGTTGTCATGAGCGGAAACTTCGTTCAGCGTGGTGCCCCCGCTCTCTTGGATAAGCATGCCCGCGCAAAAATGGCACTGCTTTGCGGCGCAGACCTTGTTCTCGAATTGCCTGCCCTCTACGCAACCGCCAGTGCGGAATTTTTTGCAGACGGCGGCGTTTCCCTGCTTACCTCTCTGGGAGCCGTAACCCATCTATGCTTTGGCAGCGAAATCGGTGATATTACCTCTTTAACGGAACTGGCATCCGTTCTTTCTGATGAACCTGCGGATTACCGCGATTCTTTAAAAGAACATTTGCGCCGGGGCATGGCATATCCTGAAGCCCGCACGAAAGCACTCCTATCCGTTGCCCCTACTCACGCGCTCAATCCGACTACCTGTGAGGCATTGCTTTCCTCCCCCAATAACATTTTGGGGCTGGAATATTGCAAAGCAATCCTTCGCCGGAAAAGTTCGCTGATTCCCGTTACCATTCCCCGCGTCGGATGGGGCTACCATGATACTGTTCTTTCCGACTGTCGTCCGGTCTCAGCCAACGGGTCGACTTCCGGTAGTTCTTCTGTTTCCGGCGATGCGTCGACTTCCGGTAGCTCTTCTGCTTCCGGCGATGCTTCAATTTCCGGTGACACCAACTTCTGCTCTGCCACTGCTATCCGCCATACCCTCGTTTCCGGAGGTGACATTTCTCTTTTAGAAAGTCAACTGCCGGAGCCGTCATATCAGCTCTTAGCAGAAAGCTTACAGAAGAATCTCCCTCTTCAAAGCGACGATTTTTCTTCGGCCCTATATTATAAGTTACTTTCCGAAAGTCCATACGGTTACGAAAAATATCTCGACGTAACCCCGGATTTATCGGAGCGTATCCGCAATCACTTAAATGAATACAGAAGCTTCACTGACTTTTGCAGCCGCCTGAAAACAAAAGAAATCACCTATACCAGAATCAGCCGTTGTCTGCTCCACATCCTGCTGAATCTGACAAAGTCCCATATAGAGGCTCACAAAGTACTGCCTGTCCCCTACGCCAGAGTGCTTGGCCTTCGAAAAAGTGCCGCTCCTCTTATGCACGCTGTCAAGGAATCCTCACAGCTTCCTCTGGTTACCAAGCTTGCTGACGCGGAAGCACTTTTATCACCCGAAGCGTACGCTTTATTAAAACAGGATATGGAAGTCAGTCGCCTGTATTACGGCATGGAATCCATGCTTCGTCAAACAGATGCCGTAAACGAATACAGCATTCCTTTAGTGGTAATCTAAAGGAATGCTGTTCTTTTTTATTGGTAGTGTACCGGTCTGCCGAACACTTCTTCAAAATAGGTCAGTATAGGCTCCAGCGGCACGCACCAATTTCTGGCATCTTCATCCTCTCCCGTAATAAACGCCGCCATGCCAATCAGATTTCCGCAACCGTCCAGCACGGCAGATCCTGACGCTCCGTTATATAATTCGATGGAAACCTCCATGGATTCTCCCTTGCTGAGTGCTCCCAAATATACCATAGACTTCCGCAAAAGCTCTCCCTCTTTATCCTGCCACACCTTCCCGTTCTTATTGATGGTGCGCATTCCCAGCTGCGTACCGTCATTATCCTCCAGTTTATCCCAGACGCCTTTATCTATATGCACCGTCCTAAGCGTATCCGCAAAGTTCCCCGGAAGTTTAGAAAGTTCCACACTTACAAACCCGATATCCGGCATTTCCTTTGACGCCACCCGATTTGCAACCGACTTCGTACCGTCATAAAAATACACATCCAGAGTAGAACTTTCCCTTACCACATGATGATTAGTACAGATAATCAGCTCCTCTTCCGTAATATCTATAATGAAGCCGCTTCCCCGAGCGTACCCATCTTCCGTTTCTCTCCGCAGGCAAACCATCGTAGGCTCCATAATATTTAACAGCTCCGGTATCTCTACATCTTCATATACTCCCGCATCATGCACATTGGGAGCACCTATAATCTTCTGGTCGAACCGATTGATTTCATGGCGGTTAATCATATCTTGCAGCTCCAGCGGCTCCATAACATGCACCGTATGCTCTGTGGTTTCCGTAAGACCATGTGCGTCCGACACAGAATAAAAAACTCTGTATTCTCCCGCCGTCTCCGTTGTCAGTTCTGCAATATCTACCGAAATCTGTTCTGTCACATCCCCGTCTGTCTCATCATAGGCACTGACACCCTCTAAATAGTCCGCGTCACTTCCCACAGCGACGTAATACTCCGGCAGTTTAGCAAACTTCGGTGCCCTGTCTACAATTACGGTAACCATCTCCTCCGCACGGTTCCCGCTCCTGTCCACGACTGCAACCTTCACTTCATAAGTGCCGTTTTGGCGAAAGGTTACCGTCTCATTCCATGCATTCCAATCGTTTCTGGTAACTTCATAGCTTACCTTTCCACTCAGTTCCTCCACCGTTTCCACAAAATAGTCCGCCGCATATTCCGCACCGTTTTTCAAATAAACGGGCTTATCCGAAACCGAAAGCAAAGGCGCAACCGTATCCTGCACCGTCACCCGGCATCGAAATCTCTGCCAGCCGTGTGAAAGCTGAATTTCGTAATCGCCCGGACGCTTTTCATTTACATGTGTAATATCCACCGTTCCCTGCCCCACGGCAAAGGGAAGACCCACAAAATAATCCTTCGGATTCTCGCTTACTGTCCCGCCCAGTTCCACAACGACCGTAGTTTGTACACACTTCACCCGATAAGCAAGGCAAAAGGACACTGCTCCCAGGCAAAAAAGCAGCATCCCTGTACACAACAGACGTATTTTCTTTTTCCATAGGCAAATCAGCAGCAGTACCGCATATGCGGATACTGCTGCAACAACAAGCATTTCAATTAGCATCTTCTTCTATTTCCGATAAATCTTATGTTCTGTTAGTTCTTAAAGCTGTGAATGGGCGCAGGAATTCTTCCGCCACGATTTACAAAAGCATCGCAGGAAAATCCGTTTACCGGCATAATAGGTGCATATCCCAGCAAGCCGCCAAACTCCACCATATCTCCCACCGTCTTGCCGATAACAGGGATAATACGAACTGCTGTAGTCTTCTGGTTTACCATGCCGATCGCCATTTCATCCGCAATGATACCGGAAATGGTGGTTGCCTTGGTATCTCCGGGAATCGCAATCATGTCCAGTCCGACGGAGCAGACACAGGTCATTGCTTCCAGCTTTTCCAAAGTCAGTGCACCCGCCTTAACCGCGTCAATCATGCCCTGATCTTCGCTCACCGGAATAAACGCTCCGCTTAATCCTCCTACATAGGAAGACGCCATCACACCGCCCTTCTTTACCTGATCGTTCAAAAGCGCCAGTGCCGCCGTGGTTCCGGGTGCTCCCGCATATTCCAGTCCGATTTCACAGAGAATATCCGCTACGCTGTCTCCCACTGCCGGAGTAGGTGCCAGAGACAAATCAACAATACCAAAGGGAACATTGAGGCGTTTGGAAGCTTCCTTCGCCACCAGCTGTCCTACACGGGTTACCTTAAAGGCTGTCTTTTTAATTGTCTCGCAGAGGATTTCAAAACTTTCGCCCCGCACCTTTTCAAGCGCCGTCTTCACAACACCGGGACCGCTTACACCTACGTTAATAATTTTATCCGCCTCGGTTACACCGTGGAACGCACCTGCCATAAACGGATTATCGTCCGGCGCGTTACAGAATACAACAAGCTTTGCGCATCCCAGAGAGTCCTCCTCCTTGGTGTACTCCGCTGTCTGTACAATCATCTCACCCATCAGCTTTACGGCATCCATGTTGATACCGATCTTTGTGGAGCCTAAATTGATGGAGCTACACACTCTTTCCGTAGTGGACAGGGCAAGGGGAATGGATCGGATTAAAAGCTCATCCGCAGGAGTCATTCCTTTACTTACCAACGCGGAATAGCCGCCGATAAAGTTTACGCCGACCGTGTGTGCTACCTTATCCAGTACCTGTGCGATAGAAGCAAAGTCTTCTACCGTCCTGCAGGCAGCGCTTCCGATTAAAGCGATGGGCGTCACGGAAATTCTCTTGTTTACAATGGGAATCCCAAACTCTCTGGAAATTTCCTCACCGGTTTTCACCAAATCCTTTGCCGCATCATATATCTTGTTATAAATATTATTTTTCAGCTTTTCCAAGTCTGAATCAATACAATCAAGAAGGCTGATACCCATGGTAATCGTACGCACATCCAGGTTTTCCTTCTCAATCATTTTATTTGTCTCGTTTACCTCAAATAAATTAATCATGTTCCGCCTGCCCTTCCTTGCTAAATTCGATGCATCTGATCAAAAATCTCTTCCTTCTGGCACTTAATCACCACACCGATTTCTTCTCCGAGAGCAGCCAGTTCATCTGCCATGTCACCGAATTGCTTGTGACAGCCGCTGCAATCCACAATCATCATCATGTTAAAAAAGCCCTGTACAATCGTCTGGGAAATATCCAGAATATTGATTCCGTTCTCCGCAAGATAGGTACACACCTTAGCAATGATACCTACCGTATCTTTTCCTACAACCGTAATAATTGTTCTTTTCATCTTTAACCTCCATATCCTTCCGACGTCTGCCGGTCTCTATTTTATCTTCTTTAGTCTTAACCAAGCTCCCGTAACCTCTTCTCTTTAGCGGAAAACTATGGCCGTTCATCAAAAGCAACTCATGTACTCCATGTAACTACACGAAAACCACCGGGCTGACCTCATCACGTCTTGCCACCCTGATATCAAAATCTCCCGCCGTATAGGGATTATCCCCCATAGTCACTTCCATGCGAACCGACTCAAAAGCCAGTTCCGGCAGATTATTCTCCTTGCTCAGATGCCCAAGCACCACTGCTTTTAGCTTATCATGCAGCACTCTGCATAAAAGTCTCCCCGAGTTCTCGTTAGAAAGGTGACCTCTGTCCCCTAAAATGCGCTGCTTCAGATAGTAGGGGTAGGGCCCCACCTGAAGCATATTTACATCATGGTTTGCCTCCAGCAAAAGTGCATCCATTCCCTTTAGACATTCCACCGTATAGTCATTATAAGTTCCAAGGTCAGTACAAACTGCCACCTTCTTTCCCCCGTAGCTGATGCGATACCCAACCGGCTGTGCTGCATCGTGGGAAATGCGCATAGGATTGATCGTCAAATCCTTGATGATAAACTTCTTATCTTCCTGTATTTCATGGAAAAGAGCTTCATCCATTTTTCCAAGGCTGCTACATTCCTTTATTGCTTTTATGGTTCCCGGCGTGGCATAAATGGGAATCTCATATTTCCTGCTGATTACACCTAGTCCCTGTATGTGATCCGCATGTTCATGCGTAATAAGGATACCGTCGATGTCTCTCCCCGTCAGTTCCAGCTCAGAAAGCCCACTCTCCGTGCGCTTCCCGCTGATTCCGATATCTACAAGCAGATGTGTTGCATCAGAGCCCACATAAATGCAGTTCCCGCTGCTTCCGCTTGCTATGCTGCATAATCTCATTTGATAACCTTATGTTCCTTTCTATTTCTGCCAGTATATTTCGATGACATCACCGTTATTCAACGGCTCCATGTACTCCGCACTTCTGCCGTTTAAGTTTGTCACGATGGCACGACCCGCAGATGCATTTAAATCGAAGTCGATAAAGGAAAATACATCCACAAATACATAACTGCTCTTTCCTGTCAGTACCACAGGCAGCTTATTCACAATAACGGAAACCTTCTGTTCTCCGGCTTCTGCGGTTTGTGTGTTGCCTGTAGTCATCGCATCAGCATTGTCCGCCTCGCTCACTGTTTCCCCTGTTGTATCGGCAGTACCTTTCACTGCTTCCCCGGTCAGGCCGCCTTCGGATGCTTCTACCGACGTTTCTTCTAAAATCACGTTGTCCGAAGTTTTCACAGACTTAACATAGTCCTCTTCCTCCGGTTCTGCCAGATCTTCATAGGAAAGCGCCGCACTCATGTCCCAATTCAAGGTAAAATTCTCATACACTCTTGTATCAGGCTTTGCAGGCACATCATTCACCATAATCTTTGCACCCAGCGGCACATCCATAAATTCTGCAATTTCCCTTACAGTATAGGAATTCTGTACCTGAATGTCATCCTTTTCCTTTATTTCATAGAATTCGTTTTCCAGTTTTCCGTTTACGGACGCAGTTCTGGGCATATCAATCCGAATTCCGTTTACTACCGCATGCAGATGCTGTGTAAATTCAGGTAACTTACCCAATGTCATCTGCGCTGCCTCTCCGGCTGTAGAGGAAACCACCTCTACCCGGTCGCCGTTATGTATCCTGCTATATATATCCGCCGGCTCATCATTCACTTTAATAACAGCAGCTTCACCCTGCTCCCCCCTGATAATACGGCTCTTTCCGTTTACGGTAAAATTAAGCGCCGCCCCGCGTCTGGGGAACAGCTCTTCATTGGGAAATTCCGACTGCATTGCCGCATCAGCCACCGTCAGCTTACCGTTATCATAAAGCTTTACACGCTTCCCATTGAAATTTACAAATATGAAATTGTTGCTCTGTGCGTAATAGCTCAAACAGATGCCGATGGGCGTTACCATCATAGGGTCTTTTCTGGGATTCTCCATCTCAAAGTCGATGGAAAGCATCACTTCCTGACCTCTGATTGCTACACGCTCCTCTATCAGATTCAATTCCTTTGCAAGCTTCTGGGTATAACCGGGAACCATGCCGCCACCGCCTACCACAAATACCGCACTGACTGACTTATCTCCGTTTAATTCCTTGATACATGCTGCCACCTTCTCCGTCAGTGCCTGTACATGTGCCTCCAACACCTGACGCACCTCTGCCGCGGAAATTGTCTGGGTTAAGCCCATAATATCCTGATACTCCACAGTCTCCTGCTCGCCTGCCTGACGCTTAATCATCTCTGCCGTATCAAAATCAACCAGACAGTGCTGCACCAGCACCTCCGTCAGGCTGTCCCCCGCCGAAGGAATCATACCGTACGCCGTAATGGCGCCATCCTTCGTAATGGAAATATCGCTGGTACCCGCTCCAACATCCACTAATGCCATATTCAGCATTCTGAATTTCTCTGGGATGGCAACCTGAATTGCCGCTATCGGCTCCAGTGTCAGGTTTGCAACATGCAGTCCCGCGAGCTCCACCGCTTTATACAGACCATCCACCACGTCATCCGGCAGGAACGTGGCGATTAAATCCGCTGCCATGCTCTTTACCTTGTGCCCTACCAGGTTACCTATCTGGTAGCCGTTCATGTAATACCGGATAGGCGTATATCCCACACAGTAGAACTTCATATCCGTATCATTCTTTCCCAGAAACTCACCGTAGGCCTGCTCAACCCCCATAGTGGAAAGAGAATATACGTCTTCCTCCGTCACCTCGTGTTCTCCGTCAAAACACTGTTCCACATGTGTGGTTACCGTGCGCAACACACGACCTGCCGCAGCGATGCAAACCTCCGTAAGCTTACGGTTCAGTTCCCGCTCCAGCTGCTCCTTTACCCATGCAATGGTTCGTCCAACCTGTTCGATGTCATGAATCTGACCATCCAGCATAGCTCTGGTTTCATGCTCCTTCACCTGCTGTGCCAGCACACGAAATCTTCCGTTATTCAGATATCCTACTGTCCCCACAATACTTCTGGTTCCGATGTCCAGTCCGAATATCAGTTGTCCCTGTGCCTCTCTTACTCCTGCCATGTAAAAGCCTCCAGTTTTTTATCTATTTGATGATAACTGTCCTCCAGCGTTTTGCTGTTGTCTATTACAAAATCACAATGTTTCCGGAAAATATCTTCTGTCAGCTGCTGTTTCATAATGCTGCGGATTTTCTCCTCCGAGTAGTTTCGGCTTTCCCTAAGGCGCCTTGTACGCACCTCCTCATCCGCATATACATACCACATTTCATCCACCAGTTCCGCATACCCGGCCTCAATCAAAAGCGCCGCTTCCACAAAGAAAAGCTCCGTTTTCCCCAGTGCTCTTGCCTGTTCCAGATGCTCCAAAAGGTATGTCTTCACCGCCGGATGCACAATATCATTTACCTGCTTCAAAATTGCTTCGTCTGCAAAAATTTTATTTGCCATCTTTGCCTTATCAATCTGCCCGTCACCTGCCAGCACATCTTCTCCCAGCAAGGCAACCAGCTGATTAAAACATTCCGTTCCCGGACGCTTCACCAGATGTGCAACCTCATCCGCCAGATAAATTTCACATTTGTAGTGTTTTCCGATATAGCCTAACAGCTCTGATTTCCCGGCACCGATTCCGCCGGTAATTCCGATAAACTTCATTTTTGTTCCTCTTGTCAGCCTTCCGTCAATCCAATTTCTCTTTCGGAACATTTCTGTTTAAGAAGCTGCGCCCCGAAAGTTCACGCACACAATCTAAGATGCCTCATCCGGCACTGCAGTTTACTTCGCCTCGTACCAGTTTTCTCCCGTGTGCAAATCAATTTCCAGTGTTACGGAAAGCTCCGCCGCATTTTTCATGTTCTCGGAAAGAATCTTTCTCACCTGCTCCTCTTCCTCAAAGCGGGTTTCTATTACCAGTTCATCATGCACCTGTAAAATAAGCTTCGATTTTAAGCCTGCTTCACGCAGTGCCTTCCAGACACGAATCATGGCAATTTTCATGATGTCCGCCGCAGTTCCCTGTATGGGAGAATTCATAGCCACACGCTCCCCAAAGGAACGCTGCATGAAATTAGAGGAGGAAAGCTCCGGAATGGGCCGCCTTCTGCCAAACATAGTCGTAATATAGCCCTGTTCCTTAGCATCCGCAACCAGCTTATCCAAAAACGCCTTTACCTTGGGATAGGTTGCAAAATATTGCTCTATATACGTCGCCGCTTCCTTCTTGCTGATACTCAAATCCTGACTTAATCCGAAGGAACTGATGCCGTATACAATACCGAAATTTACCGCCTTAGCGTTACGCCGTTGTAAATCCGTTACCTCTTCAAAGGGAGTATGGAACACCTTCGCCGCCGTAATCCGGTGAATGTCCTGCTCTGTCTTATAAGCCTCGATTAACTGCTCATCCTCCGACATATGTGCCAGAACACGCAGCTCAATCTGGGAGTAATCCGCATCCATCAGACAGCACCCCTCATCCGGCACAAAGACCTTACGGATACTTCTGCCAAGTTCCATACGCATCGGAATGTTTTGCAGATTCGGCTCAGTGGAGCTGATTCTTCCGGTAGCGGTAATCGTCTGGTTGAAGCTGGTATGAATCCGATTATCCTCTCCGATAAAAGCAGCCAGCCCGTCTGCATAGGTAGACTTTAGCTTCGTAAGTCCTCTGTATTCCAGAATATCCTTTACAATCGGGTACTCCTCTGAAAGCTTTTCCAGCACATCTGCCGCAGTGGAATACCCCGTTTTTGTCTTCTTTCCGCCGGGAATCTGCATGGTTTCAAAAAGAACCTCTCCCAGCTGCTTAGGCGACTGAATATTAAATACACAGCCCGCCTGCTCATGAATTGCCTTTTCAAGCTCTTCTATCCGCGAAACCAGCGCATCTCCGTACTTTTTCAACTCATCCCGCTGTACCCTTACGCCTTCCCGCTCCATATCATAGAGCACCAGCGAAAGCGGCATTTCCATTTCCCGCATCAGGGCTGCCATACCGGAAGCCTCCAGCTTTTCTTCCAATACAGGTGCTGCTTCCAACGCAACATACGCCTGAAAGCAACATAAAGCGGCAAGTTTTTCCGGCTGCTCCTTTGCCGCCTGCAAAAGACTCAGTTTTCCCAACAACTCCGCCCTGCCGGGGATTAAAAGGTCTATATGCTCCGAAGCGATGGTTTCCGCATCATAATCGTTTTTCAGAGGATTTAGCAGATAAGCACCGATTAAAATGTCAAAATACCGTTGTGTGGTATCCTGCCCCAAAAATGCATACTGCTTTTTTATGTCAAATGTGCTAATCAAACACTCTCGCGAAATCCGTAGAATTTCCTGCTTTAATTCGTCGACATCGTCCTCTGATTCCGAGAAATCGGAAAACAACGTCAGCTGTTCATTTTCCTGAATCGGGGGAGCATAAAACCATATCTCCTCTTTATTCATGCAAAAAGCAACACCGCAAAGCTGTCCTTTCTCCACGGCAAGGTACAGTCCCAGTCTTTGTCCCGGCTTCACCTTTCGAAGCTTCCCAAGAAAATCCTTCTGCTTCTCTGCAATCCGGAAGCAAGAGGATATCTCCTCCTTTTTCCCGATAGAAACCTCGGCATCAAAACGGCTCAGCATGTTTTTAAATTCCAGTTTTTTAAACAACTCATAAGCTTCCTTTGTAAAGAAGCCTTCTGCCTTTGCCGCCTCATAATCCAGTTCCACATCACAATCCGTTTTAATGGTAGCAAGAACTTTACTCAAATCCGCCAGTTCCCTGTTTTCGACAAGAGATTCCCGAATACTTTTCTTTGTAATTTCCTCAACATGGGCATATATTGCCTCTAAAGAACCGTACTGCACCATCAAATCCGTTGCGGTTTTCTGTCCTACCTTAGGCACGCCCGGAATGTTATCCGCGGTATCTCCCATAAGCGCCTTTAAATCAATAAATTGAAGCGGCGTTACCTGATAGGTATTTACCACATCCTGCGGGTAATAATCTTCAATTTCCGTACGTCCCGGCTTCGTCTTGGGAATACGGATTTTAATATGCTCATCGGAAATCTGAAGCAAATCCCTGTCACCGGAAATCAATGCAACCTCAAGCTCGGCGTTCTGAGCTTTCTTCGCAAGGGTACCGAGTATATCATCCGCTTCCAGCCCTGCCTGTTCCATAATTACAATTTTCATGGCACGCAGAACATCCTTCAAAACAGGCACCTGCTCCCGAAGCTCCTCCGGCATCGCCTTCCGGGTTCCCTTATAAGCGTCAAAAAGCTCATGGCGGAAAGTAGGGGCATGTACATCAAATGCCACCGCCAGATACTCCGGCTTTTCTTCCTCTAAGATGCGGAACATAATATTCAGAAAACCGTAAATCGCATTGGTATGAAGCCCCTGCGCATTTGTCAAATCAGGAAGCCCATAGAACGCTCTGTTTAAAATACTGTGTCCGTCTATCAGCACAAGCTTTTCGCTTTTACCCATGTTTATTAACCACCTTAATTATACTGTCAAAATCACACCAGAATCAGAATTACAACACCCGCCAAGAGACAAACCGCAAGAATCTCCATCACCAGTCCAAGACGCATAAAGCCACCATGAAACCGAATCTTTTGCTTCGCCTCCTCCAAACGTGCATTCAATTCCTTCTGGAGGTCAAAGGCACTGCCGTCCTCCAACCGCTGGATGCCCTCCGTAACCAGAAACTGAATTACCAGCTCCTCCTTACACTCTCCGCAGTTTTCCATATGCTCGCTAAACCGCTTCAATGTAGCATAATCCAGCGTATTTTCCAGAAAACCGGGAATCAGGCTCATAAATTCCTTACATTCCATTTAGCATCTCTCCAATGCCTGCTCAATATCCGCAATCAAGTCTTCCTTATCCTCAATACCGCAGCTCATACGAATCAGCTCCGCAGGTACTCCGGCATCTTTCAGCTGCTCATCCGTCAACTGACGGTGGGTACTGGATGCAGGGTTCAGGCAACAGGTACGTGCATCTGCAACATGGGTCTCAATGGCCGCCATCTTCAGATTCTTCATAAAGACACTTGCTGCATCTCTTCCGCCCTTCAGGCCGAAAGAAATAACACCGCAGCTACCGTTCGGCAGATATTTCTGCGCCAACGGATAATATTTATCTCCGGGCAGGCTGCAGTAATTTACATAGGCAACCTTCTCATGCTTTGACAAATATTCAGCTACCGCAAGGGCATTCTCGCAATGACGCTGCATACGGACATGAAGACTCTCCAGTCCCAGATTTAAAATGAACGCATTCTGGGGACTCTGGATTGCTCCGAAGTCGCGCATCAGCTGTACGGTACATTTTGTGATAAATGCACCCTCCTTGCCGAATTTCTCCGCATAAACGACGCCATGATAACTGTCATCCGGGGTACAAAGTCCGGGGAACTTATCCGCATGGGCCATCCAGTCAAACTTACCACTGTCCACAATAACGCCGCCCACCGCCGCGCCATGTCCGTCCATGTACTTTGTGGTGGAATGGACAACGATATCCGCGCCCCACTCAAAGGGACGACAATTTACAGGTGTTGCAAAGGTATTATCAATAATCAGCGGCACACCGTGGGCATGGGCACACTTCGCAAACTTCTCTATATCAAGCACGGTCAACGCAGGATTCGCAATTGTCTCACCAAACATCGCCTTTGTATTTTCCTGAAACGCTGCATTCAGCTCCTCTTCCGAAGCATCCGGGTTTACAAAGGTCACATCGATTCCCATCCTTTTCATGGTAACAGAAATCAGGTTGAAGGTTCCGCCGTAAATACTGCTGGATGCCACAATATGGTCGCCACAGCCGCAAATATTAAACAGCGCAAAGAAATTAGCTGCCTGTCCGCTGGACGTCAGCATAGCCGCAGTTCCGCCCTCCATCTGGGCAATTTTTGCCGCCACATAGTCATTGGTAGGGTTCTGCAATCTGGTATAGAAATAGCCGGTTGCCTCCAGATCAAACAGCTTTCCCATATCTTCACTGGTATCATATTTAAACGTAGTGCTCTGGATAATGGGAATCTGACGGGGTTCTCCGTTTCCCGGCGTATAACCACCCTGCACACATATACTGTTCAGCTTCATTTTTCTTCCTCCTGTTTCTCCTGCTTGCGCAAAATTACTCATATTCCAGTATACACATTTAGCCGATGAAATTCAACTGTTTCCACAAAGGAAAATCGGACTCGTGTCTTTTTCCCCAAACGCCCTCCCCTCGACCTGTGCGCCCCGAGAGCACGCTGTAATATCGGGTCAGTAAATGCGGGATTTCTAATGTGCTTACTTTGGAATTTACGATAGTTCAAGCTTTTTATGAGCTGGGACAAAAATAAGCACCATGTCCGTGGATGCACGGAAAATGAGTAAACTCTTTTCCGCACACCGCGTACATGGTGCAATTTTTGTTCAAGCGCATAAAAACACGAACCTTATTCCGAAGTTGCGCACATAAGAAATCCTCACCTTTGCCTCCCGACAACATTACAGCATGCTCTCGAAGCAGACAAACTGCGACAGAAACGTGCTCTATAATCAAAGACACGGGCAATAAGGGGGTTCAAAGGTCGCGAAACGCGGTAATCAACCTTGTGCATAACGGGATAAAAATTGTCTGGTGCGTTCCTCTTTGGGGTTTTCGATAACCTGCAAAGGATCGCCCTGCTCCACAATCATGCCCTCGTCCATGAAAATAATGTGGTCAGCCACATCTCTGGCGAAAGCCATTTCATGGGTTACGATAATCATAGTGGTTTTCTTCTCTGCCAGCCCTCTGATTACCTTTAATACCTCTCCCGTCAGCTCCGGGTCTAACGCAGAGGTAGGTTCGTCAAAGCAAAGGATATCCGGCTGCAACGCCAAGGCTCTGGCAATCGCAACTCTCTGCTGCTGACCTCCGGAAAGCTGGTGGGGATAATGATGCATCCGTTCCGATAATCCCATCTGGTCTAACAGCTGCTTTCCATGCTCCTCAATCTGCGCAAAGATTTCCCGCTTATTCTTCTTAAAATCCGGTCGTTCCTGTGCAAACAGCTTCTCTGCCAGTGTAACATTTTCCAGTGCCGTATACTGCGGAAACAGGTGAAAGGACTGGAATACCATACCAAAGTGCAGACGCTTCTTTCGCAAATCCTTCTCTCTTTCAGCTACCGGAACAGACGCATCGAAAAGAGTTTCTCCCTTTACCGAAATCTGCCCACCGTCCGGCGTCTCCAGGAAATTTAAACAACGAAGCAGAGTCGTCTTACCGGAACCGGAGGAGCCGATAATCGCTAACGCCTTTCCCTCCTCCAGCGTAAAGCTGACATTTTTCAGCACCTTTGTGCTGCCAAAGTTTTTTTCTATACCGCTTACTTCCAAAATCGCCATGGCAGCCTCCTATCTGAAATAATCCAGCTTACGCTCAATATAATTAAACAACAACGTTAAAATTCCTACAAAGGCAAGGTAGAACACGCCCGTATAGAACAACGGCCACGTTAAACCTGCCGATTTCATGAAGGAATAGCCCGCAAAGGTCAACTCGTAGGCCGCGATAATGCGCGCCAGAGAGGTATCCTTTACAAGGGTAATAATCTCATTGGACATAGGCGGTACAACACGTTTCACCATCTGTAACAGCGTTACACGGAAAAAAATCTGGCCTCTTGTCATTCCCAGAACCTGTCCCGCTTCCTTCTGTCCCGCCGGAACTCCTTCGATTCCGCCTCGGAAAATCACGGAGAAATAGCAGGCATAGTTAATGGAAAACGCAACTACCGTAGCCGTAATTCTTCCCGCTTCATCACCGCTCCAGATATTATGTCCCAGCCATAGTCCCGGGCCGTAGAAAATAATAATCAGCTGAAGCATCAGCGGTGTCCCTCGAATCACCCACACAAGCAACTGAATCAGGTACTTTATCAGCCGGAATCTGCTCATGGAGCCAAAAGCAAGCACCAATCCCAGGGGAAGGGCAAATATTAATGTCAATATAAAAATTTCAAAGGTAGTTGCCAAACCACCCAATAAGGATTGTGTTACTGACCAAAACATAAACCGTTTGCTCCCACTTTTATCTCTGCTGATTTACTTCTGTAAATTTTCTTTACTGCTGTTTCTCCACAACTACAACCTGGGCATTATTACAGTAAGGGTTGCTGCATTCCATAGCTGCCTTTACCTCATCCGTCAAAGTCATGCCGTTCCAAACAACATCAATATTTTTGGAATTTAATTCCATGATCTTGCTGTCCCAATCGATTACAACGAACTTAGCCTCAACTCCAAGCTCCTCCGCAACCTTACGTGCCATATCTGCATCAAAACCAATCCACTCGCCGTTTTCATCCTGATAATCCATAGGCTTAAACTCGGTGATACCTACAATCAAAGTTCCCTTACCCTGAATATATGCCACATCACTGTCTGAAGAAGCAGTATATTCGCAGGCTGCCTGCTCAATCAGAGCTTCCTGTGCACCGTACTTTGTTGCAATCTCCTTCATGGAGCCGTCTGCATAAGCCTTATACATAACCGCATTGATATATGAAGTCAGGTCAGAGCCCTTTCTGCAACCCACGCCGTACTCCTCGGTGGTCAATTCCTCAGTGTGAATCAAGTTAGGATAACTTGTACCCTCTCCAATCATGGCACCTGCCATAATCAGGTCGATAATTGCCGCATCAGAAGTTCCGGAAGCCACCTCCATCAATGCATCTGCCTGTGCTGCTACAGCATTGTACGAAAAACCTTTTTCCTTTGCAACCGCTTCTCCCGCACTGCCTGCTTCAACTGCGTATATCACAGGTCTGTCCGCGCCGGTTTCGTTTGCACCGCATCCGGTCAGTGTCATTCCTGCAACCATTGCCATCATCAACAATACTGCTAATTTCTTCTTCATAAATTTCCTCCCTTTCATCGGAATCCGTTTTGCTTGTCCCGCATCGGGAACAATTATCCGATATCATGTCCTGCAGACTTCCATATTTTATCACGATAGAGAATTAAAGTAAATACAAATTTTTATTTGAACAAAGAGTCCGCTTGCGGACTCTCGCGCCGCCAAAGCGTCGCATTTGCGACCTCTACATCTGCTTTGGCGTGCGCATCCTCGCGGAGCGTTTTGCTTTATGGAAAAAGCCTTCACACTTTAGTGTGACGTGGTCTTTCTTATAAAGCAAAAAAAGACACCGTGCAACCGGCAAGTTCCTATACCGCCGTCACACGATGTCTCTTTTCCTTAATCCATCGCAACTACTTCTCTGTAAAACTCCGCGTAATCCGTTCTCTTTTCCTTGGTAAATTCAATTGCCGTTCTGGGATGCTGATTCAAAAGCCCCGTCATCAGGTACTGCAAATCATAACCCCAAACCACACCTTCCTTTTTCAGCTTACTAATCTGTGTATCAATGAATTGAATGGCCGGATATACGTTATATTTAGGGTTACGCAAAAATCCAAGTAACAACTCCATAGCGCAGTTTCCCGCACCTCTTCCCATGGAAGCATAGGTTGCATCCAACCAGTCCACGCCGTCGCCAACCGCCTCAATGGTATTTGCAAAAGCAAGCTGCTGGTTATTGTGAGCATGAATACCTACCTTCTTACCATACTTTGCAGCCACATTCATGTAAGTATCCGCCAGCCTTGCAATCTGTTCAGGGTACATAGAACCGAAGCTGTCAACAATGTAAAGTACATCAACAGGAGTCTGCGCCAAAATATCCAGCGCAACCTTTAACTCGCTCTCCCGCACATTGGATATTGCCATAATATTACAACTGACCTCATACCCCTTCTTTACCGCATCCTCAATCATATCTACAGCAGCCGGAATGGTATTTACATAGGTGGCAACACGAATCAAGTCGATGGGACTGTCCGCACGGTTTAGGATATCCGTCTTGTAATCACAGCGTCCCACATCCGCCATAACCGCAAGTTTCAAATCCGTTGCATTTTCTCCCACAATGGCGCGAATATCATCATCATTACAGAACTTCCACTTGCCGAATTTATTCACATCAAACATTTCCTTTGATGCCTTATAGCCGAACTCCATATAATCAACTCCGGCACGAAGATTTGCCAAATAAAGCGCCTTTACAAATTCGTCCGAAAAATAGAAATCATTCACAAGTCCTCCGTCGCGCAGGGTCGCATCCACCACACGCACATCCGGTCTGTACGCAATTAAACTGGATATTTCTTTCATAATAGTTCTCCTCCTTACACGCACCGTTATTGTGCTATTATTGAACGCTTTAAAGTTTAACAGTTTAAAGTGCCGAAGTCAAGTGCTTTATCAAATTTTTCTCGGCTATTTTTTCCCTAGAAGCTTTCGTTTACCAAATATTTGTCCATGAATCAAAAAAGCTTGTAAGTCCGAAAACTTACAAGCTCTTACACTGCCGGCAATGGGACTTGAACCCATACGGTGTTGCCACCAACAGATTTTGAGTCTGCCTCGTCTGCCATTCCGACACGCCGGCATTCGTGAGGATTCCTCACAACAAAAATGATTCTATCACAGAAATTCATCTTTGACAAGTATCTTATTTTATTTTTTTTATTAACAGTACTCCATCTTTACGGAAATATCATTTCCTTTTACGTTCACCGTTGCCAGACTTCCTACTACAAGCGGCATCATGGGCGGTCTGTGACCAATGTCCGCATCCATAATTACGGGAACATTCTTTTTTCCTATGATATCCAGTACTGCGTCGTATCTGTCCAGATTCATAATAGGGTCACCGTTATCCGGTCTTCCGATTAGAAAACCCTTTACATAATTAAACCACCCTGCTTCTTCCATCTGCCACATAGCTCTGCGGATAGCGAACACATTCAGCTCGCAGGCCTCCAAAAACCAGACAAAGCCATCTTCGCGGTATTTCTCCAGAAATTCCTTCGTCTTATCGAAACGGGTTCCCGTTAGGTTCACCAGACAGTCCATACAGCCACCGATTAAGCGTCCGGAAAAAGAAATCTCCTCCTCTGCCAAAAGTCCCCTGTTCCCCACATAACTTTTTAGTTCAAGTGGCTCCGTCACATTGTAAGGCAGCAAAGGGTGCTCCTCATTCTTCAGGGATTCCTTTTCCCAAAGCCCATAACCCTTCACCGTGCTACACTTTCCCGTCAGGATTCCAAATGCATCCTCTAAAGAAGCATGCCACGGCTCCATTCCGAAAGCAGCGGCACAAGGGCCGTAAATCGAAGCGGTATCCGCAAGGGTAGCCAACAAATAGGTTAAATTTGTATTATCCGAATACCCCATGAACCACTTTGGCTCCAACTGCGTCAAACGGTCAAAATCCACATACGGCAGTATTTCACACATCATCTCACCGCCACCGCAGGAAATCAATACATCTGCCTCAGACGCAAACATATCCATAATCTCCTCACCGCATTTCTCCGGAGAATTACTGATGCCGATGCCTTCACTCAAATAGCAATTAGGACCCAGTTTCGATTCAACCCCACGCTCTGACAACTGCTTCTGTGCATTATGAAAAGCCGATTTATAGGGCTCTGTAGCGCAACCGAAGGACGGTGCCGCAAAGCCTATGGTCCCTCCCTTTGATAAACTCGACGGAAATCGCATTTCCCACGTCTCCTTCATTCTGTAACTTCTTGTGTCTTCGTGTCTTTGTGTCTTTACTTCTTTGTTTCTTGGCTTCTTTGCCTCTTTACTTTTGCTTTCTCAGCTTTACCGTAAACACACTTACAGACATGCCTTCGTGCCCCGTCCCTTACTTTGCTATCAGCTTCTTTCCGATTTCAAAGCAATCAAAGGTTGCAAAGTAATCCTTAGGCTCCTCCGCCCGGCGAATGAGCTGCACACTGCCATCCTCCTTTAACAGAAGTTCTGCAGATTTCAGCTTACCGTTATAATTGTATCCCATGGCGAATCCGTGTGCACCGGTGTCATGAATCACGATATAATCTCCGATGTCCACCTTAGGAAGGTTTCTGTCAATGGCAAACTTATCATTATTTTCGCAAAGAGAGCCGGTTACGTCATAAACCATATCGCAGGGCTGTTCTTCCTTACCAAGCACCGTAATATGATGATATGCACCGTACATTGCCGGACGCATCAGATTTACTGCACAGGCATCCACACCCACATACTCCTTATAAGTATGCTTCTGATGAAGCACCTTTGTTACAAGCTGTCCGTAAGGTCCCATCATAAAGCGTCCGAGTTCGGTATAAATTGCCACATTTCCCATACCTGCCGGAACAAGAATCTCCTCGTATGCCTTACGCACATTTTCACCGATTACGCGGATGTCATTAGCCTCCTGCTCAGGACGGTAGGGAATACCGATGCCTCCGGACAAATTGATGAACGCAATGTTGGCACCTGTCTTTTCCTTCAACTCAACAGCCAGTTCAAAGAGCTGTCTCGCAAGAGTCGGGTAATATTCATTGGTTACGGTATTGCTTGCCAGAAATGCATGAATTCCTAATCTTTCCACGCCTTTTTCCGTTAAAATACGGAAGCCCTCAAACAGCTGCTCGGTTGTAAAACCATACTTTGCATCTCCGGGATTGTCCATAATATCTGTGCCCAGAGAAAAATATCCGCCGGGATTAAAACGGCAACTCATGGTTTTCGGCAGATATCCCAGTGTCTTTTCCAGAAAATCGATATGGGTAATGTCATCCAGATTGATGATGGCCCCCAGCTTTGCTGCCAGTTCAAAATCCTCCGCAGGGGTATCGTTAGAAGAAAACATAATATCCTCTCCCGTCGCTCCCATAGCCTCGCTCAGCATCAGTTCCGTATAAGAGGAGCAGTCACAGCCACAACCATATTCTCTTAAAATATTAATCAGAAAAGGGTTCGGGGTAGCCTTTACAGCGAAATACTCCTTGTACCCGGGATTCCAGGAAAACGCTTCCTTTAACGCCTTCACATTCTCCCGGATTCCTTTTTCATCGTAAATATGAAAGGGGGTGGGATATGTCTTTACAATCTCCTCCACCATTTCTTTTGTCACAAAAGGTATCTTTTTCATTCTAATCTCCATTCCGAGAACGGTACAAACCGCTTATTTCATCTTTTCTCTTTGATTTTATCATCAGCTTACTTACAGCAGCTTACTTCTCAATTCCTCTGCAGACATCGGGCTCAAATCCGCCGGTGCAACATCAAACACTGTCTTACACCCACTCATGCCTCTCTTACTCATCCGATATGCCGCTCTTGCGTATGCTACCAAAACGCACGCTGTAAACTCCGGATTGGAATCCAGTTTCAGGTTGTACTCGATAATCTGGTTATGCTCACCGTTTGCACCGGTCTTACCCGTTCTGAACACCATTCCTCCGTGAGGTATACCTGCATGATCTCTTGCCAGTTCCTCCTCGGTAATAAAATGTACCGTAGTATGATAATCTGCAAAATAGTTTGGCATGGTCTTAATTTCGTTCTCAATTCTTGCCTTGTCCGCACCCTCTTCTGCTACCACATAGCACTCTCTGGTATGCTTCTCTGCAGTAGACAAAACAGGATTCTCGCAATTTCTGACAGCCTGTAAAGCCGCCTCCACCGGAACCGTATACTGCTTTGCATTCTTTACACCCTCAATTCGTCTGATGGCATCGGAATGTCCCTGACTAACGCCCTTGCCCCAGAAAGTATAATCGCTGCCGTCACGCAGAATTGCATTTGCATACATTCTGTTCAAAGAAAACATACCGGGGTCCCAACCTACGGAAATCATTGCAATCTTGCCGCCTTCCGTAGCGGACTTATCTACTCCCGCAAAATGCTCCGGAATTTTTGCATGCGTATCAAAGCTGTCAACCACATTAAAGTACTTTGCATATTCCACAGTCTGCTTGGGTAAATCCGTTGCCGAACCGCCGCACAGCATCAGCACATCGATTTCATCCTTCATTTCAAGCAGCTTATCCACATGATAAACAGGTACATCCCACACAGTTTTCACCGTCTCGGGTGCTCTGCGGGTAAATACAGCCACCAGCTCCATATCATCGTTCTGCTTTAAGGCACACTCGATACCTCTTCCTAAATTTCCGTAACCTAAAATACCAATTCTCATAACAACTACCATCCCTTTCCTTCATCCGTCGGCTTATAGCCGTTGACGCAAATTTTTATCAATTCTATTTCTCTGTTCATTGCTTCCTTTAATACATTTACAAAATTTCGATTGGCGCTGTACAGGCAGGTATCTCGACTGCTCCCCGTAGCCTCCCCCGTCAGCGCGTAGGTGGAATCAATAATCAGGCGTACCTGTTTATCTCTTTCCTCCCACATCATTTCCTTATCCGCGTCATCCATGGGGTAAAAAATAACCTTTTCCCTTAACGTTTCCTTTTCTGTAAAAAATCTTGGAAGTGCCTTTGCAATCAGAACCACCTTAATCTCTTTTTCCAAAAGCATCGACAGTTCCTCCTGCCACCGCTCCAGAAAATCCGTTCCCGCAGAAAAATATATCCTCTTTTCCGCGCCCACAAGCATGTGATGAATTTTATCGCAGATATGTTCATACCCCTCAACGGTAATATATTTATCCGCAATTTCCCGCGGCTTTGGGGCATTTTCCGCTAAAACTGTCTTTACCTCTCCCAATCGCCGTATGCGATTCTCACAAAACTCTTCCACCGGAACCGGAACATATTTTGTGGCTGCTCCTTCCACAACATACGCAGCGCCATGTTCCGCAAGAGAGGCCAATGCACTGTATACGTTGGAGCGGGATATCCCGGTAAGCTTTGCCACTTCATACCCGGTCAACTCCCCGTTTTGCAGCAGGCACAAATATACTACAGCTTCCTGTCTTCCAATACCAAACAGCATTAATTTTTCAGTAAAGGTTACGTCCTCCATAGACACCTCGCGCCAAGCATATGTAGTGGTTCTGTCTAGAACTACTATAATAAGACCGTTGACATTTGTCAACGGTCTTTTCACAAAATTACACATTTTCAATTTGCCAATCTATTGGCTCCAGTCCATTCTTTTCCAGAAAATCATTAGTCTTGCTGAATGGCTTGCTCCCGAAAAATCCGTTATACGCGGATAACGGACTGGGGTGCGGCGCTTTTAAAATCAGATGCTTGGGATTATCCAGCATTCTTTCCTTCATCTGTGCCGGTCTTCCCCAAAGTATAAAGACAATAGGACGATCCTGTTTATTCAACGCACGGATTGCCGCATCTGTAAATTCCTCCCAACCTTTC
Organism: Acetatifactor sp.; assembly: GCA_045546495.1. Taxonomy (GTDB): domain Bacteria; phylum Bacillota; class Clostridia; order Lachnospirales; family Lachnospiraceae; genus Acetatifactor. The sequence goes on along the minus strand of JAZQCX010000069.1, from coordinate 6,269 downwards.
CCACGATGGGAATTTGCCATATGTGCCCGCACCGTCAGCACGGTGTTGAGCATCAGCACACCTTGCTTCGCCCATTTTACAAGATAACCGTTATTCGGGATTTCGCACCCTAAATCCTCCCGCAGTTCTTTATAAATATTTACAAGGGAAGGCGGAATATCCACCTCCGGCTTCACGGAAAAGCACAGACCGTGAGCCTGTCCCACGTTATGGTACGGGTCCTGCCCAATAATAACTACCTTCACTTCACTTAGCGGTGTTAAATGAAACGCGTTAAAAATATCATCAGCCGGCGGAAATATCTGGGTGGAGTTATACTCATTTTTCACAAACTCATACAGTTCTCTGTAATAGGGCTTGTGAAATTCCGCTCCCAGCTCTTTCAGCCAGTCATTATTGATCATACTCATAATCTTACGCTTACTCCCTTATCTCTAAGGTATTCCTTTACCTGTCTGATTTCCAATTCCTTATAATGGAACAGAGACGCCGCCAATACTGCCTCCGCCTTAGCATCTACAAGTGCCTCACGGAAATGTTCCAAGGTACCCGCTCCACCGGAAGCAATCACGGGAATGCTGACCTTTTCTGCGATGGCTTTTGTCAGTTCAATGTCGTAGCCTGCCTTCGTTCCGTCCGCGTCCATACTTGTCAGCAATATCTCTCCGGCACCAAGACTTTCTGCTTTTCTTGCCCATTCCACCGCATCCATACCCATATCTATGCGTCCACCATTTTTATAAATGTTCCAACCGCTTCCGTCTGCACGACGCTTTGCATCAATTGCAACCACCACACACTGACTGCCAAACTTATCTGCTGCATCGGAAATCAATTGCGGATTCATAATAGCCGCGGAATTAATTGCAATTTTATCGGCACCTTCTCGTAAAATTGCCTTAAAGTCCTCCACCGTACGAACACCACCGCCTACGGTAAAGGGAATAAACACCTTACTCGCCACCTGCCTTACCCATTCCAGCTGGGTGGAACGATTGTCTGCAGATGCGTTTATATCAAGAAATACCACCTCATCTGCGCCCGCCTTGTCGTAAGCGGCTGCTACATCCGCAGGGTCACCTGCATCCCGCAAATTCACGAAATTAATGCCTTTAACAACTCGTCCGTCCTTAATATCCAGGCAGGGAATGACTCTTTTTGCATGCATATCATTTTCCCTCCTTTGTAATCTTGATAAAGTTCCTAAGGATCTGCATTCCTACATCAGAGCTCTTTTCCGGATGGAACTGGCAGGCAAATACATTTCCTTTTTCCACGGATGCATGAATATAGGTACCGTATTGCGTTGCCGCCACTACCTGTTTTTCATCCGCCGCCTGCAAATAGTAAGAATGTACAAAATAAACGTAAGCATCCTCAGGTACACCCTCGTACAGTCTACCCTTATTAGGAAAGGTAAGGTTGTTCCAACCGATATGCGGGACTTTAAGCCCCTCATCGGCGGGTATTCTGACAATTTTACCGTCCAAAACATGAAGTCCTTTTACACCGGGGCTCTCCTCACTTTCCTCAAAAAGCAACTGCAAGCCGAGGCAAATACCTAAGAAAGGCTTATTTGCTTCCACACATTTATGTATTACCTCCACCAGACCGTAGGCATGAAGCTTTTCCATGGCATTACCGAACGCACCCACACCCGGCAATATTACGCCATCCGCTTCCAGAATTTCATTCTTATCCCGGGTTATCTTAACATCCTCTCCAAGAAATAGCAGTGCCTTTTCCACACTTTTGATATTCCCTGCATCATAATCAATTATTGCAATCATCGTTCCGTCCCTTCAACAAATGTTTCCTGTCCGAGTTCTGCTTCCTCCGGCAGTTCATCTTTCAAGTCATCCACAACAGCATCCCCCGAGGGTTCATTCCACGCGTCAAGACTTTCCCCATCCACAACGGCAGCTATCATCCGTGTATACTCTACATCTTTAGGCTCTGCTGCAATTTTCATTGCCTGAGACTCTGTAAGACCATACTTGTCCCGAAGAATTACTAACACTTCATTGTAGCCTGCTGCTACTTCTGCGGCCGCATTCCACCGGGATGCATATTCGTACAGTCCGGGATAACTGTCTACTGTCTGAATCAGACTATCGAGGGCTTTCATTTCGTCACCCTCCTGTACAAACATCTCATATTCCCGAATCCACAAACGAATATACAAAACACTTTCTGACTTCGCATACATCACCTGCTCCGTTTCATTTAGCTCCTTGCCAAACAAATTCCGGTAACAGGTTGCATAATCTCCCTCGTAAAAGGCCTTCTTTGCAGTCTTCTTATCAGAATAATCCACCGAAGCATTCGTAAATACAATAATGAATATCCCCAGCGACAATCCTATCAGCAAAATCGGAAATACCCGCTTTAAGGAAAGCTTTTTCTGGGGTATCAGTGACTGGAGTTCCGGCTCCTTCGGTTTCTTCTCCTTTTTGGGCTTCTTTTCCTTTTTCGGCTTTTTCTTAGAAGCAGCCTTTTCGTTCGACTCGCCTGCCTCCTCATCAGAATTTCCGCCCTGCTTTGCGCCCTTTTTTCCCTTTTTCTTTTTCTTCTTTCCGCCTTTTCCCTTATCTAAATCTTCCAAAATTTCCTTATTTTCATCCGACAGACGAATGTTCTCATTTCCTTTCGGCTCAGCCTCTTCCGGGTCCTCTTCCGTTAGAAAATCAAGAATTTTAGTAAAGAAACCTTTCTTCTTAGCCGCTTTCTTTTCAGGGATATCGCGAATCACATCATCCAAGCCGACATCTCCGGAAAAATCAGCGAAATCTGCAAAATCGCTCTGTTCGGACTGTCCAAAAAGCTTATCCTCATCCGGCTCTCCAAACAAACTTCCCAAGTCAAAATCAGAAGCGTCGCCATTCCCCTGTTCTTCCGTTTCACCAAGCAAGTCACTCAACCCGCCTGCACCCGATTCACCGAACAAATTACTCAGGTCATCTTCTGCAGCCGTTGTTCCACCCAACAGGTCACTTAAATCATCCTCTCCTGCAGCTGTTCCGTCAGACAGATCGCTTAAATCATCTTCTCCTGCGGCTAATCCGCCCAACAGGTCGCCTAAATCATCCTCTCCTGCGGCTAATCCGCCCAACAGGTCACTCAAATCATCATTTTCGGGAATTTCCTTCTGCAAATCCGTCTGCGCATCCGGTATTTTACCCTCCGACTGCAAAGAAGCATTCTCGGCTTGCTCCATAATGAAGTCTAACTCCGACATATCTATATCATCCGCTGCCTCTGCTTTTTCTGATACCTTTCCGGCTTTTTTTGCTGCTTTTGCTGCTTCACGCGCTGCTTTCTTTTCAGCTTTTACCGCGGCTCTCGCTGCTGCTTTTGCCTGCTTCCTCGCCTCACGTGCCGCTTTCTTTTCAGCCGCCTGTATCCTACGAATTCCCTTTTTATCCGTCTCCGCCGGTTGGTCAAATTCAAACATCTCCTGCGGTGTTACTTCCCGGTTTTCGCCGTCAGCAATCGATTCTTCGTCCCATAATTCATCCTCTTCAATGGGTTCATCTCTATCTGCTTTCTCCAGCATCTCCTGAATATCCTGAAGTTCTTCATCATCCGAACTTTGAAGCATCGCAAACAAATCCTGCGGTACTTCCTCAGGAAACTCAGCTTCATCTGTTCCGGCCTCTCCCTCGGCAAGCAGCTTCATAATATCATCCTCAGACATATCACTGATATCATCCAAACCGTCTATTTCATCGATAAGCCCGTTTTCTTCCGGCATTCCTTCCCGAATCCCAAGGTCGTCCAAATCTCCCGGCTCCTCTTGGAATGCCAGGTCGTCCAGACTTCCTAATTCCTCCGGAAGCCCAAAGTCATCCAAGCTTCCCAACTCCTCCGGGAACCCAAGATTGTCCAAGTTTCCTAATTCCTCCGGAAGCCCAAAGTCATCCAAGCTTCCAGGTTCCTCCGGGAATCCAAGAGCGTCCAAGCTCCCTAGTTCCTCCGGGAGTCCAAGGTCGTCCATGCTTCCTAGTCCCTCCGGAAGCCCAGGGTTCTCATCCTTCTGTGCCTCTGTCTCCTCAGCACCGGAATCCATATTTTTTAATAATTCGTCCAGATAATCCTCTTGTGAAGGCATAGTATTTCCTCTGCTTTCTCATCTTTTGATGATAAATTGCTCTTTTCTAGTTTATCACAGCTGATTTATCCAATCAATCGCATTCTGTGCGATTCCGATTCCCTTTGCTCCCAATTCTTCCGTCATCTGGAAAAGTCTTTCATTTACGCGGAAAAATGATGCCTTTTGATTAAAGAATGCAACCTTTTCAAAGGGCCATCGGATAATGGTAGGATAACGCATTCCCACCCCCAGTTCCAACACAACAAGCTTTCTGTTCAGTGTTCCCTGCAGCCATTTCATGTAAATCTGCCATTCCTCCAGATAGCCGGCCTCATTATAGTTCTCCGCATAAATATTATTATATATCATATCACTATCGCATTCTTTACACCTACCCAAAGCAGGAAATCCCATCCCCGGGAGCTTACCCTCAAACAGCTGTTCAAAAACAGCTTGCAGTTTCTCTGATTCTTCCGCAGTCGTATTTTCCAACTCTGTGGAACACCCTTTTACACACTGCTTTTTCACGGTACTGCCGCATGGCATCACCAGCCTTCCGTTTTTCCACGGTACTTCTGTAATGGTACGATTGGTAGAAGTAGATACAATAAAATAATTTTTATCCTGAAGCATCATTGCCAGCTTATGCAAAGACTTTTCTGCAGCGTCTCCCCCTATACGTGCCCTGCAGTACTCCATCCACGCCGGAATCAACCAATATTTCCCTGCCTCTTCCAACAACTCTCTTCCCTTTTTATACTCCGGGCTTTTACTCAGCGTCCGAACATCGTCGAAATCTTCCCCCAGTCCGACCAACACCAGTTCTGCTTCCTTTAACTGGTCACGAACATCTTTATTCTCCATGGCAAACATTCTACTCCTTAACAAGTCTTCAACAAAACAAAAAGCCGGGAAATTCCCAGCTTTTTATTGAAATTTTTACTTGTCCAGATGCTTCTCATCAACAAGCCGGTCTATTATTTTCACCAAATTGCCTATCTCAGGCTTAGACAGCTGAGCGTCTGCACCAAGTGCTTCTCCCTTTCTCTTCATCTCCTCATTTACAAGGGAAGAGAAAATTACAATCGGAATATCTGCAGTCGCATCATCTGACTTCACTAACTTGGTCAGTCTGTGTCCGTCCATCTCAGGCATCTCAATATCCGTAATAATCAGACGAACATGCTCCTTTAATGTGTTGTCCGCTTTACAATGACAAATCACATCATAAGCCTTCTGACCGTTCTCGGTATGAATCAGATTATCATATCCTGCCTTTTTCAAGGAATCTACAATCAACTTATTCAAAAGCGGAGAGTCCTCAGCAATCAAAATCGGCACATTGCTTCTCTGTCTAGCTCCCAGTTCCGTAATCTCGGAAATTTTCAAGCCTGTTTCAGGATTGATATCGGTAACAATCTTCTCAAAATCAAGGATAATAATCAGCTTTCCATCTTTTTTAATAATTCCGGTGGATACACTTTCATCCGTAGTAGAAATAGTTGCATCAGGCTTAATAATATCACGCCATGACACTCTATGAATGCCGAGAACACTGTCTACATGGAATGCCAAATCCAGTCTGTTAAAGTTCGTTAAGATAAACAAACCTTCGGGACTGGACTCACCGCGTCCAAGACAGTTCTTTAAATCTATCGCAGTAATCATTGTATCACGCGGCATAAAAATTCCCTCAATGCTGGGATGTGAATTCGGTACCGGTGTAACAGGCTGATAATTAATAATTTCTCTAATCTTAGCGACATTGATACCATATGAATTATTGCCCGATGTGAATTCAAGAATTTCCAACTCATTCGTTCCGTTTTCCAATAAAATTTTTGTATCCATATTTCCACCTCGCCGTTTTTCTAAGGTATAACCGGAAAAGAATCTTCCGTCTTCCCAAATAGTGTATCATACTTTGTTGAAAAATGAAACTATTATCTGAAAATTTTATAAAAATTTTTATTAAAAAAAGAGAACAGATACCTGTTCTCTCAAGTCTTGTACCTTCAAAACCGAACACTGATTTCATCTTACCTAAACATCTTCTCTATCTCTTGGTTAAGCTTTCGACCGATTAGTAAGTGTCAGCTGAACACATTGCTGTGCTTACACCTCACTCCTATCTACCTCGTCGTCTTCAAGGGGTCTTGGATATCTCATCTTGAGG
>JAZQCX010000068.1:0-26090 GCA_045546495.1 Acetatifactor sp. | reverse complement strand
GACAGTAGTATTGAAACATACTTGAATTTTTTTGATGCCATACCTATGGGTGAATGACAAAGTTTGTACTACAGCAGGCTCTGACGGCGTGTACTGGCACATAGTATAAACTAAAATCGGCATAATCGGCAGTGCTTTCGGCATTTCAGCACTGCGCAGAATGCAAAATCGGCATTATTTTGCCGTTTTCATTGCCGATTTTGCTGAAATCGGCATCCTCACCGCCGAAATCGGCAATCCTAAAGTCAAAATCGGCATTTTCGGAGGCAAAATCGGCAAGCCTACCGACAGTGCTTAATTATGGAGGTACATATGAGAAACAGTAACAACAAGCCGCGCTGCGAGAAACTTTCTCTCAGCAAGTGCCCGGGCGTATGCCGCACCTACTCCGACATCCAGCTGGCATACGCACAGCAACTGCAGGCAGATGAGTCCATCGCCGAGTTCCGGTGCAATGTTCCGTTGGAGAATTTCGAACTCACCGATGGCGCATACACGACAGATTTTGTCTGTACTACGATTACCGGAGAGGTCATAGTGAGGGAATGCATCAAGAGGAACCTTATTGAGCGTCCTAAAACAATCAAAATGTTGGATGCCAGTCGAGAGTACTGGGCAGAACGCGGTATTAACGATTGGGGGTTGGTCATCGATGCCTGAATATAGCAAAAATCAGCTCCTGCGGCACGATGACCGCGTCATCCGCGTACTTGCCGTTGATACCGATGTACTTACCATCGATTGCCTAAAAAGGACAATGCCACAGTGGATACCGACATCGGAGCTACGGGATTGGGAGCCTTGCGATGAATCTGCTCTTCCCTCACTGGAGGCACCTATCTGCAACATGGAGGAGTTGACGCCAGAGCAACGCAAGGTAATGCGCGAGCGGTTCTCTTTGATAGCAGCTGTTATTCCGTTCATAGGACACAGTGCCAAGAGGTCAGCAATGATTGCCCAAATGGCAGAACTCAACAGCGTCAGCAAACAAACTATCAGAAAGTACTTGTGCCTTTTCCTTACTTATCAGCGAATGGAAGTACTGGCACCACCGACTCAGCAGAAAGAGAGAGAACTTACTGCCGACGAGAAGAATTTCCGGTGGGCAATTAACAAATTTTACTACTCCCAGAGGAAGCACAGCCTCCCAACCGCATACAATTTGATGCTGCAGCATAAGTACACTGATGCTACCGGACAACTGATGCCGGGGTACCCACCGTTCCACCGTTTCAAGTATTATTACCAGCGTCACAGCAAGGCCCAGACGGAGCTTATTTCACGGGAAGGCAAAACCAATTACCAACGGAATGCCCGCCCACTTTTGGGCTCTATCCACGATTTTGCACCGTCCGTCGGCACCGCTATGTTGGACAGTACTATATGCGATATTTACCTTGTGAATGACGCTAATCAGCTTGTGGGACGCCCAGTTCTAACCTTAGCAGTAGATGCGTACAGTAGTCTAATTTGTGGGTACCATCTCTCGTGGGAGGGCGGCGTCTATTCCCTGCAACAACTTATGCACAATGTCGTCGTGGATAAGGTTCAGTGGTGTCAAAAGTACGGCATCATTATCTCACCAGTTGAATGGCCGGTAAATTCATTGCCCGGGGTGCTCGTAACAGACAAAGGAAAGGAGTATGTTGGCAGCACTTTTGAGCAACTAACCGAGTTGGGTATTCGGATGGTCAACTTGCCGCCGTACCGTCCAGAACTAAAGGGTATCGTAGAACACGCTTTCTCTCTGCTGCACAGCTACTTCCTTCCGCACCTCAAAGGTAAAGGAACCATTGAGCCGGATTATCAAGAGCGCGGTTCTCGTGACTATCGCAAAGATGCCTGCTTGACTATGGACGACTTTGAGAAAATCCTACTCCGGTGTATCCTCTACTACAACAACAGTCGACTTCTTGGCGAACAGGTTCTTTCAAAGGAAATGGTCTCAGCAGGCGTGCAACCCACGGCAAATTCGGTCTGGAAGTGGTCTTGTACACAAGCAGGGGCAAACTTAATCCCCGTCGATGCGGGGGCACTGAAACGGACTTTACTCCCGAGGACCGAGGGCAGATTCACGCGCCGGGGGCTTGTTGTGCACAAGCAAAGGTACCGGCATTGTGAGGGCAAATTTACCGAGCGTTATCTGAATGGAGGCAGGGCGACAGTTGCCTATGACCCCGATGATATAAGCTGCGTATATTTGGTGGAGAACGGCTTGTACACGAAGTTCGAACTGATACTCAAGGTCTATGATAACCTTTCCTTGGAAGAGGTAATGGAGCTTCAATCGCAGCAGCAGGCAGCAAAAAAGAGTGCCCAGCCTCAAAAAGACCAAGCACTCATTGACCTTGTAGCCAGCATTGAAACTATAGCAAACACCCGTGGGCACAGCGGTGATGTCAATCTGAAAGGCATCCGTCAGACTCACAAAACCGAAAAACAACGAAGGAGGTCCAAGCAATGACCGATATTCTAAAGCTAATCCCACCTATGCTCACCGGCGCAGAGCTTCATAATGCACTCGCAGTAAATCCCGATTATGACCCTGCCATTCGCCAAGCTTCTGCTGCCGAACGACTTGTTGCATTGAATGCGTTGTACGAGGTTTATTACCCCTTCAGCATGAGCTCGACCATTTACAGTAAAATGTATTTGTCGATGATTCGGTCCTTGCAGAAGAAGACCGGGAAATTAGCAGTCCAGCAGCGTAATGCAAACCATTTTGGCAGAAGACAATCCTACTTTGGGATAAGTAATGCTGACAGCTTTACGATTACAGGTGCTTCAGGCATAGGGAAATCTACCGCAATTAGCAGAGCAATCTCGCTCATGGGCGGCGATAACATAATTACACTGACATCACCTTATTGCAAGATATTGCCAGTGCTCGTTGTGCAATGCCCGTGGGACAGTAGCGTTAAAGGATTATTTCTTTCCATATTGAAAGCTATTGACGAGGCATTGGATACTTCCTACTATCCCAACGCTTCCAAGAGTCGTGTAACTACAGACCTGCTTATCGGAATGGTCAGTAATGCTTTGCTCAATGGGGTCGGCTTGGTCGTCGTTGACGAAATCCAAAATGTGGTGAATTCTCGCAACGGTGCTGCACTGATTGGAAGCTTAGTGGAACTGATAAACCAGAGTCAAGTCTCCATTGCCATGATAGGCACCCCAGAATGTATTCCCTTCTTCGAGCAGGATTATAAGCTTGCCCGGCGTTCCCTTGGTATCCATATCGGCGAAATCCCGTTTGATGCCGACTTTGCCGGCTTTTGCGCGACGCTCTACCAATACAAATATGTATCCGGTGATATGGTGCTCACCGACGGAATCATCCAATGGCTCTACGACCATAGCGGTGGTGTTACTGCCAATGTAGTGAGTCTTATACACGACGCGCAGGAGATTGCTATCCTGGACGGCAGTGAGGCTGTAACCATTGAAACCCTCAACAGGGCATACTCCCAGAGACTTGGATTGCTGCACAGCCACATTGACCTCGCCCGAGTGAAGATGTCAGCAAAGCGGGAGCCCGTTCCGGAACTGCCTGCGCTCACGGAGACGACCACCTCCTTTGAGAAGGGGTTGCTGGCGCAGACGGTTGCTGAAGCGAAACGCAAAGAGCTCCCTGTTCTTGACCTTTTGAAGCAGCGAATTTCCATTGTTGAGGTGTCTGCAGGATGAGCATCGGTTACTTGCCTGAAATATTTCCCGATGAACTTTTTTACGGCTGGGTTAGTCGCACGTTTGTGCACTCCGGACACGCGCTGCATAGTGCGGTGCTGCGTGAGTTCTTCTGTAAACGGTCAGACAATCCCTCCAAAGAGTTCCTGGGTAACTTGAACGAAGATGCCAAAAATGTCATTCAAAAGGTCATACCACTCCGGGAACTGATACTACAGCATACCATGGTCCCCCAGTATGCACGATTCCTCCCGCTGACAGAGAAGAAGGAAGCTATAAGTCGGATGGAGTATGATTACTGCGACCCACATTTTCTTTTTCCTGTTTTGGTGCGAAACGAGGAGGATGCGTTTCTTCGGTATTGCCCCTGCTGCCTACGAGAGCAAAGGGATGCCCTTGGAGAGGCGTACTGGTGCCGGAAACATCAACTGCGGGGTGTAAGCTTGTGTTATAAGCATGGATGTCTGTTGGAACACTCGACAGTATCTGCCAAGAGTCATACCGCTTATAACCTTAGCCCGGCAGAAGAATACGCAGTAATAGATACCCCGTGTTACTGTGATAATCCAGAGCTGCTGAAATACACCCGGTATATATCTGATGTATTTGATGCCCCCCTGGATTTCGAGAGAGATATTCCTTTTACTGCAGTGCTACACAACGCCCTGCTGGGTACAAAATATGTGAAATCCAGCGGCAAAACTCGTTATACACAACAACTCGCAGATGACCTTTCCGCATTCTATCAGAGGATTGGCGTCACCAACATCACATCCATGAGCCAAATCCAGAAGGCATTACTTTTGGGTAAGGCGGACTTCACAGTGGTCTGCCAGATTGCCTTCTTTTTAGGCATTACTGTGGAGGAACTGACCTCACCTAAATTGACTCCAGAGCAAATTGCGGCGGAGCAGGAGGCTCACCATGTCCGTGGGAGGGTCTGTCCGGATTGGGATGATTTTGACGATGCAGCAGCCCCCCTTTTGGAGCAACTGGCTCATGACATCTACACCGGAGCCGCCCGACCGGACGGGCGCCCCGAGCGTGTATCCGAAAGGCTTATTTACCGGACTTTTGAACTGGACGGTGAGCGTCTTCACTGGTACCGTTTACAAAATGCGCCTAAATGTCAAGCCATAATGCAAAAGTACTATGAAACCTATGAGGACCATTGGTGCCGCCGCCTTGTTTGGACCTATGAGAAGCTAAAAAGCGAACGTGGTAACAAACCGCTGTATTGGGTTGACTTGCGAAAAGTGTCGGGTGTGAAGGAGCGAAATCTTCACAAGGTTATCCCTCTGCTTCACAAGTATACAGACCCAAAAACGGCTAAAATTATCCGCCAGATTATCGAATAAAAGTGCTGCCTTCGGGCGGCACTTTTTCTGCATATCTTGAAATCCGCAAGAAATCAAAGTATAATCTTGATAATACGGACGATATGAAGGTGCCTTTATGATTGAAACCGAAAGATTGATACTGCGCCCGTGGCAAGAGCAGGATGCCGAGGAGTTATATACATACGCCAGCGACCCTGAGGTAGGTCTGCCTGCGGGATGGCCTCCTCACACAAGTGTGGATAATAGCCGTGAGATTATCAAAAACGTGCTGTCAAAGCCGGAGACATACGCTGTTTGTCTTAAGAATGGAAAACCTATTGGCAGCATTGGATTGCATCTGAACGGCAGCACCGATATGACCGTCCGGGATGATGAATGCGAGCTCGGCTATTGGATTGGCAAACCCTACTGGGGCCAGGGATTGATTCCCGAGGCATCACGTGCACTACTGCGCTATGCTTTTGAAGAGCTGGGAATGCGCGCCGTTTGGTGTGGTTATTACGATGGCAACGAGAAGTCTCGGAAGGTACAGACCAAGCTTGGCTTTGTGTACCAGCATAAAACCGAGGGACTGGAAGTAAGCCTGATGAATGAAATTCGCACCGGCCATTGCAATCTGATGACCAAAGAACGCTGGCAGAAAGTTGTACTGTTCCGGCAGCAGAAGAAAACACTCGACACGTTCCGCGAGAGAAATGCCATCTCCCAGGCACAGTATGATAAGAGTCTCGGAGACTTGCGGGATTTGATGGCAATGCACGGTGTTGAGTGATTAGCACAGTTCGACAAACTTGAATTTGACGAAGAGAGGTGTAGAAAATGAAGTTCAGTCCTATTCAATTCAAAGATAAACTTGGCCGAGACGTGATTTTACGAAGCGCAGAAGAATCTGATGCTGCTGCGCTAATCGATTATCTAAAGATAACAACAACTGAAACACCTTATTTGATTAGAGAGCCAGACGAAGTTACACTTACTCTTGAACAGGAGAAAAATTTTATTAAGCATGCAAGGGCCGCAGAAAGAGAATTGTTGCTCATAGCTATCATTGAAGGGAAACATATAGGAAATTGTTCACTTATGAGTATCGGACCATATAAGAGATATGCACATCGATGTGGGGTTGCAATTGCACTTTATCAAGAGTACTGCGGTTGTGGTATTGGAAAAACTATGATGCAGATTGTTCTTGACGAAGCAAAGAAAGCGGGATATGAACAAGCAGAACTTGAAGTGGTTTCAGATAACAAAGGTGCGATTGAATTATACAAGAACTTAGGGTTCAAAAAATATGGCTCATTTCCCAAAAGCATGCGGTATTCCGATGGAACATATGCGGATGCTGATTGGATGATGAAAACATTATAGACCTTCATATTCCAATATGCCGAACAGTTTCGAATCCGGGGTGATAGCGTTGACATCAGAGGAAAAACTAAGGCGAGCATTGGCGGTTGAAACCCTTTATCGCCTGTACAAGAAGTATTACCCTATCTTGGTTAGGCAGAAGAAGTGAATAGAAGAGCGCAGCCGTTTATCACGTATCTGATGTATCGGCTGCGCCTTTCTTATGTATAAAAATCCCCCGGCGGTGGGTGCCGTCGAGGGAGCGTGTTATGTTCTATTCTTATTCAGCGCATCAATCATATCGTTGACAATCTGCAGCTCTGCATCTGTCAGCTGGGTCAGCTTATCAGCAATCACATCAACAGTGGTTTGTGTGTCGGCTCCGTACAAAACGAAATCCGCGCTCAGTCCCAGCGCTTTACAGACTTTAGCAAGATTGTCGGGGCGAATGGCCTTCTTGCCCTGTTCCAAATTGGAAATCATCGGTGGAGTTACACCAATCATCTCCGCCAAGTCATCCTGCGTCAGCCCAAGAGTCTTTCTACGCGCCAGGATGCGTTGCCCCATACTTTTTAAGAATTTGTCTTCGCTCATGGCGCATATCCTCCTACGGTTTAATTATCCTAATTATATTAACCATAGGCGATGGAATGAATGCTCCGGAGTTAAGAATAGTTGACTTTGATATTCCATAGGATATATAATGATAAAAAAAGATGGGGTAAGGTTATGCAAAAACGAGTTGTTATTGCCGGCAGCAGGAATTTCAATGATTATGCGCTGTTCACTTCGGTTGTAGATAAGTGCCTGTCGCGAATTAGAAATGAATATGATATTATCATTTTATCCGGTCACTGCTCCGGAGCAGACTTGATGGCAGAACGGTACGCCAAGGAAAACGGTCTGGGATTAGAAGTCTTCCCGGCAGATTGGAGCCTTGGACGCAAGGCGGGACCTTTGCGAAACAAGCAAATGGTTGATATTGCTGATTACGCAATAGCCTTCCCCAGCGGTGGGCGCGGCACACAATCCCTTATCAACTTCGCACATCAGAAGGGTATCCCAACTAAGGTATATCCCGTACAGACAGATTGAGAGGTACTGGTATGAAACGATTTTTATGCACAACGATTGCCTTAATGATGCTGCTAACGGCGTGCTCCGCACCGGCAACATCCGATGCTGAACCCACTGAATATGTACATATCCCTTATGTGTCTACTATTACTGCAGAGGAGTGCTTTGTCTGCGGCGAGCAGGAAGGCTCGCTGGCGAAGTTGTACTGGGGTCAAGACAACATGGGCATTCTGAACCTGAGCACATTTGAATTCATGCGACTGGAAATCAACCGCTACGATGATGCCGGTGCCCTAATTGAGGAACCTTCAGGGTTTATGCAGCGGCAAAGTATAAAGTCTGGGGAAAGCTACGCACACGCATCCGTACATCCGGACAGAGGTTATGCAGATATCCAAATCCAAGGTGAACGAAAGGCGATTGATGCAGCAGCCATCCAGAGCCACCTATGCCAGGCCTGTTTGGATACCATCAATGACATGTACTTTGGTGACTATCCGCCCGAGCAATATGCCGTTATCAATTTCTCGGATAAGACCATCCGTCCACTGATTCGGCACACAACCTTTTTCAGCTCTGCAAATTACTGTGTGGACTGCCAATTTGAAGAGAATGGGAACATTGACTTGCTAATTTTCTACTGCCCGCCGCGCTACGAATGAAACGGCGAGAGTATGTCTGCGGCATTTTCTATAATAACAGCCTCTAAAACAAAGGACCCGATGTCGGGTCCTTTTATTTATGAGCGCATTAAATATTTGCTTGTGCAAGAGTTATAATCTTTGCGGCAATCTGGTCGATAACCTCAATGAACATTTCGTCACTTTGACCTGTCGGGTCGGGCAATCCCCAGTTGTCATCAAAGTTTCTGCCAATATAAGGGCAGCCTACATCGCAGCCCATGGAGATTGCAATATCGGGAGTTGGGATTTTATCGATAGTTTTGCTGTGTTGTGTTTGCTCCATATCAATGCCGTACAATTTCTTTATCAACCTAACAGCATCCTGATTGATTTGTGGTTTCGTTTCTGTGCCGGCGGAATAGAAATCGAACATATCTCCTGCAAAGTGCTTCCCAAGCGCTTCTGCAATTTGGCTTCTGCAAGAATTATGAACGCAGATAAAAGCAATCTTTTTCTTGCCGCTCATATTAGAACCCCAGTTTCTTGAAGAGTTTTTCAACTTCTGCGGCCTTCAACACTTTGCCCATTGAAACAACTTTCTCGTTGACCACAAGAGCAGGCATACTCATTACACCATATTCCATGACCTTTGCCATATTAGTAACATATTCGACTTCTACGGCCAGCCCCATGTTTTGAACTGCTTCTTTTGCATACTCATACTGCTGGTGGCAAGATGCGCATCCTGCACCCAATACCTTAATACAGCAGATACCGCTTGCCGCTTCTCCGCAGCAGTTATTTTCAATCGTTTCCGCTTCGCTCGTAGGACAGCCGCAGTTGCAAGTACAAGCAGGAGTTTTCTTTTCCTCTTTCTTCTTTCCAAAGTTGAACAATGCCATAATAAATACCTCCAAATAATAAAAGTTAAAATGCTAACCAAAACATATACAGACCAATGAGCAGGATAGCAGCACCCATTACGATTTTTAAGGCCTTTGCGGCGGTCTTATATTGGTCGCTGCCGTTGATTTTCTGCACAAAGCCTACCGACGTGCCTGCAACCATTACAAGCGCACTGTGCCCGATGGAATATAGCAGCATTAGAAGGACACCCCATGGCAGATTGCCATCGCCTGCAACAATAGCAAGTAGCGCAATCAACACAGGCGTTGAGCAAGGCGATGAAAAGACGCCGCCGAGAATGCCGGCAATAAATGCACCTATGAACCCTTTTCGCTTGCTTTTAGATAGCAAGTTTGTTGAGGGGATGAAGTTGAATATCTCCCACGTCTGTAATGCCATTAGCACCATTAGAACACCCAGGATAATATACCAAACCGGGGACGATGTTCCCATCAGTTTTCCTGCAGAAGTTGCAATAATGCCGAGCAACACAAACGTGACCGCAGTGCCAATGGAGAATACCGCAGAATAAGCAAATGCTTTCTTTGTATTCTTTTCGCCTACGCCACCCACATACCCAACAATCAGAGGAACACTTGAAAGTGAGCAAGGTGTTACGGATGTCAGCACTCCGGCAAGGAACGCCAACAATGGAGCGAGCCACATATTGCGTCCAATAACCTCGGCAATTTGAGATAGCCAGGTATCAATCATTTACTCCACTCCCATTTCTTTTAATATTGCTCGCATTTGCTCCTCTGTCAGACCGCCTTCGTGAATGGTGACTCCATCGTAAATCTTAAACCCTGGTATCTGAGACGTTATTTCCTTGCTTGGCTTATATTGTGTTCCATCTGCATTATAGAAGACTTGGCTTGGGATAAGCTGTATCGGCACATTCGATGCAGCTTCGTAATACTTCCACACATCCACAAACTTAATAAAGGCCTTACCTTGCATTTCGGCATTGAGTGCTTTCAGAACGGGAGCCATCTGTTTGCACGGAATACAAGAATCTGCACCGTAATCGACAATAATAGGCAGACCGTATTGGGAAAGTGCCTTAAAGTCGATTGCTTCTGTGGCATTCAAACTGAAGTCCGCGCCGTTAAGATTATCTGGCACAGATACTCCTGGCAATTCTGATGTGCCGTCTGTTGGCTTCTCAGATGTGTTTTTCCATACCCACATACCACCGATGATGGCTATAATTAAAACCGGAACAAGTATTTTGACCCAGATGAAATTTTTCTTGTCCATTTGTGTGCACCTCCTAACTTTACAGAATCAAGGGTTGAATTAGGTTGAAGAAGTAACCCACAAGGATAATTCCTGCTGTGCATATTACAACGAAGATACCGAGCAGCTTCGGTTTCACAGCCTTGCGGAGCATAATCATAGACGGCAGGGATAAGGTCGTAACGCCCATCATAAAGGACAGTACGACACCAAGTAATGCACCCTTTGCAAGCAGTGCTTCCGCAATCGGAATGGTACCGAAGATGTCTGCATACATCGGAACACCGGCGACGGTAGCAAGGATGACACCAAACGGATTATTGTCACCAAGCACTTTGACAATGAAATCTTCGGGAATCCAGTTGTGAATGATAGCGCCAATGCCAACACCAACAAGAACATACGGGGCAACCTTTTTAGCGGTGGAAACGACTTGCTCCCAGGCGTATTTCATGCGGTCTTTGAAATGCAGTTCTTCTTGTGGAACATCCAGCGAGCGGCCGTTACGGATGTATTCCTCAACCTGGTTTTCAAGGTGTAACTTTTCAATCATCGTACCGCCAGCAACGGCAATTACCAAACCGAGAAGTACATAGATAACTGCGACCTTCCACCCGAAAATGCTCATTAAGAGCACGAGGCTTCCAAGGTCAACCATCGGAGAGGAAATGAGGAACGAGAATGTCACGCCAAGAGGTAGCCCTGCACTTGTAAATCCAACAAATAAGGGAATGGAGGAGCAAGAACAAAATGGTGTTACTGTTCCAAGCAGAGCAGCCACAATGTTGGCGCCTATTCCGTGGAACCTACCAAGAATCTTTTTTGTTCTCTCAGGCGGAAAATAGCTCTGAATATACGAGATAATCAGAATCAGTACACCGAGCAACACCATAATCTTAATGGTGTCATAAATGAAGAACTGGATGCTGCTGCCGATGCGGTCTGTGGTGTCCAGGCCACAAGCATTCAAAATCGTGCCAATCAACCGATTAAGCCAGTTCATGCCCAGGATTTCATTTTGAAAGAAACCCCATGCCGTTTTTAATGTTTCCATATAGAAAACCTCCTGTTCATATAGTTATATTGAAATGTATCTATATGTAAGTCTTAAGGGAAGTCGTGCGGAAAAGCTTGGCTTACCTTACTTTTCACAACACGACTTGTTTTCGCATCCACAATCAATGGATGTCAGTTCCTTTAAGCAATCCGCAGCGACTTTTGCTCCCTCTGCCGAAATAGAGTAGTGCATCCACTTGCCCTCTTTGCGACCAACTACAATACCCGAATCACAGAGGATTTTCATATGATGGGAAAGAGTAGGTTGTGTCACATCAATTTCTTCAAGCAGTTTGCAAGCACACTTCTCGCCTGTTCGCAGGAGTTTCACAATGCGGATACGATTTTCATCGCAGAATGCTTTAAAAATCAGTGCTGTTCTTTTCTCGTCCATGCATAACCTCCCATAGATGTTTATCTATGTGTTATTATATACATCACATAGATGTTTGTCAATAGGTAAAATAAAGAATGATGTTTTTCCGCTGCGCTACGAATAACTGGCGAATTTCAGATTTATACACAAGAAAAACACCCCGGCTGGAAAAATCCAGTCGGGGCATTTGCCACGAGAATTTGAACGTGGTTGGTGGTGGTTCTCATCTCAGGTGACTAAAAAGAAATGATGTGATACAGAAGAAGCGCACATGCCGGATGCACAATATCATCCAGGTGCTCGTACTCCTTCCCACTGATGGTATCCAGATGCGTAACATAGTACCCGAACTTCGGGTCCATTTCATGCGCAATCGAGCATGCACATCCAGCTACCTTTTTAAGGCTAACATCACTGATGGCAAAGTTGGCAGCTTCACCATCGATGCTTTTTGCAATTCCAGGGTCCGGATTAAGGGAGACCAGGTGATTGCATGGGATACACTCAGATTCCTCGATGAGTGTAATTGTGGCAGATGCCAACGCATCCAGCCGGTCAATTTCGCGCTGCGTGAGCTTGCCGGCCATTTCCTTTGCTATCCGGTCGAGGTACAACTGGATAACTCTGGATTCATGGGCTAATGCAAACAGCTTTTGAATACGAACACATTTGGTTTCATCCAAAGCCACAGCGGTTGTAGTTTCATTGTGCACCATCGGTTTCCTCCCTTTGAGGCTTAGGCAACAGCTGCTCGGAGAGGATTGCTGCCATCAGAAGTACTGCACAACGCGTGAGCACGGTTTTACTGGTCATATCAGCATCTCCGAAGAGCTCCGTAGGCCAGGTGGTCCACGAATTGCTGACGCGGTTCAAACTGGAACTCCAGGAGCAGTGGCGAGAGGGATGATTCTCTCCGTCACGTGCAAGCGGGATTTCGTGAGTTGTGAAGACAAAGCCGTTCGGTTCTCTGCGCAAATTGGAAATCGCAGAAATGGTGCTCTCGATAAGCTGACGAAGGCGAATTGCCTCTGCTTCCTGCATAGCACCGTACCGCATCGTGATTTCGTCAATCAACTGTCTCGCGATAGCCCTCGGAGAAACAGATTTGATGATATCCATCACCAAGTAGCGTTTTCCACCGGGCTTCGGTTCCGTGTGGATAGGCGGCGCGGCATTCGAGAGGACGTGAGTGAGGAATTCCTGGTATTTCATTTGAGAAATAAACCGTGTAACATCCTTCACTGCGAGGTCCTCGTCCGTTTCCGGGTGCCGCTGCTCAATCAGCTGATAGAGCTCACGTACACTACTTTGGGTATCCAGTGAGCACGACTCCGTGCATCCGATTACCTCACTTCCGTCGGGATATTCAAGGGAAACCTTGTACTGGGTTTCACGCTGCTTCTGGAGAACGATACGTGTTTCGGAAATTCCAAAGGACTCGCAGACAAATGTCACATCATCCTTCCGCATATAGTACAGTTTCGGCGAATATGCTCGGGCGTCATCCAGCAGAGCCTGAACAAAATCGTCAACGATGTCGGAATCATCCTCATCATCAGCCTGTCCAGAGTCTGCTGCCACCGGATGGTTCTCCTGCTCCGCAAGGTGCTTGGAGAATGCGGTATAGATATCAGCCAGGACGGAGTATTCTTCCCCGGGGGATACCATTTCCATAGAACTGTAGACGCAGCTGCCGTCTGCTGCTTTTGTGGTGGTCATCACGTACTTGACGAATTTGCCATCACAAGTTCCATGGGAGAGGTGAGATACCAGACCTTCCGTCTCGTCGATAATGAGCAATGTGGGAGAATCTGTATGTTCGTTGGGAATCACATCCCAGCGATGCTTCTGGAAGCCAGCTTGCGCATCTTCCAAAAGCTTATCCGCATATCGTTCTGCGTGGTTTTTCTGTCCGATGATAGCACCGGGGTCAGAGGTGATTTGGACTTCGAGCTTGTGATTCATAGTAAAAACTCCAATCGTAAAATATTATGATGGCTTGCTGCCATTCATTCGATAATAAGGGTGGGCTGCGTAGTATGCACACGGCGTTTCCATGTTGCTGTATGCACAGCTCTGGATACCTTCGTGTACAACTCGTGCAATTCAGTTAAAGGACCCATACAAAGGTCTACCATGGTATACTTTGATTCAGCGCCATCGTAGAAATTGAAGATAACCTGGTATCCTCCCTTGATGGGACCTTTTTCAAATACAACACGGTTTTTTCCGCCATTCAGTCCGTCTCCTACAAACACGCTGAGATTGCTTCGTGTAGGATGGAAACCCCAGTGAATTTGAGGAGATGCAGATTGAATGTCGTCAGACAAGAACCGAAGCAAATTGATTGCATCAGCTTCGGTCACCGGGTAATCTGGGCAATTTAGGATATAGTAGCCTTCTCGAATCTTCATAGTTTTACCTCGATTCTCAGACGACTTCGAGCAAATTAACGATGAAGTCCTTCGCAAATTTTAAATTGCGCTGGTTAGGGTGCAAGCCGCCATAGTTGTAATCAGGGAACTTGACATACGAATTCGCTATCTGTGCCAGCGACGCACTTTTCAGGCTCGCACAGAATTTTTTGTCTGGCAGCGACTGCAAGCCGATGCCTTGCAGCAGAAGGTCAACTTTCTTCGGCTTTGTGTTCTCAATGTAAGATGCTGTAGCTCGAATCAAAGCCTCAAGGCGAAGCCGTTCTACGCTATTCTTCGCAATCGAGAAACTGAGCATCGAAGGCTTGTCGAGGATTTCGGCGATGAGCTCGTCCACATCGACGCTGCACATGATATCTCGGACCGTAACACTTAGGTCTTCTGCCGGCTGGGGGTATTTCTCCTTAATGGTGTTCATTGCCTCCGCCAACGGATTTCGTCTTTGTGCCGCCTCCGCAAAGGTGACCGCGCAGGTGACTTTGTGCAGAAGGTGCTGAAGATGCATATCGCAGTTGATGTCGCCATCCGTCTCGACGGCACAGTAGATTTGCTTGCCGTGACGGTTGTAGGTAAACTCAACGCCGGGCTTTTCGGTGAGCATCCGGAGGGTCATCAGCGTTCCTTCCGCCAAGCCGTTGGAACAATAAATAATGCCATCTTTAGAATTACTGCGTCGCCACTGAATCAACGGCTTGGATTTGGAGGCATCTGCGATGAGATTGTGGATGAAACAGCTGTGCTGCTTCTTGGTGACCTCATTGCCTTCGGTGCAAGTGATGGTTAGGGTTCGTTGCTGAGTTGTGTTCATTGTGATTTCTCCTTGGTGTGTAGATTTGAGTTTGTATATGAACGCAGCGCAGAGCGCTGTCGGTTATGAGGGTGCTACCAGTCCCAGGCGGTTCGGAAAGAAAGGATAGGAACGAACCGGGGCGTTCCGGAACTGGTAGCGTGGAGTGCGGCGTGCAAATGCTGATGTGGGTGACGGGTTCACCAGCGGCCCCGGTAGTTGACATGACGCGAGACTTGATTCTGAATCTGCGATGAATGTCTTGAGCATATCGGAGCCCAAGGAACCGGTATTGTATGTCGACATGGAGCTCTTGTGGTAAGAGAAGTTGCACGCCTGATGATGTTTGGACTACTGTCGTCATCACCATCTGTAAAGATTATGACATTCCGGACTTTACAACAAAATTTGAGTTGCACGCATATGTAAAACGGAGGACAATTTCTCGTCCTCCGTTCCTTGTATAGTTAATTTTGTTCTTGCTCCTGCGGAATGCTAATCTGCGCTAAGCTTCCGGACAGTTGGTAAAGCTGGCTGAGCGTATTGCTGAGTTGGACGATACTCTTTCGCAGGTTTTGCTCGATGCTTCTGAGTATTTCCACATTAGATTTTCTCTGCGCATATTCCTCCTCCAATTGTTTCAGCTGGCTCTTGATTGTGAATTCCTTGATACACTCCTCTGGTGTTGGAATGCGGTCATCGTCGAAAAGAAGCATAATATTTCCTCCTTGGTTTTATATGTGGTATACTGCAATATCCGTTAGGGGTACGCAGCTTTATAAATTTCCTAAATAGAATTCTCTCGCGACAGACTCGCGGTTATGACCAAGGAACCTACTACAAATACGCAACGAAATTTTATCCAGGGGCGGCCGCTTACGTAGGTCCTTCCTCCGATAGCATCGGTCTTCGCGCGGAATTTCATTAACGGGTCTGGCGTATCGTAGATAGCACTTCTGGGCGTATACGCTTCTGAAGTGATGCTGGTCTGAGGCATCCGGGATGCGCGGGAATACACGAGAAGTAGTACAATTCTTCATAGTATCAACCACGAGTTGGACTTCTTCCGGAGTTCCGATGATTGGCGCCAAGCGCTTCTTTCCGCCCTTGCTGCCTTTTTCCACAATGATATACCAGAGTTTTTCATGTTCCTCTTGACTAAGGTTTGCCGGATTATCACAGTCCTTCCCATGCACTAATGAGCCTGGAGATAATGCACGAAGCTCACTTTTTCTCAAGCCTGTGCATTCGCAGAACGTTTTGTATGTCGACCATTTCTCTTGTGACCAGTGCTTATCTTTTTCGACTGGATAGCGCGAGCGTTTAATGTTTTTTCGTTCACGTTTGGGCGTAGGAATATAATCAGATGCAGAGTCGCCGTACAGCTTGCACAGGGCGGCCACATCCAATTTCAAAGTAAAAGCGGACTTGCCCTCATTTTGGCGTTTCAGTATCCAAGCATCACAAAACTGGCGAGCTTGTTCAAGTGTTTTGCATTTATGATTTTCTTTAATATACCGGGCAAAATATGAAAGCTCTTTTTTGTAACTTTTATATGTGTTATATGAGAAAATATAGTCTTTATAATCTCCGGCTATTTTATGTTGAAACTTGCTATTACCGGCGCCAGCGTGAAGTTTCTGTTGCAGCACATCGTTAATTTGCATCATGAGGCTCTTGTGCTTGTGTCCCATGTTTTCACCTCCATAGGTAGCGATTGATTGTTAAGGCTAAAAGCAACCACTCTTATTTACTGCCATAGGCAGATGGTGTTATGGACCACCGGCTGATATAAAATCAGCAAAATTAAATGGGTATATGCGAAAACCACTCTTGTGTTGCTACAGGGTAGCGAGATGTTATGGACCACCTCTGCTGATATATCGCCATCAGCGGCGCATGACGAGTTGTGTACAACTCTGCCCTCCGGCATTTTTCTGAGCGCTTCGTTTCCCTCCTTTCAAGCATGTTATTTCTGGCTCAGGTCATCGTCCCCACAGCCGGCTGCTGCGTCGGCGTTTGGTTCCGTCACGTGGAACCGTGCTAATTTGTGTCTTTCCTACTCCTTTCTCCTGTCCTAACTCAAGTATGACATACATAGAAACATAACAAAAAACGAAAGTACGAATTCCAGTGTTTCGAGTCCCGTTGTATCGCGATGATTGTTTACACCGCCAATAAATTGGCGCTATAAACACATCATCGCTTCAATTTTTGGTTTATCTCACACCAAAAATTGCAACGAGGGGGCTGCGGCCCCGGGGATAGATTTCCTTCTATCTCCATAAAATCAGCCAGTACTGCTCCATTGAACGAAGCACCACTTTCTGTTTTATGAAGCTCTCAGAAAATCTGGTCGTCATCCTCCGCTATGGGAAAGCCAACACTCCATTGAACGAAGTGCTGGTGTTTCCCAAAGCGAAGTATTCCTTATCGCAGTCACTGACACGAGTTGTCTACGCGAGCTTTGCCAAATTTTACGCAGCCGCAATTCTCACATGTATATACAGTACGCTTGTAGAAGTTGCCGCGCTCATCCCAAAACCACTTCTGCGTGGTTCTCTTTACATTGGGATTTCCGCAGCCACAATCAAACATCTTATATGTACGAGCAGACTCCTGTTTTGCTTTCGCCGCACTCTTGGGCTTCTTTTTTCGTTTCTGCTTCGGAGAGGAATTGCCAGCTCCATCCCACCAACGGCACACGGTATGCCAGCTCATACCGGTTGCATTCACACAATCGACAGGACGTGCACCTGGATGCGCTGTCTTCCAGTTCAGAACCTCTTGCTCCTTGGACTGCTTTTCGTGAAGTTTTTTCATATATTCTGCTTGGGACTTATATTTCCGGTTGTCCTGTTTTTTAGGGAAAACAATCCCGCACAGCTTTTGCATATATGCTACGGACCAACTGCGCAATATGTTGGGCTCGTTCCTTGCCAGTGAAAGAGCCTTGGACCGGTGCATTTCCACTTCCTTTTCCGGGAAGCGGGTTTTTAAGAAATCCGCCAGCTTCGCAACATCCTCCTGTATCTGATACAGTTCAATGCCGGACTTGATTCCATACGATGCCAGGGCACGTAATGCGCCAGGCTGTATGTCATATGCTCGGTCTCGTATAATGTCGCAGAACCACACAGTGTAAGCTTTGCGGTTCAGCATATGCGGTTCAGTTTTGAGAGGCTTCTTCAGCTCGACGCGCTGATGGGTCCACTCAGGCCACAATTCCTTGGCTTCCTCCACCGTAACCTTGGCCTGATGATAATCCAGCTGCTGTGCTTTGGGAACCAGAGCATTGATATCGTCGAGAGTGTACAAATCGCCCGTTCGATATGCTTCGCAGATATCCTTGTCAGCGACGGTTCCGACTACCGGATACCTGACAAACACACCACCTTGACGAGGTTTGCGGCAATATCCGAAGGCATCGTGAATTTCTCTGGACAGGGTATTGTGGAGGGCAGTCAGCTTCTTTTGAAACTTCTTGAACATAGGTATAGGCTTATCAAGAACATATACAAAGATAACGGTTTCCGCTACCTTCATTACAAAGGTTGGACGCATTCTGGGGAGCCCCTTCAGTTTGTGCCGTTCAAACAAGTCTTGCAGATGCTGCCATACCATGTTCACAGGGAAATTTACACGGATAGCAAGAGCGTGTAATTCCCTTGCCAGCTTATCCTCGCCGGACATGCCGGCATAAGCCAGGAAATTCATATTGGCTTTAACCACCTTCTCGTAATCTGGAATGTTATCCAACTCGTCATGGAGATAGATGAATTTATCCTTGCTAATCTGAATCATAGCGTTAAATTTGCCATCGTTCATTACTCCGGTCTTTTGCAGTTCTCCTTCTGCAAAAATAGTCCTGTAAAACTCCTGCGGTGTAACGCAGACGGGCTGAACGTTTTCAATGTAATCGTAAAAGATGGATGCTGTAGACATAGAATTCTCCTTGTATGTTGAGTGTTGTTATATACATCTATGGTACCAGTACAAATATGAAAACCCTTTATCGACGCCGGATTTTGCTGGTACAACTCGCAAACTGCAATCTATTTCCATTATTAATGTCTTATTAAAAGGGAATGCCATTTTACCGAAAGAGCGACCCACAGCATGGCTTATGTATGGAAGGACTTAAGTCTGGATGGTCTTTTATTTGGATTGACTTAAGTCTGGGTCGCGATATGAGCAAGGGGACGAAGCCGGCGTGTTCGACGGCACCGCGTACGCACCGGCACTTAGCTGAAAAAGAAGAAAGCGGTGTCACCTGGCTCATGGTTACGGCATTTCCTTTTCTTGCTGCGACGACGAACGCACTGCCAAGCTCGTCAGTAAGTACGTGAGGAGGAGCAGCTAAAGCAAATCAATCAAGAGTAATGGCTCCACTGTTACTCTGTATACTATGATGACGGAGTTACATATTTCGGTACACAATGCAGTTCGATAGAAGTGGACTCTTTGTTTATCAAATATCTTTGGAAGTTGTTCTGCTCTACAAATACATAAAAAATCAACACCAGCACGCAACGTGTTGCGGGCTCGGCCTGTGGCCGCAAGCGTCGCGAGTTTTGAGAAGGTCCTTCATATAAAAAGAAAAGCCTGTGCGATTGCACAAGCATTTCTAATGTTTGAAATTGTGAATCTCTCGCAAGAATTTGCGATACTCTATTGCACTTTCACTTCAGCAGGAGTATAATATAAATTGTTATATTATAACCACCTACCATAATGCCGAGGAGGAATCGCTATGGTATCGTACAAACCGTTGTTTAGATTGCTGGTCGACCGCGACATGAGTAAAGCTGACCTTATGAGGGCAGCCCATATCTCTCCGAACACTATGACGAAGATACGCAAAAATGAGGAGGTCAGCATGACCATCCTCAATAAAATCTGTGCTGCTTTGGGTGTGAGCTACGGAGACATTGTGGAGTATGTTCACCTGGAGTCTACCGAAAAACAATGAGTCCGGATTATTGGACACTACCCTCTGTACAATAAAATCGAAACCTGTAAAAGGAGACATATACAATGCGTGAAGTAACCAACGTTGGCATTAACATAGCCGAGAAAGCGACTCTTATCTGGAATGTTGCGGACATGCTCCGCGGCCCCTTCAAGCCTCACGAGTATGGTCTGGTCATCCTGCCCATGACCGTTGTGAAGCGGTTCCACGATTGCCTGCTGCCCACCCACGACAAGGTACTGGCTACCTACGAGAAGGTCAAGGACCTGGAAGTAGTGGACGGTTTTCTGACCCGGGCCTCTGGTTACCAGTTTTATAACATCTCAAAGTATACTTTTGAGACCCTGTTGGCAGACCCGGAGAACATTGAAGCAAACTTCAAGGACTACCTGGCCGGCTTCTCCGGCAATGTGCAAGATGTACTTGCGAAGTTTGATTTCGATAATATCATCCGCCGCATGGTGGAAAGTAACACACTGTATCTCGTTATCAAGGAATTCAACTCTCCCAAGGGATATCTGGGCCCGGATAAGATATCTGCCGTAGATTGCGGCTACGTTTTTGAAGACCTTGTCCGCCGTTTTAATGAGTCCTACGGTGAGGAGGCGGGAGCGCACTTCACCAGTCGTGACATTATCTATCTGATGACCGACATTCTGCTGTCTGATACCAAATTCAACGGGCAGAATATCACGGTTTACGATATGGCGATGGGAACCTCCCAGATGCTCTCCTGCATGGAAGAACGCATCCACGCACTGGACGAGGATGCAACCGTCACTTGTTTCGGTCAGGAGTTCAACCCCTCTACCTTCGCTATCGCTAAGGCGGATATGATGATTCGTGGCGGCGACCCCAACAATATGCGATTTGGCGACACCCTTTCTGACGACCAGTTCAAGGGGTATCGCTTCGACCGGATTATATCCAACCCGCCCTTCGGCATCGACTGGAAGCGGGAGCAGAAGGCGGTGGAGGCAGAAGCCAAGCTGGGTGAGGGCGGACGCTTTGCTCCCGGACTGCCCAAGATTTCCGACGGTCAGCAGCTCTTTGTCCTGAACGGCCTTGCGAAGCTTGCCGAAGACGGTAAAATGGCTATTGTCCAGAATGGCTCTCCGCTATTCTCCGGTGATGCCGGCTCCGGTCCTTCTGAAATTCGCCGCTATATGCTGGAAAATGACTGGCTGGAAGCAATTATCCAGCTCAGCACCGACCAGTTTATGAACACCGGTATCTCTACATACATTTGGGTGTTTAATAAGGACAAGCCCAGCTACCGTGCTGGCAAAGTGCAGTTGATTGATGCATCTCACTGTTATGAGGCCAGAAGAAAGTCTATCGGTACCAAGCGTAACGACATTACGGACCGCTGCCGGGCAGTGATTGTGCAGGCCTATGGCGAATTTGCCGAAGGTGTTTTCGGCGACAAGAGCGGCATCTACTGCGAATCCAAGATTTTCGACTCTGTGGAGTTCGGCTATAACAAAATTGTTGTGGAGCGCCCTCTGCGGGACGAAAGCGGAAAGTCTGTCCTGAAAAAGGGTAAGCCTGTGGCGGATTCTTCCCTCCGGGATACAGAGAACGTGCCGCTGGTGGAAGATATTGATGCATACTTTGCCCGTGAGGTACTGCCTTACGCACCGGACGCCTGGATTGATAAGACCAAAACCAAGGTTGGATACGAAATCCCAATGACCCGATATTTCTATGAGTATCAAAAGCCGGAGGATTCGGAAAGTATCCTGAGCAGAATCATCGGACTGGAAAGTGAAATTTCCGTAACTCTGCAAACATTGCTGCACAAGGAGAGCGAATGACTGATACACTATTTCCGCTGGTATTGGTAGCCAAAAAAGAATACTTGGAAAGCCTTCAAAAAGGATTTTTCTATATGAAAAGCTGCCTTTGCTACCAAGCTATTGAAAGTGATGACATTCAGCGCGGAGACAAATATGATGGTGCAGTAAAATGTGGATATAAAGGATATGGCATTCCCGACTCATTGCAGAATACGGTAACTAATCCACGACTGATGGAGATTGGTAATTATATTAAGTGTTTCTTCCACTATCAAGAAAGAGATATGAAAATGCGTACGGAATCCTGCGCTCAGTTTGCTATTTCTTCTGAGTCGCAAAAGGTCTTACGAGAATTCAATGAAGAATATGCACTTGTTGTTTTCAATGCAGCCGAACTTGTTCGCCGATTTAGCCAAGTGTGCGAAAAGAAAGAATTAAATTATTACTATGGTGACATAAAATACGCCACCGAAGATGAGTACGAAAGATATAAACGGCAGATAGAAGATATCACACAAGGAAAGGCACCAAATAAGGGTGTTATCAATCCGGTTTTTGTAAAACGGGATGTTTTTGAAAACCAGCAAGAATATCGCTTTTGCATCAAAC
Organism: Acetatifactor sp.; assembly: GCA_045546495.1. Lineage (GTDB taxonomy): Bacteria > Bacillota > Clostridia > Lachnospirales > Lachnospiraceae > Acetatifactor. Next base: position 3,837 of record JAZQCX010000068.1, on the reverse strand, counting down.
ATAAGCAAGTAATTACAGACGGCGCAAGCCTTGCGGAATCGATATCAATTGATATTGGCAATATTCAAGATATTTCAGTAGTTGTCAAATTAAGCGATATATGCAGATATCCCATAATTATGGATTACAAAAAAGAAGTATGCTACATTGTAGATTCGAGTAATGAAGGTGAATAAATGCGGACAATGAAAAATAGCGGTATTGAGTGGATTGGCGAGATACCTGCTGGATGGAAAGTTAAGAAAATAAAACACTCTTTTAGTATTATTGCTGGCGCAACACCCAAGAGCGAGGTTCCTGAATTCTGGGATGGCGATATCGCTTGGATAACGCCTGCCGATTATAAAACTGCAGATGTGTATGTTGCAGGTGGAAAAAGAAATCTTTCCCAAGCTGGGTATGATTCGTGCGGTACAACGCTTATTCCAAGCGGAAGTATTGTGTTTTCCAAACGGGCACCCATTGGAAGTGTAGCGATTAACACAAACGATTTGTGCACAAACCAGGGCTGCTTATCGTGTGTTCCGAAGTGTGAATGCGTAACAAAATACTTCTATTATATGATGAGTGTGTTTACCGAAATCTTTAATCTTTTTGGAACTGGTACGACGTTTAAAGAGATTTCTGCAGATAATTTTGCAAATTTCTCATTGCCGTTTCCGGAGATAATCGAGCAGCATCAAATTGTTTCCTATCTTGACCAAAAATGTGCCGAAATTGATGCGGTCATTTCTAAGACCAAGGCGACCATTGAAGAGTACAGGAAACTTAGACAGTCCATTGTCACAGACGCAGTTACCAAGGGTATCCGTAGTGAGCGTGCCTTAAAGAATACTGGTGTCGAGTGGATACGGGTAGTTCCGGTTGACTGGGAAATGGTTCGCGGAAAAGGGCTGTTTGTAGAAACAAATGCACGTTCTACCACAGGTGAAGAAGAGCTACTTACTGTTTCGCAGTATACGGGAGTAACCCCACGAAGCCAGAAAAATGTTAATATGTTCGAGGCTGAGTCCTTAGAGGGATACAAAATCTGCAAAGTAGGAGATATTGCAGCAAATACTATGTGGCTTTGGGCGGGAGCTATCGGCGTATCTGAATACGAAGGAGTCATCAGCCCATCTTACAATCTGTATAGGCAGTCAGGAGACAACTATAACTCAAAGTATCTTGATTATCTGTTGAGAAGCACACCTCTGGTTCAGTGTTATGAATCCATGTCCACCGGCATAAGAGCATCCAGATTAAGACTCTACCCGCAACAGTTTTTAAGCATCAAATTCCCTGTTCCCCCGATGGCAGAACAGGCGGAAATTGTTGTATACCTTGATAAAAAGTGCGCTGAAATGGATGCACTTATTGCCAGGAAGACTGCGCTTTTGACTGAAATGGAATCTTACAAAAAGTCCGTTATCTATGAATATGTAACCGGAAAGAAAGAGGTCAGTTGATGAAATTGACAGATTTGATTGAATGGCTATCATCAGACGAAGCACCCCCAGCATTTGAGAAAATCAATGCAGCTGTCGAAAAATTAGCTGGATTAAGCAAGTTAATGGTTGAAGGGTTTGAGGTTCTTAACGATTGGTGGAAAACAGAATATCCAAAGATTTGTGAAGCTATTGCAAATCTGAATGCGTTAGGATACACGAAAGAAGAAAAGCAAGTTCTCATTAAGAATTATAAAAAATGGGGAGCACATGCTTGGTCAAGTAATGCCGAGAATCCTGCCACTATTTTCTCTGAGGCCCCGGGAACATTGGAAAATGCTGATAGCAAAATGAGAACATACTGCACAGAAAGTAATATTGCCGCTATGAAGGATAAACTTATTGCTGTCGGTGTGAACAGAGATGATGTAGAAGAGGCTTTTTGCTGTCACAAGAGTGGGTTTTATAAATCTTGTGTGTTGATACTATTTGCTCTCATTGACCATGAACTTATAGGTAAGGGGTATAGAAGAATCAAAGACGATGGAACGCAAGGCACATTGAAGTCAGGCATGGGCGCCATTGGCGATTTAAAAAAGGAGAGCCTTCAGGAGCATTCAAATAGCATCCTTTTTGCGTATCTTCAATGTGTGAATATAATGAGTACTTTAACAGCATTATTCGGCGGAGATGCGGACTTTAAAAAAGAGCCTAAAACGGTAAACAGAAATTTTGTTTCGCACGGAATGAGTACAAGGAAGGTAACTGAACTTGATAGTTTTAAGGTATGGTCGGCTTTATTTAGCTTTGTCGTTATCTTGCCAATGCTGAGCAAGGGACATAGTAGCACTAATAGCACCGATGGATGTAGCTTGCCTAATTAGCAGAACGGATAAATATTTGATATGCAAGAAAAAGGGGCGAAGAGATGGTATACGATTTAACAGCTGTACTTACGACCATTGCTGCAGCATCTGCAAGCTTTGTGGCAATATTAGGCGGCTTTATTGCCAGCAAGCTGATTTCGATAAGTAGCGAAAGAGAAGAAACTATCAACAAGTTGGAGGATATTGACGAAGAAATTGCGTACAGAACAAGAGTTTTGGACGCGGCTCAGCAGAAAAATACCGAAGAAGATGCATTACGCTTTGTATTAGACCATATAGAGGCTCTTGTTGATTGGTATGGGATAGATACTGTTTATAAGCATGAAGAACACCCTGATATTTCTTTAGAAGCGCTTCGGCCCTATTGGGAGAAGGGGATGACCATTTGCAAGCAATACAAAACTGCAATTAAAGAGAAAGACCGTTTAAATGCTGATGATGTGCCTCAAAAACTTGCAATGACTTTACGTAAGGACGACTTTGGCTATGAAGTCTGTAAAAAAATCGGTGCATACTACCGAAAATTAGAGCGCATAGAACAGAGGCAAAGGAATCCCTATGATATGGTATCGTTTGTTGCAGATATCGAGGCTCCGAGAATATCTGGTCTTTGGTATTCTAAAAATGAAGAGATAATTAAGGAACAAGAGACAGCAATAGGTTGGTTAAAACTTCAAAGGGAACAGGTCGAAAAAACAAAGAACAGGTTGCACAAGCCAAAAGGGATTGTCGGAGGACTGGTTGTGTTTGCTCTCTTTTCCATTCTTTGTATCGTTCTTCCCCTGGCATTTTCTCCCTTTTCGACTGCATGCTATAATTATTATTTGATTGCCAAAATTGTCTTTTTATCAATCTTCATTCTTGGACTTGTGGGGGTATTTGGGTATCTCGTCTGGCTGTTAAAGTGGAATGACAAAAAGAAGGAGAAAAAACAATGATAACAAACGAAAGACAGTTTGAAGAGGATATTGAGTCCTTCTTGTTGACTGAGCAAGGCGGTTACACCAAGACCACCGATACATATGACCCCGCTGTGGGTTTATACACAAACACCCTTATCAGCTTTGTCCAGGCGACCCAGCCGAAGGAGTGGACCCGCTTTGTCAACACCTGCAACAGCGACCCGGTCCGCAAGTTCTGCTTGGCGTTTAACAATGCCTGCGATACCGACGGTCTGATTGCTGTGCTGCGTCACGGTTTCAAGCATAGGGGCATTACCTTCCGGGTGTGCTATTTCAAGCCTGAGTCCCATCTGAACAAGACCGCAACTGCTCTTTATGAGCAGAACATTTGCAACGTGGTCCGCCAGTGGCATTATTCCGCAGAGAACAAAAAATCCGTGGATATGGTGTTGGTCTTTAACGGTATCCCTGTTTTTGCTTTGGAGCTGAAGAATCAGTACACCGCCCAGAATGTGGATAACGCCAAAACTCAGTGGATGTACGACCGGGACCCCAGAGAGCTATGCTTCCAGTTCAATAAGCGCATCTTGGCTTATTTCTGCGTGGACCATACTGATGTGT
>JAZQCX010000067.1:0-2106 GCA_045546495.1 Acetatifactor sp. | reverse complement strand
CTCCAGAGGGACGGGAACCCTGTCCGGCGGCGAAGCCCAGAGAATCCGACTGGCGACCCAAATCGGTTCCGGTCTGGTTGGAGTCTGCTATATTCTGGATGAGCCCAGTATCGGTCTCCATCAGCGAGATAATGATAAGCTGTTGAATACCCTGAAAAGTCTGCGGGATTTGGGAAATACCCTGATTGTGGTGGAGCATGATGAGGATACCATGCTGGCGGCGGATTATGTGGTAGACATTGGTCCCGGCGCAGGTTCTCACGGCGGCGAGGTCATTGCCTGCGGTACGGCGGAGGAGATTATGAAGGTGCCGGAATCCGTTACGGGTAAGTACCTGAGCGGAGAACTGCAAATTCCGGTTCCTAAAATGCGAAGGAAACCTACGGGGCATATTACCGTGCTGGGGGCAAAGGAAAACAACCTGAAAAATATCGATGTGGAAATTCCGCTGGGTGTCATGACCTGCGTGACCGGTGTTTCCGGCTCCGGTAAGAGCTCCCTGGTAAATGAGATTTTGTATAAGCATCTGGCGCGGGATTTGAACCGTGCAAGGTGTATTCCCGGAAAGCATAAGGGAATAGAGGGAATTGAACAGCTGGATAAGGTGATTGATATCGATCAGTCGCCCATCGGTCGGACGCCCCGCTCCAATCCGGCGACGTACACGGGTGTGTTTGACCAGATTCGTGATTTGTTTGCGTCTACACCGGATGCCAAGGCAAAGGGATATAATAAAGGCAGGTTTAGTTTCAATGTAAAGGGCGGTCGTTGTGAGGCCTGTAGCGGTGACGGTATTATTAAGATTGAGATGCACTTCCTGCCGGATGTTTATGTGCCCTGTGAGGTCTGCGGCGGAAAACGCTATAACCGCGAGACCCTTGATGTGAAGTATAAGGGTAAGAGTATTTTTGATGTGTTGGATATGACGGTGGAGGAGGCGGTGACTTTCTTTGAACCCTTGCCTTCCATCCGTAATAAGATTCAGACCCTTTATGATGTGGGCTTATCTTATCTGAAGCTGGGTCAGCCGTCTACAACGTTGTCGGGTGGAGAAGCCCAGCGTATTAAGCTTGCAACGGAGCTTTCCAAGCGAAGTACCGGTAAGACGATTTACATTCTTGATGAGCCCACCACAGGTCTGCATTTTGCGGATGTTCACAAGCTGGTGGAGATTCTGCACAGACTTGCGGACGGCGGAAATACGGTGGTTGTTATTGAGCATAATCTGGATGTGATTAAGACGGCGGATTATATTATTGACATCGGTCCCGAGGGCGGCGACAGAGGCGGTACGGTAATCGCCAGAGGTACGCCGGAGGAAGTGGCGAAGAATAAGAAGTCCTATACAGGAGCTTATGTGAAAAAAATGCTGGAAAAGTATCATAAAAATTCCGGAAGAAAAAATTCCGAAAAATAAAAACGGGGCTAAAGTATCGGAGGAATTTTGCCGATAAAAGTTTTAAGAGGCACGGACGCACGGAACAAATGCAGGGAGCTGTTTTGTTTACGGCGTCCTTTTGGTTTCGGAAAACGTAACTGTTGAGTAGCTGTGTCCGTGTCACGCGCGTGTCACGAGAGACAATCCCACGGAGAATGACGGAACGGGAAAAATCATGAAATGTTAAGAAAAAAATTTCATCTAACCCTATGAAAATCTTGATTTTTCGGTTATAATAATTTTGTATGCACATTTGGTCATTCAGAAAGGGGTACAGATAATATGCAGTGCACAGATATCGGAATCGATTTAGGTACAGCCAGCATTTTGGTATACATCAGAGGAAAGGGCGTTGTATTGAAGGAGCCCTCTGTTGTTGCATTTGATAGAGATACAAACAGAATTAAAGCAATCGGCGAGGATGCTCGTCTGATGCTGGGAAGAACACCCGGAAATATTATTGCGGTAAGACCGTTGCGCCAGGGCGTTATCTCTGACTACACCGTTACCGAGAAGATGATGAAATATTTCATCCAGAAGGCTCTGGGGAGAAGAACTTTCAGAAAGCCTCGTATCGCAGTATGTGTTCCCAGTGGTGTTACTGAGGTAGAGAAGAAAGCGGTTGAGGATGCAACCTATCAGGCAGGTGCGAGAGAGGTTTCTATTAT
>JAZQCX010000066.1:0-13259 GCA_045546495.1 Acetatifactor sp. | reverse complement strand
CTCCGTAAATTCCCACAGGAACTCCCTCCGGCACACTTCCCGACAATACCACCAGCCGACAGAATTCCATGCAGCCCATAAACTGCTTCCGAAACTCTCCCAGCTCCTTCTCCGTAATACGCGGTCCCGGCTCCAATATTTCCGTAACCTGCCCGTCTGCTGCCAGAATGTTTACGTTGGTTCGGGTCTGCCCTTTAATTTTCGTAAAGTGACACTCTACTCCCAGTTCCTCCATGGCATCCTCTATCAGCTTCCCTGCGTCGCCGCCTAAAAATCCCACCGCCGCCACCGGCAGATGGAACTGCCGCAAAATCTTGGTTACATTAATTCCCTTGCCGCCCGCCACGCGCTCTGCACTTTTTAGGCGATTCACCTGCCCGGGACAGATTTTTTCCGCCTCACAAATCTTATCCACTGCCGGATTCAAATTTACCGTTAAAATCATTTTCACTGTCTCCCATCAGCAATAATGCTGCATCACATACTGCACTTCCGTTTTCCCCTTATAGGTATTCTTTCCAAGCTGATATACCACCGACACGGGGAATTCACCTCTTCCCGCGTACAGTGCCGCCTCACTTCCCGAACCGCATTTTTCTTCCAGAAAGGCCCCGAAGCTTTCCAGATTTCCGAAATACACCAACTGGCAAATGTTCCCCTCCGGCGTCCGGACCCGATATCTTGCACAGGTTTTATTTGCGCCCATTTTGTAACCCGCAAGAAAAATGATTTCCTTCTGGGCAAACAGAGGCTTGGGATTTCCTACCCCAAATGGCTCCAACAACTCCAACTCATCCGCAAGCTGTTCCCCTGCATAGTCCAAGGGCATCGGCACATCAATATGTACCTTTGGTATAAAATCCTCCTCCGAAAGCGTACAGGCTTCATTCATTGCCTGTCGTAGCGACTCAATGTCCTCCTCTCGCATGGAAAATCCTGCCGCCATGGCATGCCCGCCGAATTTCGTAAAATACCCGGACACCTTTACCATAGCTTCATACATGTGATACCCCTCTATGGAGCGTCCCGATCCCTTTACCCCCTCCTCACTTCTTGTCAGAATAAAGGTGGGATGGTTATATTTCTCGCGTACGCGCCCCGCAATGATTCCCGCAAGGCTCTCATGCACATCCGGCAGGAAAATCAGCATCACCTTATCCTGCTCCAAATGATGCTCCTCCACATAAGCCAGCGCCTGCTCCACCCCCTGCAGTGTCAGATTCTTTCTGCTGTCATTTAAGGCTTTCAGTTCCGCCGCCGCACTCATGGCATCTACCTTCGTAGTACTTTTCAACAGCTCTAAGGCCCGCTTCGCCGTATCAAGCCTTCCGGTGGCATTTAAGCAGGGGCCGATTACAAAGCCCAGGTGATAGGCACTCAGCTTCGCGCTCTCCAGCCGGTTCACCTCCATCAACGCCTGCAACCCTTGATTTCTCGTATTTTTCAAGCGCTTCAAGCCTTCCTTTACGATAATGCGATTCTCGTCCTTTAATTCCATCACATCGCAGACCGTAGCAACTGCCGCAAACTCCAGAAGCTCCTCCATCGCTTCCCGCAGCTTCGGATTCCCCGTTCTTTCAGTTAGCGCCGCCATCAGCTTATACGCCACCACGCCCCCGCAAATACCGGGAAAAGGATAGCCGCAGGCCTCCTGCTTTGGGTTAATAATTGCAAGCGCAGGGGGAAGAATTTCCCGGCGTATTACACGTTGTTGCGTCTCTTTTTCCGCCGTTTTCTCTTTTTCCCCTGTTTTGCCTTTTTCAGCATCGCTTTCCGAAGGTTTTTCCTCACCGATATTATTTCCCTCAGCCCCGACACCCGGCACAGTTTCCGTCACAAACGGCACCTCATGGTGATCCGTCACAATCACTTTAATTCCGTAAGAATTCGCAAGCTCAATTTGCGCTGTTGCCGCAATTCCGTTGTCGCAGGTGACAATCATACCGATGCCGTCCGCCTTCGCCTCCTCAATCAGGCTGTCATTCAACCCGTAGCCGTCGTGAATGCGGTGAGGAATCGCTGTATCAGCCTTGGCTCCGAGAAGCTGTAACCCCTTCGTCAATATGTAGGAGGAGCAGATACCGTCCACATCATAATCTCCGATAACGCGAATCTTCGTCTCCTGCTCCACTGCCTCCAGTATCAGTTTCACCGCTTTTTCCATGTCCTTCAAAAGCCACGGCGAATGACAATCCTCCGGCTTACCGTACAGGAAGCTTTTCACCTCTTCCTCCGTTGTCAAATCACGGTTCCGTAGGATTCTTGCCAAAACAGGGCTAATCCGAAATTCTTCCGCCCACTTATTAAAATCGGCCTTTTTTGCCGCCACAAACCACTTTTCCATGCTGTATCTCTTTCCTGCTTCTTATTTCCTAATCTCTGCTTCTTCTTTTTCTTCTTTTTTCTGTTTTTCTTTATCTATTTTTTCTTTATCCGTTTCTTCTTTTTTATCTATTCTTTCTCATCTTAAAGTTTCTCCTAGTATCGCTTGACATCGTTTTCATTTCCTTCGCCTATTATATCACTTCCTACTGCACCTGTCATTGCAGGTTTTTGCAAAATGTCATTTGCTGCCGTAAGTCCGATTCTGTTTCTGCGCCTTAATAAAACCTTAAAAGAATTCTTTCTTTTTCTAAATTGTGTTTTCGGAAGGGGACGGGTATAATAAAGAAAAATTGAGATTGACCGAGCTCTTTATGGCGAGGGATGGGCTTGGTAACAGGCATTTCATATTCTGCCTGCTTGCGCAATTTTGACCACCCAGCAGCTAGAACCGTACAATTTCAAAATTTTATCTGCTGTCAACTCCATAAAACCATGAAAATCAGCAGCTAAAATCTTCCACAAAGAGGTTACTATCCGTTTCGCCTTCAAAATCCAGCCGCTTCGCGCCTGTCGTGCTTCGCACTTTTGATTTTGTCGGTATCGCGCCGGGAAAAGTAAATACTTGCTTCGCAAGTGCTTCCTTTTCCCTTGTGCGCGATAAATTCCAATTTACAGAGGTACTTTTTATGCTTGGAAACATTGTGAAAGTGGTCGTAGACAGACCGTTAGGCAGTTATCATCCTAAACATAAAGATATATATTATCCGGTAAATTACGGTTTTGTGGAAGGGATAATTGCACCGGACGGCGAAGAACAGGATGCTTACATTTTAGGTGTAGATGTGCCTGTAAAAGAATTTGTGGGAAAAATAATTGCCATCATCCACAGAGCTGATGATGTTGAGGAAAAGTGGGTTGTTGCGCCGGAATCTGTTTCCTTTACGAAAGCTGAAATTATGGAACAGATCGAATTTCAGGAAAAATATTTTAAGTCACAAATCAGAATGTAATAACAAAGGAGGAACACGACATGGCATCTTGGATGATACACTTACGGGTTGCAGACAGGCTTTTGGAGCAGCTTCCAAAGCTGCTCAGACGGGAAATTGCGGAAAAAGAATTTATCGTGGGAAACATTGCGCCGGACAGCGGTGTTCCCGTCGACGACTGGAACACCTTCATCCCCAGCGGGGAGGAGTCCCACTTTAAAAACCGCTTGGACAACGGAAGTCTTGCTGTAAATGAACGAAGCATTTCGGATTACGTTGCCAAACACTTTACGCCCGAGCAACAGCAAAGCTATTCCAAAGAGGCCTACTCCTTTTATTTGGGCTATCTGACCCATTTATTGACGGATATGGAATGGTTGCAAAAGGTATACCGTGTTTGTGCCGGGAAACATCCCGAGGCCTACGCTGCAGACAAGAAGGCCTTTATAGCAACTGTGAAAAAAGACTGGTACGACTTGGATTTTCTATATTTGAAAAACCATCCTGATTTCAGAGCCTTTTGCATTTACGAAGACGCAGTGGGCTTTGAAAATCATTACATGGATATTTTCGCAAAGGATGCCTTTGATAATCGGCGCGCCTATATCACCGGCTGGTACCGCGGCGGTAAGGATAATCTGGAACGCCACTACCCTTACTTTACGGAAGAGGAAGCCGCACAGTTTATAGAAAATGCATCAGAAACCATATTAAAAAGGCTGCCGTCATTTTGACGGTAGCCTTTTTGCGTACCTTTACTGCCTTCCTTTTCTGCTTCCCTTAATCGCTGTCCATCATCGCAGTGTCTTTAACTTTTCCTTAAACGCTTCATAGGATGCTCCGGTTTTTCCGTAATACATAAAATGCCTTGCCACATATACTGCTATCCGGCGATGCCCAAGCTGTAGCGTTGCCACGGGAGATATTTTTTCTAACTGTTCACACTCGCAGACCGACAACCCTTCTATCCATTCTTTCCGCATTCCCGCATCGCAATCAACCGCACCTGCGGTGCAGTGCTCAACCATCGGATTCTTCGTTGCATCGATACCTTCTTCATATACATCACCCGGCAGCAATTCGCAATCTGCCCCCGCATCTGCCTTTGCACAAACAAGCGAGAGAAAATCCCGAAAAGCTCTCGCGCCGTATAAAATCAGCACATCCGCCCGCGACTCACAAAGCACCTCCCAGAATAACTCAATCCCTGCCTCGCGACACCACCTTGGCGCCGCATCCAGTTCCTTTACAGATTTCGTAGGATAGGTACATACATCACTCTCAATAACCTGTTGTCCAAGTTCCTCATTTACCCAATCCACAAAGGCAGAAATCCCCTGTCTGGTACGGGAAACCGGAGATTTCCCCGCTTTCCTTCTGCTCTCCTTATAGTACTCCATAAAGCACTCGTAGTCTCCTATCAGTGCCTGATAAGCTTCCAATGACATCTGTACCGGAGTAATCGGAGTTGCCGGGTTAATTCCTGCCAGAATTATCCTCGCCTGCTTAAAATCGCCCCGACAAATATAGGGGCGTAAATAGGGGTGATTTTCTTCTAAAAACAGTTTCATTTTCACATCGCCTCCACATACTGCAACCACGCTTTTACCTCATCAGTTCCTCTGTCAGTCGCAGAATTTCCGGTGCAATTTTCTCCCGCTCCTGCTTCGTTACACGGCTGTAAACCGGATATGCCGCACCGATTGGCACCAGTCCGATGATACCTAAAATAATACCGAGAACAAACCATATTCCCTCAAGCTCCATTACACAGCTCATACCTGCTCCGAATAAAAGTGTACCAATCACGCCCAACGCAATAGAAATCGCCGTACCCTTTTGCGTCACTTTTTTATCCAATCGGCGTACCTGTTCCATCTTATCCTCTTCCGCCGGTACATATTTCTGACGTATCTTTTTCAGTTCCTCCTGCTCCTTCGCAGAATAGGTAAAGCTAAAGTTTTCATTTTTACATTCCTGTTCCATATTCAAACTTATTTCCTCCCTTTTTGTGGCAATTTCCATTTCTTACTCAGAAACTTCTATCTTTGCTCTCCCTACTATTTCTTCAATTCTCTTGCTTTTCACTTTTCTCTCTCTGTTCCCTCAGATTTCTCTCCACATTTCAGCCAACGTATCTCCCGATTTGCCCGCACAACCATATAAACCGACACCGTGATAACAACCAAGCTGATTCCTGCACCCGTTCCGGTCTTTTATCCCACCCATTTTCCGAAAAGATATATGTTTCTGTGTCACCTACTACTTCTGCGCTAATTTCTTTTTTTCCATCTTCTCCTTCTCTGTTTAAAGTTCTACGTCTGTCCAAAAACTGTCCATCTCTTCCATCAACCATAGAATAGAATAAATCACTTAGCGTAGACTTTCCTGCTCCATTAAACCCAAATAGTATACTATTTCTTTCAAGCTCTTGGTAACTTTCAAAGTTTTCAAATTGTCCTAAATTGTTAATCTGTGATATTCTTTTTATCATATGCCCCCCTATTCCTTTCCATACAACAGAAACTTTCCTTTTTTCTCTGTTTTACTTTCTTCCTCCTTGACACTTTGGACACTTTCTCAGCCACACATCGTGTCCATTTGCATGATACTTATGCCCACACCCCAAACACTCCATATCATAAAACCACTGCCCATTACCTGTTCCGGGAATATCCGTCTTTCCATTATTTCTCTGATTATTTTTATTTACATATCCTGCTTCTGTAGACTTCTGACCATTTGCAGTACGCTTCTCTTTGCTTTTTCCTTGGCAATTAGGACATTTCTTTTCATAGATATTGCTACCATTTGCGTGATATTTATGACCACACTCTAAACATTCCATATTGTAAAACCACTGTCCATAATCTGTTCCCGGTTTATCTGTTCTTCCATTGTTTCTCTGATTATTTTTATTGATATATCCAACCTCTGTTGTACTCATAGTCATTACTTCCTCCTTCTGGAAACTTGTTTTCTGATTCTGTTTAATGCTTACCTCACTCGTACTGCTGTCCATCTGGTCAATTGTATTTTTATTAGTATGCTTCTTACTAAACCATACAAATAACAGAATTGCTATGCATGCTATTATTCCCCACCAATACTCTGTAATAAATCCTATAATGAACATCATTACTATCGGAGCAGTTATTTGGTCCACTTTATACTGATATCGATTTGCCCGATACTGTCTATAACTTCTATATGATGAATCCACTGCTCACACCTCCTTACTATCGCAGAAAGCTATCTTTATGTCTGCGGAGAACCTCCTCTACTTCCTTCCATATCCACACATGTTCTCCATCGTCCTCAAACACTTTTCCATGGCTTTTCGGTCCATCAATTTTCATTTGTGCGTAATTATTACGAAATGTAGGTACATACAATTCAGAGCGTTCTTTTTTACTGCAAAGCAGTTCCATTTTATCCAACGTTACTTCTCCAGTAGCTGCTTCTACCTCAAAAAATGCTCGAATAATTTTGTGATTATACTGGTTCGGTTTTAACGCCCATACCGGAATCCTCTGAATAGCCTTTCCATAAAAATCTCTATCTTCATCTACGCTTGCCCGTCTTCCTACATTTGGACTGTATTCTTGTGACGCCCTTTCAAATGTTCTTGCGATATATGTACGCATACAATTTTCAATCGCATCATTTTCATCTTCATCTGTCAAACGCAATGCTATAGAAAATTTTTCATAAACATCATTATCAATCAAAAAACTAACTTCTTTCTTCATACATTATCTACTCCTTTCTCTTTGTACTTTTATTCTAATTTGTATTTTAGTATTTGTCAATACTAATTTTACTAATTATACTTCTCATGTTGACCGCATGTACCCGCATCTGTGCTCCCAAGGCATTAAGCCAAGCACCAGTCCTGCCTATCCATCCCACCAAACCTGTGCCTTGTAGCGAACCAGCTTAGCACAGATGCCCCTCCTGTCAACATATCATTCTGCACTCTCAGTTTGCACATTTTTGAAAGTTAGGTAAAATCAGATAATCTTTTCAAAAAGAACTTACTCCCATATGCATCCATATTTTCTACACCATTTTTGACACCATTCATGCCCCAAACCACATCACTTTACATCAACTTACGATATTTCTCCATAATCTCAATCATAACAAAAACCTTGAGAAACCACCATTCCCCAAGGTTTTATCACATATCCCTCTATTCATTTAACATAAGTTAATGTTTTGTTAAAAAGCAAAAAAACAGCAGGATATTTCATCCCGCTGTCTATCTCCTTATTCCCTTGAAAATCCTTGGAATCAGAAACGATGTTACATCTTCTCTCCCGAAGCCTGCATATATACTGCCAGCATTCTGGCCACAAAAAACATGGTAGCATACTCATCGTCCTGCCAAATACGAAGAGTTTTCGGTTCCGCACATATCAAATACCCAAAGGTTTCATCCTGTATCCCGATTCGAATAATCAGTACCGTTTCAAACTCTTTTCTCCTACATAGTTCATACATACTACGTGCTTTAGATTCCATATCGCTTATTTCGTTTGTAGTATAAATATCATCTTTTATAAGCTTATCCAAATCATTTACCAGACCTAAAGAATCACCGGCACTGACATTTCTAAAATGCTTGTCATTGCCTACATAATACAAATCAGATATCCGCATATCGCCGTCCAATATATGAAGCATGGCCTTTAGCTTATCCGATAATTTCGACTGAGAATCAAACTCACGGGACAAATCACGGAAAATACTATATATTCCCCTGCTTGCCAGTTCTTGGATCGATATATCTTTATGCTTTTCTTCTACATAGATAATATAACAGTTTCTCCCTTTTATCTTACCTCTGTATAACGCCTTGTCCACTAAACAAAACAAAGACTCATAATCCTGCGCATCCTCGGGAAATGCGGCACTGCCTATGGTTCCCGTGACAAACGGTTCACAGTCGTCAAGATGGATATTTTTCCGAAGAACATTATAGTCAGTATAAAGCTCATTGTAGAAGGCTTTTACCTCATCATAACCATGATCCCTAAAATTTACAATCAGAAACTCATCCCCGCCATATCGGCCCACGATACCATAGCCATCAAGATATCTTTCCAGATCATTTGACAACCCGGCTAACACACCGTCACCTATTTTGTGACCATAAGTGTCGTTGATAAACTTAAAATTATCAAGATCCAGGAGTGCTAACGTAAAAGGGATCTTATTATTCATAAGGCTCTGAATGAATTCCAACATATAGCTTCTGGAAATAATCCCCGTCAACGAATCGACGACGCTGCTTATATCTTTTGACTTGAACACTTCCTCAAAGTACGGATACTTTACTAACTGCTCTTTCGTATACATTCGTTCCTCCAAATATAGTGCACTTAACAAACAATCCGCGAAGCAATTTCCTACAAAAACAGTACTGCTACTATTAATTATTGTACTATATAATGCGTCTCAATACAACATTTTATCCACAAAACAAAAGGACCCGTTATGTTTCGCGGGTCCCCCTATTTCTCCCACTGCAACGCTCCGAAATAAGCCGGCTTCGGCTCATACTGCGCATTAAACAGAAGCGGACTTCTGTCCCTCCTCCAGGACAGGTGATCCGCAAACCCCCAGAAGGTAAGAGCGTCCATCTCTACCTTGCCTTCATCGGCAAGCTGAAAAAGCCCGCCAATCAAATCATAATAATACTGTCCCTGCTTTTCCAAATTTTCCTCAGTGGCAGGTCTGATGTTGTCCCACGTTCCCAGACTGACATCCAGCTCCGTCAGATTGACCTTCAATCCTGTTGCGCCCAACTTCTCTACTGCCCCCAGATATCCCGGCAGATAATCACCCGTGTACAAATGAGCCTGCATACCGATACCGTCAATCAGATATTCGCCGTTCTCATCCACCAGCGTCTGTACAAAGTCATAGATGATATTCCACTTTAAATGCTCATTATAATCGTTGTAATACAGGTCAACATGCTCCGGTGCGTACTTATCCGCGTAATAAAAGGCGTGCCACATATAGTCATCACCAATGGTCTCCCGCCATAAATTATCACGCATTCTGCCATCTTCCATCCACGCCTCGTTTACCACGTCATAGGCGTAAATCATGTCGGAATACCCTTGCTCCTCCAGCAGCTCAAATGCCTGACGGATGTAGCTGTCCATGCGCTCCAGCATCACTTTCCGACCTGCCAAGGACTTTTCCGGATTAAATTCCTCATAAAAAAACCAGTCGGGCGTCTGGCTGTACCAAACCAGAGTATGCCCCCTCACCGCCATATCATTATCCCGGCACCAGTCCAACAGCTTCTTTGCGGTATCGCTGAAGGATACAACAATCTCTCCCGCCGCTACACTGGCTTCCTTGTCCAGCGTATAATCCGGCTTCATATCATTTTCCAAAGTAATACTGTTAAAATTCTCTTTGATAATGCGCAGACAGTTCTCATCCTCCAGCATTGCTTCGGAAAGACAGGTTCCCGCTTTCATATCATGCTCCGCAAAACGTTCCTTCAGATTCGCAGCACCCGCCATCCCATGCTTCTCTGTCTCTTTGGTAATACCCTCCGGCTGTATCAGTTCCTGATTAACCGGGCACTCGAATTCCGCTGTCATCCCCTCTTTTACCAGGCGATACTTTCCCGCAGGAAGCGCACCGTATCTGTCAAAGGAACAGCTTTCCTCCCTTGTTTCACCGGCGGGAAGAATAATGGCAATCGCCCTTACATACCACTGCCCCGGCACCTCCGGCAGTATATACCAGACATCATCAAGACATACCTGCACGGAATAGCCTTCCCCGTAAGCCCATTCCTGCCGACTGTGATTTGTCATTTCGATGGTAAGCTTACTGTCGTCCTGACCGATAATTGCCATAGAGATACCCTCCGGTGCAGTCTCCTCCCTTGCAGGAATCAGCAGCCAAGGAAGCCACCCGTCCTCACCAAGACAAAGCATCTTCGCACAGGGCAGCAAGGAGGTAAACGTAAAGTCATAGGCATACCACTGATTGTCAGCAATTACCTTTACAAAATCAAAGCCGCCCTGATACACTGCTCCCTCATTGGTAATCCAGTATCCGTTGCTCCATGCAATTTCGATTTCCTCACCGGTACTGTCCGTAGCATCTACGCCGTAAATCGGAAAGGTCAGCTGCTCATGGGTCCAGTCTTCCGCCTTTTTCGCTTTCCCCGTAGAAATGTCCTCCAGAATCTTCTCCGCAACGGCCGTATCATTCGTGGAATATATCTTTCCGTTTCCTTCGTTGTAGCTGTAAACGCTCAAGGAATAGGGTTCTGTGCCTAAATCCACAGGCAGCTCATTCTTCATCTTCCCGCAGCCGCTAAACAGACATATCATCAGACACACCAGACCAATCTGTAAAAATCGACAATTCTTCATTTGCACCCTTCCTCTCTTATTAATATCTGCTTCCCGAGATCCCACACACAGATAATCGCTTCGATATTTATTCACTCCTCAGAATCCCCGAAAATTCATACGGGCGGGATATTTCCTGCCCTCCTTTGGTTCCAAGTTTTTCAAACACGCATACCGCCACAGACTATACAATCAAAAAGTACATAATTACCGCATCGGTAACACCGATAATAATTCCCGCAAAAACCTGAATCGGAGAATGTCCCACAAACTCCTTCAGCTTTACCTCCGGTAAATCCTCCTTTGACAGCTCCTCGAATGCTCTTGTCATCTCGTTCAGGATAACCGCCTGCTTTCCGGTTTCTCTGCGCACACCCATAGCATCATTAAACACAATCAATGCCAGCACAACCGTAATGGCAAAATACACACTGTCCAAACCGTAATATAACCCGCAAAAAATCGTAAGAGAGGATACCACCGCCGAATGGGCACTAGGCATACCTCCGTCACCAAACAGTCTGGATAAATCCAGCTTCTTGGTAATGATTGCATGAATAATTACCTTCAAAACCTGCGCAACCAACCACGCAGATATACTTGTCATTAAAAAGGGATTAGACACCAAATCCGTCAACCAACTCATTTTTATTACTCACTTTCTACCCACTCTCATCATCCTACAGCAATGTCTTATAAAGCTCTTCCACACTGTTGCCAAAGGTTACCTTATCATACAAGGTTGAGATTTCCTCACTTCTTTTTCCGGCCTGTTTTCGCCACTCCTCATCTTCTGCCATCTTAGAAAGGGCGCCCAGAAACTCTTCCTCGCAGGTAAATTCATACCCGTTTTCTCCCTGCAACAGCACTCCCTCCAGACAATCATCCTGTCTGCAAAGCAAAGGCAAACCGTTTGCCGCTGCCTCAATATAGGTAAGTCCCTGGGTTTCGCTGGTGGATGCACTGGCAAAAATGTCTCCCAGCTGATAATACTCCTGCACCTCGGTGGGCTTCACCATGCCTGTGAAAATCACCGAAGACTGCACTCCCAGCGCAACCGCCTTTTTCTCCAACGGTTCTTTTGCAGGACCGTCTCCTACAATCAGAAGCACCAGTTTATCATTTGTCTTGCGTGCCTTTGCAAAATTCTGCAAAAGCTCGTCCAAATTTTTTTCCGTTCCCAGTCTTCCCAGATTCAACAAAACCAGCTGCTCTCCGGTAATTCCCAGTTTTGCCCGCTTTTCCTCCCGTGCCTCCCGGGAAAGCCTGTTTTTATGCTGCTCCAACGAGATGCCACTTGGCACAATCCGAATAGGCTTATCCAAATCGTACCCGTTCAGAATCCGCTCCATTTTCGCCGTAGGCGCAATCACAAGAGAAACCTTTTTCAAACGGTTTCTCACCACATGCTTCACCGCCCAGGGTCCGAACTTCTTTCCGGGTAACACATAGCCCACATACTGCTCATACATGGTATGGTAGGTATGTACGATAGGTGCTTTCGTTTTCCTTGCGATGCGCTTTGCATACTGCATACTGAAAAACTCACACTGGCTGTGAATCACATCCGGCTTCCATTCAATCAGCTCGCGAATCAGACGATGCCGATACGACAGCGGCATCCGCACATCCGGATATATTTTAAAGGGCATGGAGCGTATGTAAGTCACATCACCCTCCCTGCGGCTGTGCACATTTTCCGAGAAAGTCAGAATCCGCACATCATGTCCCTTTTTCTTTAATTCTCCATACAAATTTTTTACCGAGGTCACCACACCGTTGGTAGCGGTGGTATACAAATCGGTGGTAATCAATATTTTCATTTAATCTCTTTTCTCTCATTCGTACATTCTGGCATTACTGAAAACACGCTTTGCATGTCCCCACAGGTAACGCGACTTCGGCAACTCAGCTTACCTTGCCACTCTTCATAATACCACAATCCGTCCGAAGCGCAAAGCAAAAAATAGGATGCTTAATTGTCTTGTAACTTGTCTAAAGAATATCCGGACTAACCGTTTCTTCTTCCTAGCGGATAAAATTTGTCCTTGCCTGTGGCTCCTTCTCGGGCAACCCATAGGCTTCTTTTCCCAGTTGAATGCTCTTTATCAGAAAGCTCATGTTTCTCGCCAACGTACGCATGGTCTGCATCCCCTCCGCATCCTGCTGTGCTTCACCTGCCACGCCGCCGTGCACGCTGTTCCAGTACTGACTGGAGGCAACCGGCATTCCGCTGATGGTAAAATACTTGTTCAGCTGGTCAAAGGTAGCTGACAGTCCGCCACGCCTTGCTGCCACCACGCTTGCCCCCACCTTCATGGATTTATCGCAATGAGCCGAGTAGAACAGGCGATCCAGAAAGGCCGTCAGGGTACCGTTTGCAGAGGCATAGTAAACAGGGCTTCCCACAACGATACCGTCGCATTCCGCAAATTCCTTTGCACACTCATTGACCGCATCCTCAAAGACACATTTTCCCAGTTCACCGCATCTGCCGCAGGCAATACAGCCTCGGATGTCCCGATGCCCCACCTGTACCATCACTGTTTCA
>JAZQCX010000065.1:0-27729 GCA_045546495.1 Acetatifactor sp. | reverse complement strand
GTCAGCTTCTCACCAATCTGCAGAAGCTTAGGCGCCTTACAGAGCTGAAGCGCCTGCTTATCGGTATTTACACCGATAAAATCCACTCCGTCAATCTGTTCATCAATCATTCTATTTACAGCATTATTACCTGCACCGCCTACACCGACTACGATAATCTTGGCTGCAGATTCAGCGTCATTCGTCTTAATCTCAAGCAAGGGTTTGTCCTCCTTTTGCGCAATAAAATTCCATATAATCTATCATATAATCATTTCCTGAAATTATCAACCATTTTTTAAAAAAGTTATCCTGCGTCCGGCTTAAAGGTGTATTTCCCCCCGTTTGCATCGTACGCCTCCATCTGTAGTACCCCTGTCTTTCCTTCCAGGCTGGGCAGAAGCTCCGGCAAAAGCATCAGCTTGTCCTCCAGATACCCCTCTTCCTTTCCCAGAGATACCTTGATTTCGCCGAAATGAACCGTGACCTCCTCAGACTTTCCGAAGTGGATTTTCTCCGAGGCAAGCTCATACTTTTTCAAAAGCTTCGTCACATTTAAGATATTCTGAAACACTTGCGGATTCTCTACCGGAAGCGGCTCACCCACTACAAGATGGTCAAAGGACAGCCCGGTAATCTGAGGTACCCCCGCCGTCTTTTCCGCGGAGCTCTCCACAACATAACCGTCCTTATCAAAGTACATATACGTTCCCAGATATTTCACATACCCCGTAAGTACCTTTTCATAAACCGTAATCCGTATGGTGTCCGGAGCAAGTACCGTTACATCCATCACATCTACAAAGGGAACGTTATCAATTCCTCTATTCTTATATTTCATGGAAAGGTAAAGGGAGTTATCTCCCAATACCCCATCCATCACAATCGCCTGAATCTCTTCCTTGGTGTAATGGACATTTCCTTCCACATACACGTTTTTCACCGTATAATTCTTTTTAACGTAATATCCGCCGCCCAACAGCAATGCCAGCAAAACAGCCGCCACGCCCAGCATGCATACCAGTCTTTTGCTTTTAAACACTGATAACCCGCGCTCCTAACTCTCTGAAATCTCTACAGATATTTTCATATCCGCGGTATATATAAGAACAACCGCTGATTACGGTTTCTCCCTCCGCCATAAGTCCTGCCACAACCAGTGCTGCACCTCCGCGCAGCTCCTTCGCCCTCACATCTGCTCCGCAAAGCCTTGAAACCGGATGTATGCAAATCCTTTTTTCATCCAAAACCTCAACCTGCGCTCCCAGTTTTTGAAGCTCCTTTACCACACGGAACCGGTTCTCAAAAATCGTCTCTTCAATCACCGTTTCCCCATCTGCCTTCAATAACGCCGCCAGCACAACCGACTGCAAATCCGTCGGAAATCCGGGATACGGAGCCGTAACAAGATGTCTCAAGGCAATCGGCTGCTTAGGAGCCTGCACATAAATTTCTTCCTTGGATGCGCAGATTTTTCCGCCCATTCTTTCTGCCGTCCGGATTACATCTTCCATTTCCGAAACCGGCGCATTTTCAAGCAAAACATTCCCTCCGATTCCGATACATCCAAGCAGATATGTCCCCGCTACAATCCGGTCGGAAGGAACCTGATACTCCGTTCCGTACAGCCTGCAACCGCCATGTATGGTAATACAGTCTGTTCCCGCTCCGTCTATATCCGCTCCGCATTGTTGCAGATAAGTACACAGTGCCACAATCTCCGGTTCTCTGGAGGCGCCGCAAAGAATGGTCTCTCCCTCCGCCATAACCGCAGCAAGAATTACGTTTTCCGTAGCTCCCACACTTTGTTTCGGCAGGGTTATTTTCGTTCCTTTCAGCTGCTTCGCAGATGCATGCAGCAGCCCTTCCTCCTCCCAAAACGTGGCACCCATTTTCCCAAGTGCTTCCAAATGTAAATCAATAGGACGTTTCCCGATAACGCAACCTCCGGGATACTCCATCACCGCTTCGCCGCATCTTCCCAACAAAGCGCCTAAAAGAAACAGGGAAGAACGCATCCCCGTTACCGCCTCTGATTTCATCTCCTCCCACCTTGCCTCGGCGGAATCCACAACCACGCCGCTGCCCTGCCAGCTCACCTCACACCCGAGGCTTTGAAGCAGACTGTTCATGGCATATACATCAGATATTCTGGGGCAATTTCCGATATAGGAGGTCTCTCCCACCAGCAACGTCGCTGCCAGAATCGGCAATGCCGCATTTTTTGACCCCTGCACACGAAGTTTGCCCTGTAGGGCAATTCCGCCCTGAACACGAATAGAATCCATAGATCACCGTCCCGCATCAAACTATAAGACCTATTCTATCCTATGTACCACCGGCTCACTTCGTACCTTGTACCCTATAATTCCTTTAGCTGTATTCTCTTCGCCACACTCAGTACCAAACCGATTTCTATCAGCAAAAACATTACCGAGGAACCTCCGTAGCTGATGAACGGCAGGGAAATTCCCGTATTCGGCACGGTATTGGTAACAACCGCTATATTTAAGATTGCCTGGATGGCGATATGTCCCATTACTCCTACAACAAGCATGGCTCCGAACAGGTCGGAAGCATTATTTGCAATAATCATCATACGCCACAAAAGCATAATAAACATAAGAATAATGGCAATGGCACCGAACAATCCCAGTTCCTCGCAAATAATGGAGAAAATCATATCGTTCTGCGCCTCCGGCAGAAAGCTTAGCTTCTGCATACTCTGTCCAAGGCCCTTGCCCCAGATGCCGCCGCTGCCGATGGCATAAAGTGCCTGCAGAGTCTGGAAGCCCTTTCCCTGTGCCGCACTTTCCGGGTCCAGCCACGCGATAATACGCTCGCTTCTAAAGCCGCCTTCTCCGCCTGACGATACTACATAAAAGAGCAAAAGTCCGATTGCCGTCACACCCGCCAGTCCCATGATTACAAACTTCTTATAATCGGGGCTCGCCACAAATACCATCAGTACGGAAATACCGAGAATGATAATCGCGGAGCTGAGGTTATCGGTAATCAGGTAAACCTCCAACACAATGGGCAGGGGAAGTAATACCATGAAGATAAAGCCTTTCATGGAGCGCACACTCTTTCCCATTTTACATACCATTGTGGCAAGGAACAAAATCATACACAGCTTCGCCACCTCCGCAGGCTGGATATTCAGTCCCACACCCGGTATCCGAATCCATCGTCTTGCACCATGGCTGGCTACGCCAAGCGGCGTCAAAACAAGGGGAATCATCGCCATGGAAACAAGATATCCCACCAGCGCAAACCGCTCCCAGAAATGGTAGGGAATATTCGCCACCACCGTCATAAGTACCAAGCCGATGATGCAGGCAATCAACTGTTTTTTCAGATAATACGCCTCGTCTCCAAAGTCCACCTGCGCTTCATAGGAGCTTGCGGAATAAATCATTACCAGACCGAACCCCAACAAAAACAGCACGATAAACAAAAGACTGTAATCGAAAAAGTATTCAGATTGTTCTTTTTTCTTTCGTTTCGTTATCTCACGAGACGCCATTTTATCATCCTCACTTGTGGTCTTAATCGGAAGCAGTACACTTCTTACCGTCAGCTGATACCGTGCACATATTCCTTAAACTGTTTTCCCCGAACCTCATAATTGGGAAACATGCCCCAGCTTGCACAGGCAGGTGACAGCAGTACCGCATCTCCGTCCTCTGCAAGCTCCGTACAGAGATGCAAACATTCCTCAAAACTGTCCGCAAACCGGATGTTGGTAAAGCCATGCTTTTTTGCACACTCCGCAATCTTCTCACGGGTCTGTCCAATCAGAACCAGCCACTTTACTTTGTTTTCAAAGCTTTCAATCCATTCGTCATACTCGCTTCCCTTATCATAGCCCCCGCCAATCAGAACGGTAGGCTTCGACATGGCACGGATGCCCTGGATTGCCGCATCCGGATTGGTTCCTTTAGAATCGTTATAATAGTCCACGCCTCTCTTGGTTGCCACAAACTCTATGCGGTGCTCCACAGCGCGGAACGTACGAATCACGCTCAGTATGGTTTCCAGGGGAACTCCCGCTCCCTCTGTAATGGCGATTGCCGCCATCACATTTTCCACATTACAGATTCCTACCAGATTCATATCCCGGTGGATATCCATCAGTTCCCGGCACTCGCCGTTTTTGCTCTTAACAATCTTATCTCCCCGCAGGAAATAACCGTTTTCCAATTCTGTTGCGGAGGAAAAAAATACCACTCCGGCAGGACATCTTTCTCCGAAATCACGGGTAAACTCATTTTCATAATTCAGCACACACACATCGGATTTATCCTGCTTCTTTGTAATCGCTTCCTTCGCCGCCACGTAAGCCTCCATGGTATGATGGCGATCCAGATGATCCGGCGTAATGTTTAGAATCGCTGACACGACCGGATGAAACTCCTCCGTTGTCTCCAACTGGAAGGAACTGATTTCCCCTACGGTCACCGTGTCCTCATTTGTCTTTAAACACTCCGAGGTATAGGGATTACCGATATTTCCCACCACAAAGACCTTCTCCCCGCCGCAATGTGCCTTCATAATTTCTCCCACAAGGGTGGTTGTTGTCGTTTTACCGTTGGTTCCGGTAATTGCGATGATTCTGCCGCGGTCATTACGGCAGCCAAGCTCTATTTCACCGATAATGCTCGCGCCGCGCTCCTTCAGCTCCAGCACCACCGGAATATCCACCGGCACGCCGGGACTTAATACCACCGTCTCCGTCCAATCCTTTATCTGCTCAGACAACTCTCCCGCAGCACACTGCACCTTACTCTCCGTAGGGAGCTTCGCCCGGATTTCTTCCTCCGTCAGCTTACTGTCGTAAAGTACTATCTCTGCGCCCATATGCTCCAACAGCTTCACAGAGCCCAGACCACTGATACCGGAGCCTATCACAAGGCATTTTTCTCCTTTTTTCATACCCGTACAACCTCTCTTACTATATTTCATGTAAGCCCGTCAGCGCCATCAGACACATCAGGGCAGTAATTATCGTAAATAACGCAGTAATTCTTGTTTCGGACCACCCACACAGCTCAAAGTGATGATGAAGCGGTGCCATTTTAAAAATACGTTTTCCCCCTGTAAGCTTAAAATAACCTACCTGTAAAATAACGGAGCCCACCTCAATCAGATAGACAATTGCAACAATTGCTATGTACAGGGGCATCTGTAATACATAACCGCAGGCCGCCACAAAGCCTCCCAACGCAAGGGAGCCTGTATCTCCCATAAAGACTGCCGCCGGATGTACGTTAAAAAGCAGAAACGCAAAAAGCGCTCCCATCACCGCGCAGGTAATCGGTTCAATCCCGCTTTTCCCGCCAATTGCCACCACCGTAAAAAAGACCGTTATCATCAGGGTAACGCTGCCTGCCAACCCGTCTAAACCGTCTGTAAAATTAGCACCGTTTACCGTTCCCAAAACCACAAAAAAAAGAATCGGTACATTCCAAGCGCCGAAATCCAAATATTGCCCCGGAAGCCACGGCAGCTTCATGGCAAAGGAAACATCCGTAAAGTGAATCAGGTACCATGTAAATATACCGGTTACCACAAGCTGACCCAGAAACTTCTGTAACGGTGAAAGCCCTTCGGAACGCCTGCACACCACCTTAATATAATCATCCAAAAGCCCCACCATTCCGAAGCCTACCGTAAGGAAAAGGATCGGTGCAATTTTGGGATACTCCTCCAGAAACAACAGGGATGTGGCAACCACGCTAAACAAAATCAACACGCCGCCCATGGTGGGAGTTCCCGTCTTTTTCCGGTGCGCTGCCGGTCCCTCCTCCCGTACCGTCTGTCCTATTTTTAATCTCCTGAGAATCGGAATCACCAGTGGTCCCGACACAGCACAAAGGATAAAGGAAAGCATAACTGACATAATCGTAATTTTGTTCATTTTTTATTATACTCCATTATTCCCAAATACGGAAGAATATTTTCAAAAAGCTGTCTTACAATAGGCGCTGCAACCTGGCCGCCGTAATATACTCCCTGCGGCTTATTTACAACCGCAAGCGCTATCACCTGCGGGTCATCCGCAGGCGCAAACCCAACAAAGGATGCAATATAGACACCGCTGTTTCTCGGAATGGTCTGGCTGGTTGCGGTTTTGCCTCCTACCCGAAAACCCTCTACCGCACCATTTTTACCCGTTCCTTCCGAAACTACCTGCTCCAGAATTTCCCGCATGGTGGCACTGGTTTTCTCTGAAACCACCCCCTCCTCCACAGGATACCGGAAGGTTTCCGTTATCTCTCCGTCCTCATTCAACGTACCTACTCCGAAATGCGGCGTCACCCGATTCCCGCCGTTTACGATGGACGCCGCAGTGGTTAAAAGCTGAAGCGGTGTAATCTGGAAGGACTGCCCAAAGGCTACCGTGGCAAGCTCCACATTCCCCATATTTTCCATTTTATGCATAATGGTTCCCGCCTCACCGGGCAGGTCGATACCGGTTTTTTTCTTTAAGCCAAAACGTTCAAAATATTGATAATAGTCTTCCACCCCCAGCCGCAATCCTACGGAAATCAGTGCCGGATTACAAGAGTTCATCATGCATTGTGTAAAGGTTTGCGAGCCATGCCCCGTCACCTTATGACATTTGATTTTCCGGTCATCCACCACGATAAACCCCGGACAGGAAAAACCGCTTTCCGGTGTTACCACCCCCTGCTCCAGTCCTGCCGCAGCTGTAATGATTTTAAAGGTAGACCCCGGCTCATAAGTATCGTTGATACAGCCGTTTCGCCAGATACCATTTAAGAGATTCTGCTTTTCTTCCGCCGTAAGCACCTTGCCCTCCGAAACCGCTTCCGGAATTTCATAGGGATTGTTCAAGTCAAACTCCGGCACATTTACCATAGCGTACATTTCTCCGTTTTTCGGATTCATTACCAGTATGGAGACACTCTCCGCCTCCTTTGCCGCACACGCCTGTACCGCAAGCTGAGTTGCGTAGGATTGAATGTTATAATCAAGGCTGATGCTGAGATTCTGACCGCTGACCGGCTCAATTCTGCGTTCCCCCGCCGTTTCCACCTCAATTCCCTTTGCATCGGTAACGGTGAGAATGGTTCCCGGTTCTCCGCTCAGGTAGTCCTCGTAGACGACCTCCAAGCCGATAATTCCCTGATTGTCTCCTCCCGTAAAACCGAGCACCTTACTGGCAAGCTCACCGTACGGGTAGTACCTTTTATAGTCCTCATCCACCTTTACACCTGCCATGTCATACTCGCGGATGCGGTCCCCCGTTTCCTTATCTACATTGCTTTTTATGCGCTCCATAGAGGAATATTTCTCCACACGCTTGGTTACATATTCTTCCGAAAGTTCCAGTTCCTCACAGAGCATCCTGATGACTGCATCCGCATCTTCAATCTGGCTGTGTATCACGGATACGGTACATACCGTCTTATTGTCTGCCAGCACCTGACCGTTCCTGTCCAGAATTTTCCCTCGGGCAGCTTTGATACTCCGCTCCCTTTCATGAAGCTGGGTTGCCATCTGGGAATAATGATCCGCACGCCAGACACATAAATATACCAATCGCCCGAACAAAGCCGCCAGCATTCCCACACACAAAAGAAATACCGTCAGAATTTTTTTCCTGTGAAATATCCGGTTGTAATCCGTTAACATATAAAACCTCATAAAAAGGGGTTATTATACTTTATTCCCATTTTTATGAGGTTATGATTTTTTCTTTTGTTTATATGCCCAGTACTTGTTTACCAGGAAATTCATAGGTACCGTAATGACTAAATTTATAAAGGCGGCAAGGATATTTCCCCAGAACACCGCATCCAGTGATTCCATGCCCTTCTTTACGCACCAGTCCGCAACCGGCGTCATCCATCTTCCGATATTCAGCACCTCAATCCATAACACCAAAAGTGCCGCATTTACCAGATATCCCCAGAAGTACGCCACATAGGTCTTTATCAGCACTCTCCACCAGACTCTCCGCTCACCGTCCTCCTGTTCCTTAAACACATACTTATTACTCCAATAATATGCATTCAGGACGCTCAACACAAAGCCGAAAAAGCTGGCCGGCAGATAATGCATTTTAAAGAACACCAGCACCGCATATACACCCTCGCTGATGAGCGTGTTGGAAACGCCCACCAACGCAAACTTTATAAATTGCCAAAGGCTTTTTTTACTCCCTGAAATAAAATCTGACATATCTGCCCTCTTCCATTCTCGTATAACCGAAATCATTTTCAATAAACTGCATAATCCAGCTGTCTTCCCGCTCCATCAACTGACCGTACCAACAATCCACAACAATTACATCCGGTCTTTTTTCAGGATACAACTCCCAGTAAGCCAGAAGCCTCTCATCATAGCTGGTAGGGTCCACAATAGAGAAATGGCAAACCTCCAAATCCCGGAACATATACGGAGAGGTTCCGCCGGTTCCCACCATATTCGTCACAATCAGACACTTGTCGCCCTCTTCCACGTATGCAGTAAAATCCTCATAATCACAATTATTTACATAGGCCTGCATATAGTTGGTAAGCGTCCCCGCCGCGGGACCGGACTTTATCATACCGCGAAGTCCCAGCACCGTATTCGTGTCTGTCTTTCCGGCCCTTACTGTAAAGCCTTTTCCAAAGACAAACAGGAAACACAAACTGTAAAGAAGCACACGAATCCATACTTTGCTTCGGTCTTTACCGATTACATTTTCCAGAGCGAAGATTAGCACCAGCACACAACCCAGTATTCCTAACAGTGCATGGGGCACAGCGTAAAAAAACGTCAGGTCGCTCATGTAAAGCACCGCAAGAAGCGTCAGCAGTCCGCTTCCCAGACAAGGTACCTGCAGCCTCTTCCGCTCATCCGCATAGCGCCAAAGACCCACTGCAAGAAGTACCACTGCCACTAAAGGAAGCATCGGCTCTTCATACCCCTTCTGTAACACAAGCCAGTAAACCAACTGAATTCCTTCTGCCACAAGCACCGTGGGTACCGCAAGCATCAGTCCGCCAGGCATCTTCTTTTCCGCTTTCCGGCTATGTCTTCCGATTCCCCAACCAATCAGTCCGCCAATGCTGATTGAAATTCCAAACAATACAAGCACCCGTAAGAAGTCCAACAGGATTGCCATCCATTTTCCGCCCTGACCGGCAGACAGGTCGTGCGTTAAATCAAACTCCACCACATACCGCAGATTTCTGAAAAATTCTGCCGGCTCCACCTGTAATAGCACCGCACAAAGCCAAAGTCCGCCGCACAGTCCGCAGGTTACCGCAAACGTCGCTGTATCCGCCCATCGCTTTTTATAACTGACTGCCGAGGACATTTTAAAAATAACAATCCCAAAGAAAGGAAACAGTACCAAATCCGCCGGATACGCCAACACACTTACAGACATTCCGACTCCAGCAAGCACAAGCCAACCGATTCCCTTTTTCTTTGATGACCGCAATCTGTCTTTACAACTTACGCTTCCCACCCGTATCGGGCAACCGCCGTTCTCCGTCACAGCATCTGTTACCCTTTCGTTTTTCCCATAATAGCAGGCAAGAGCCAACACCGTCACGGTTATGGACCAAAGCTGTAAATTACTGAACTCCGGAATCTGAATCAGCTTAGGAACAATATTAAAATAACAAAGTCCCAAAAGGAATGCATATTCCTGCTCCGTTATCCTTCGCAACACGCGGTACAGCCATATCGACAACAACACCTGTACCAATGTAGTCACCAAACGCAGAAAAATCACAACACCGGTTGTTCCTCCCGTGAGGACCGTAAAAATCCGCATCAGAAAAACACAGGCAAACGCCGATGTCTGATGCGGTTCCCACATAACGCCAAACAGGTTATCTCCCGACAACTGCCTGTACGCCATAACAATCTGATATTCCTCGTCCAGAGAATAGTCCACAAAAATTAACTTTACAGCCGCAAGAATACTGCCCAGTATCAGGAGCACTCTGAGCAGTCTCTCTTTTCCGGTTTTTGTCATTCTTCCGTCTTCTCCTGTCCCTTAGGCGATTTATGCTCGTCAATAATGAAGGGAGGTCTTGTTCTGGAAGCATCCAGCGTTCTCCACAGGTACTCACCCAAAATTCCCAGCATGGAAAGAATCAGACCGGAGGACAGCAAAACAATACACATCAGGGACGACCATCCCTCGATAGGCACTCCATCCACGAAAAATTCCACCAAAACACTGATAAACAAAATCAATGCAAAAATATCAAAAACCACACCGATATAGGTCATAAATCGGATAGGTGCATAGGAAAAGCTCAGCATGGAATCCATCACCAGTTTAAATTTCTTAGCAAAGGTCCAACGGGATTTTCCTTTCTCACGGTCTTTCCTGTCGAAATAAACCATATCCGTCTTAAAGCCCGCCCAAAGTACCTGTAAGGTCAGACTGGAATTCTTCTCATCCAATCTCTCTAACACCTCAATTACTTTACGGTCAATAAGATAACAGTCACAGCCGCCTACAGGCATGTTCTTATTTACGAATTTACGCACCATCGCGTAATAAAGGTTCGCAAAAAATACTTTTACTTTACTCTCATCACGGCTTCTTCTGACTGCAAGAACCACCTTGTTTCCGCGTTTCCAGCTGTCATACAGTTCCAGAATCAGCGTGGAATCTTCCTGCAGATCAGCCTGCTTGGTCACGGCACAATCTCCCGTACACACACTCAATCCTGCAAGCAATGCCGCATGCTCACCAAAATTGCGCGAAAGCTTCACCAAACGCACATTCTCAGGGTCCATATCCTTAATCCGGTTCATAATTTCCCAGGAAGAGTCTCCCGAACCATCATCCACAAAAACAAGTTCATAGGCTTCCAGCTTGCCCAGAATCTTCTCCTGCATATCCTGATACAAATCCATCAGGGTATCTTCATTGTAATATACCGGAATTACAATTGACAGCTTACTCATATTGTTTTATCCTCTCACATCTGCCTGCATTTCTTTCAGGTATTCATCGTAATCACGGATGTACTCCGCACCGTCATAGTGGCGGCTCGCCAAAACAAGGAGAATGGAATCCGGCGAGAAATCATACATATCCTTCCAAAGCATGGGCGGTATATACAATCCCATTCCCGGCTTATCCAATACAATTACCTCTGACTCTTTTCCGTTATCTACCTTTACCTTACTGCTTCCGCCTACATTTACAAGCAGAAATTCCGTCTCACGGTTAGCGTGCTGCCCGCGCACCACCGTTTCGTCCGAGCCGTAAATGTAGAATACCCGCTTGATATCAAAAGGAATATCCATACCTTCTCCCTCGATAACAACCAGATTTCCTCGTTCATCTCCAAGATCCTTAAAGGTAATCAATTTATACTGTTCCGACAATTTCATGATAATCGCTCCTAAAATGCATTTAACGCTTCAATAACCGCCTGCTGTTCTTCTTCCGTCATGCCGTTGTAAAAAGGCAACGACAACACTGTATCTGCCGCACGCTCCGTAATCGGAAAGCTTCCTTTTCCATGTCCCAGATATGCGTACGCCTCCGATAAGTGGGGTGGTATCGGATAATGAATAATGGTTCCGATTTCCCGCTCATTCAGATAAGCAATCAGCTCATCCCGGTCCTCGCATTCAATTACATACTGATGCCATACACTCTCTGCACCCTCAAACACCTTTGGAAGACGAATACGGGGATTCTTTATTTTCTCTGTGTATACCGAAGCAAGGCGCTTTCTTTCTTCCGTAAGTTCCTCCATATGAGACAATCTCACCCGAAGGAGTCCTGCCTGCAACTCGTCCAGTCTGGAGTTTGCACCTACCACCTTATTATAATACCGCTTTTCACTTCCGTAATTCCGATACATCTTCATGTCAGCCGCAATTTTTTCATCGTTGGTTACGATTGCGCCGCCGTCTCCGAACGCACCGAGATTCTTGGACGGATAAAAAGAAAAGCAACCGATGTCACCGAAGGTTCCCGTCATCTGACCGCCAAAACAAGCCCCATGCGACTGAGCACAGTCCTCCACAAGACGCAGATTATGCTTCTTACAGATTCTTGTAATCTCATCCATACGGCTTGATTGTCCGTAAAGATGCACTACCAAAACTGCCTTTGTCTTTTCTGTAATCTTCTCCTCCAGCAGCTTTACATCTATGTTATGATATTCGTCCGGCTCTACAAAAACAGGAGTTGCACCGTTGATGGTAATTCCCATAACACTTGCAATATAAGTATTACCCTGCACGAGCACTTCATCACCCGCACCGATTCCCAAAACACGAAAAGCAAGCCAAAGCGCATCCAGTCCGTTCGCTAAGCCCACACAATACTTTGCTCCCGTGTACGCGGCAAACTCCTGTTCAAACGCCTCAACTTCTTTTCCCAGAATATACCATCCGGAACGAAGCACCTCCAGAGCCTTTGCTTCAAACTCCTCCTGATACTTCTGAAATCCTCTGTCCATTCGATTCGGTACTATCTTCACAGCATCCTCTTCCTCTTCTTCCGATTTTCATTAGAACACACTTGTCTAACAGTATACAGGATTTTCTATTTATTTGCAACTATTCGATGTTTGGATTCACAGGTATTTCTGCTCCCAGGTTTGTTTCTCCGCTGTCAATGAGGATGCCGCTCTGCGCATCATAACGGTCTCCCGTATCGGGATCCACACGATAGCCGGATGCCGGGTCCACAGGAAAGCTCATCCATTTAGGTGCAGCACCCGCATAGTTTTCCCCTGTTGCGTATGCGGTATCCTCTGCTCCCTCCTGCTTCTGGGCATACTGAGTGGTAATCTCGAGCTTCTTTGCCGCCAGTTCTTCCACCTCAGCTTCACTTAATTCCTCCGTCATATAAATATTCAGGTACGGAAGTGCCTCAGTTAAAATATTGCGCACGATTCCGGTCGCATATTTTGCATCGCCCTGCTTACTTACATTCGGTCTGTCCACTACTACATAAATTGCCACCTGCGGGTCATCTACCGGTGCAAAGCCGATAAAGGATACCACATGGTCTGTCTCGGAACGCTTATGTGTATTGGGATCAATAGTTTCCGCCGTTCCCGTTTTTCCTCCAATCAGGTAGCCCGCCGGTCTTGCTGTTTTTCCGGTACCCTCCGTCACCACCGCCGTACAGTACTGCCTGATATATTCGGAGGTGCTTTCCGAAATGGTCTGCTTTAACACTCTGGGCTCAATATTTTCAATGGTCGCCCCGCTTGCATTAGTAATTTTATTTACCATGTGAGGCTCATAATAATATCCGCCGTTAATCAGCGAACTGAAACCTGTAATCAGCTGAATCATGGTTACATTAAAGTTCTGTCCGAAGGTATTGGTTGCCAAATCGGTAGGGCCCATTTCATCCGCGCTGTAAATCAGACTGTCTGTTCGCGCTTCTCCCGCAAGGTCAATATTAGTCTTCAGTCCAAAATTAAACACACCCTGATATTCGGAAAACAAATCCTTTCCCAGTGCCTGTCCGATTTTCATCATGGATACATTACAGGACTTTGCCACTGCACCGCGCAGGGTAAGGGTTCCGTCATATCTGTTATGACACTTTATGGTATAGCCGCCGATTTCCATGGAACCGTTACATTCAAAGGTTGAATTGGGGGAGATTGTCCCCGTTTCCAAGGCCTCCGCCACCGTAAAAGGCTTTATGGTAGAGCCGGGCTCATAAGTACCGTTAATGCAGTAATTGTTCCAAAGACTTCTCAAATTCAGCAGTGTCTGGTCATCATCCATGCTGTTAAGCACTTCCTCATTGATTACCGTATCTGTCTTTCTCAGCTCCTGATATCCGTTTGCGTTGGTTATCATCTCCACCATAACGGAGCCAATCAACGCATCTGTGTTTCTGGTATCATTTAAGTCATAGGTGGGATAGCTGGCCATGGCAATAATCTCGCCTGTGTTGACCTCCATCATAACGCAGCCCACATTTTCGGCGCCGTTCCCTTCCTTATACTCATTCTTATGTTCTTCCATAAACTGTTTTAAGTACTTCTCCACAATCATCTGCACATTTGCATCAATTGTAGTATGTACCGTATTGCCATCTACAGCCGCACGCACCGTTCTCTCCAGCGCAAGGTCATCATTCAGATACCCGTACTCTCTTCCGTTGACACCGCTTAACTGACTGTCGTAATACTCTTCCAACCCATAGTTGCCGACACCGTCAGTGGTGGTAAAGCCGATGGCATCCGCCGCAAGGGTACTATACGGGTACACCCGTTTATACTCCTCTTCAAACCAGACGCCCTTAATATTGGTATCCTCCTGTTGTGCCTCCAGGAACGCACTGATTTCCTCGTAACTCATTCTCCGAAAGCCTGTGGGCACATACCACGACGAGGTTGTATTGTTCGTAACATACTCCCTAATTTGCCCCATATCCAGTGCAAAGCACTGTCCAAGTGCTTTCAAAGTAGGCTCCAGATACGGCTTTTTCCCGGAAAGCTCCGTGTTCATAACCTTTGCATCAATTACCAGATTATAAACCTTTTCACAGGTGGCAAGCTTTGTTCCTCTGGCATCTACGATATCTCCTCTTCTGTAGGGAAGAATTGTAGAGGAATACTGCTGTTGGGACAACACCTGCTTCTGATACTGATTTTCTTTTTCGTTAGCCAACCAGAAAAGCTTGGCACTTAATCCGGCAAAAGCCAGTAGTACTATCATAAACAGTACTACCAGCTTCTTCTGCATCTTAATGGAAAACTTATTTGATTTCTGTTTGCTCAAAATGACACCTCTAGCGATTTGTTTTTACTGCCTGTCTCATATAATCATTCTGCTCGTTTTTATAAATCACAACCTGTCCCTCTTCGGCATAAACCATACCTAATTCCCCGATTGCAATTCTCTTAATCTCCTCCAAGTCAATGCTGCCCATTACCCTGCTGTACTCCTCGTCATTGGCAACTCTCAAATTATTCAGTTCCACTTCCTTCGAAGCAATATAATTCGTTGTGGTTGTCAGCTTACCCTGAAGCTGAATATAATTCAACAGTACATATGCTGCGGTACACATAGCCGCCACCAAAAACAGTACATAGCCAAAGCTCATGTGATGCGCCTTTTCCCGGTTCTTTCTTACAACGGGAGCGGGCTGCTTTGTAGGCGCTTCGCGATAGGGCTCTGCCGCATCAAGCCTGCGTACGGCATTCCCGTAAACATAAAAGTCACGATTTCCCGCCGAATTGGTACCTCTATTCTTTTCATATGCAGCCTGTCCATAATTCCTTTTATTCCGGCTCATGTTACTTCCTACTTTCTATTTCCTGATTTCTGCCTTCATACCCGCTCTATGTCCGGCTTTCTTCCAAGGCTTGATATCCTTATCATGCCTTATCCCTTACGCCTGAAACACTCTCAGTTTTGCACTCTTCGAGCGGCTGTTTTCTTCCAGTTCCTTTTCTCCGGGTAGAATAGGCTTCTTTGTAATCACCTTGCCCTTTGGCTCCTTCCCGCATACACATACCGGAAATTCCGGCGGACAGGTACAGGGGTTTTCATTCTTTTTAAATGCCGCCTTTACCAGTCTGTCCTCCAGGGAATGGAAGGTAATAATACAAAGCCGTCCTCCCGGCTTTAACATATCAATGAATGTATCAAGGGAATCCCTAAGCACCTCCAGCTCACGGTTGCATTCAATCCGGATTGCCTGAAAGGTCTGCTTGGAGGGATGACCATTCTGCCGCATCTTCGCGGGAATTGCCGCCTTGATAATTTCATTTAACTCATATGTAGTTTCAATAGGCTTGTCTGCCCGTGCTTTTACAATATGCTTTGCAATGTTCTTTGCGAAACGGTCTTCCCCGTAGTCTCTGATAATCCGATACAGCTCGCTCTCCGAGTAGCCGTTTACGATATCCCGCGCCGTCAAACCGGCCCTGCGGTCCATTCGCATATCAAGGGGCGCATCAAACCGATAGGAAAAGCCTCTGTCTTCCGTATCTAACTGGTAAGAAGAGACGCCTAAATCCAGTACGATACCATCTACCTTATCAATTCCGTACGCTGCCAGTGCCGACTTCATATTACAGTAATTGTTTCTGATAATGGTGACCTTTTCGCCAAAGGGAGCAAGTCTCTCTCCTGCCGCACTGATTGCCGCATCATCCTGATCAATACCGAAGAATCTGCCTGTGGTCAGTCTGCTGCAAACCTGAAAGGCATGTCCTGCCCCACCCAGTGTACCGTCCACATAGATGCCGTCCGGCTTAATATCCAGTTGTTCAATGGTCTCCGCAAGAAGTACGGAGTAATGATTGAATTCCACCGGCATCTTGTCCCCTCTTTGTTTTTTTACATTTTATCTATTTGAACATATTTTGCGTTTCTAACCATGCTTTTTCACGCTTGTTCTTTTCACAGTTCCCGCTTGCCGCGGTAAACAGTCTTTTCCGTGTTCCTTTAAATCGAGAATCCAAGACTTGCAAGTCCCTGGGAAATCTGATTGATATCCACCTGACTGCTGTTTGCTTCCCAGTTCTCCAGACTCCAGATTTCGATACGGTCACCCATACCCGCCAGCACTACATCCTTCTCCAATGCCGCAAAATCCCTTAAATCCTGTGGCATCAGGATACGTCCCTGCTTATCTAATGTTACGTACTGTGCGCCTGACAGAAAGAATCGTTTAAACTGTCGTGCTTCTTCGTTGATAATCGGTAGCGCCGCAAGCTTTGCTTCAAAAGCTTTCCAATCCTCGTTTGCGTACACAAACAGGCAGCCATCCATTCCCTTCGAAACCACAAATTCATCTCCCAGAATCTCGCGGTATTTTGACGGAATACTCAACCTGCCTTTCGGGTCCATTGTATGATTGTATCTTCCCATGAACAATGCAATCACCACCAATCATCGAAATGGTTCAAAATGGACTTTCATCCCACTTTATGGGATTTGATGCCATCTTCATCCCACTTTTAAGTAGATTTTAATACAATCTTAATAATTTGACAAGCAAAAAGTTTCTTCCAAAAAATGCAAAAAAAGCGCTCTGCAAGCGGATTGCAGGCACTTTTTATCTTCGAAATACAATATGTAGTATTAAAAACAGCGGCGAATAGCATATCTATGCTTCATCGCCGCCTGTCCATGTTAAAAAAATTTTTAAAATTTTGTTGATTTTCTTAAAATTTGTCGGTTCTTTGTACCTGTTTTCGTAGTTTTTACTGCTCCTTCGGTACGTCTGTCTCTCCTTCAACCGACGGTTGCTTCTTCATACGAATGCGTACAGCCACATCCGCAGCAATTGCAAGCACAAACATCAAAAGCGCCAGCACCTGCGATACCGGAACTGTTGTCCCGGGAATAAACAGGGTATCGGTACGGATACCTTCGATGATAAATCTTCCGAGTCCGTAGCCGCCCAGATAAAGCAGGCACAGCTCGCCGTCAAACTTTTTATGCTTCCGCCACAGAAGAATCGCTACCAGCACCAACAGATTCCATGCGCTCTCATATAAAAAGGTGGGATGCACATTAATGTAATTGGCACCTGCCGGAATATGCGCCGCAATATTCTCGGAAATATCTCTGGCACGTACAGCCTCAATGGGCAACTGCATGGAAAAAAGCCCATTATAATACTCTCCGAATACTTCTCTGTTCACGAAATTTCCGAAACGACCGATAGCCTGTCCCAGAATCAATCCGGCCACAGCCGTATCTCCCATAAGTAACGGGTTTTGTTTCTTAATTTTACAATATACAAACAAGGTGATAAATGCACCGATAACTGCGCCGTATATTGCCATACCGCCCTGACGCGTATTAAAAATTGAAAGCAGATTATCCTTATAATTTTCCCAGCGAAAAATCACATAATAGAGTCTCGCCCCGATTACGGAAAAAATAATGGCATAAATGGCAAAATCCCAATAAACCTCCGTATCCTGCCCTGTTACCTTTGCCTGGCGAACCGCCATCAGGATTCCCGCTAAAATTCCCAAACCGATAATCATACCGTAAAACATGATTTCAAAACCGAAAACGGTAATGGAATCTGGCACATCCTTTAAATATATCCCCAGGTTGGGAAATGCAATATCTCCTGCGTTCATACAATGTCCTTTCTATGTCTGCCTCGCCGCTCCGGAACCCTCTTTGTCTCCACCTCGAAAATCCCTGTCTTCGACAGGCGCTGCTTTTGCAGCGTCTGATTTTCTCGTTGTACGCTCGGGTGAAACCAAATGTCTGCTTCGCAGCCGCTTGGTTTCCTTCCTCGCTACACGTTAAACCTAAATAGAATTACGTCGCCGTCTTTGACGATATAGTCTTTGCCTTCAATGCCTACTAGTCCTTTTTCGCGGGCTGCCGAAAGGGAGCCGTACTCCAAAAGATTCTTGTAATTTACTACCTCTGCCTTAATAAAGCCTCTCTCGAAATCAGAATGAATCTTCCCTGCCGCCTGAGGTGCCTTAGTACCTATTTTGATGGTCCATGCACGGGTCTCATCTTCGCCCGCAGTTAAGAAGCTCATCAGTCCCAAAATATGATAGCTTGCCTTAATCAGCTTTTCCAGTCCCGACTCCGATAATCCCAAATCCTCCAAAAACATTGCCTTCTCGTCATCATCCAGCTCGGAAATTTCCTGCTCAATCTGGGCACAGATAACAAATACCTCACTGCCTTCACCTGCAGCAAAATCTCTTACCTTTGCCACCATATCATTAGATGCGCCGTCGTCCGCAAGGTCATCCTCTAATACATTCGCCGCATAAATAACCGGCTTATAAGTCAGCAGATTGTACTCCTTCATCAGCGCCAGCTCGTCCTCATCCTCAATTTCCAAGGACTTAGCAAGCTTACCCTCCTCCAGATGCACCTTGATTCTTTCCAGAAGTGCCTGTTCCTTTGCGTAAGTCTTGTCCATCCGGGCCGCCTTGATTACCTTTGCCATCCTTCTCTCCAGCACCTCCAGGTCGGAGAAAATCAGCTCCAGATTAATCGTCTCGATATCTCTCAAAGGATTTACGCTTCCGTCCACATGAATCACATTTGCATCCTCAAAGCATCTCACCACATGTACAATGGCATCCACTTCACGGATGTTGCTCAAAAACTGGTTTCCGAGCCCCTCCCCCTTTGATGCCCCCTTCACCAGACCTGCAATATCCACAAACTCAATCACCGCAGGGGTCACCTTCTTGGACTGATACATATCTCCCAACAGTTTTAATCTCTCATCCGGTACCGCAACAATTCCGATATTCGGATCAATGGTACAGAACGGGTAATTTGCGGACTCCGCTCCCGCCTTTGTCAGGGAATTAAACAATGTACTCTTACCCACGTTGGGCAGACCTACGATACCTAATTTCATATCATCTATCTCCTTTAAAATGGTTACTTCCTTTGCAATGCTTGAAGTTTAGCACAATTTAACGGTTTTTTCAACATAAGAATCCTTTTTCACCAAAGCAACTGTCTTCGTTCTCCGGTTTGTTCTCACACGCACTCTTCTACAAACACCGCGCTGCAACCTGCCACATGGCATTTCCCATTTTCCAAAACAGCCTTACCGCCTACGGTATAAATCAGTTTACCCGATACATTTTCCACATCCGCAGCCATGTCCCGGGGATTGATAATAACCGTAATTGTCTGTGTATCACATGCTCGTCTGTATACCAACGGATAATCCTCACTTAGAAACTCAATTGACGGGCAGCTCTGCAATGCCGGATTGTTCAGACGCAAAGCTATCAATCGCTTTACCTCGCTGTAAATAGAATCCGGATCCTCACACTGTGCTTTGGCATTGGGGCGATTTATATCAGAATCCAGCGGAATATATAATTTCTCTGCGGCTGCGGCGGAAAATCCCGCATTTACCGTATCATCCCACTGCATAGGGGAGCGTGAGCCCGTTCTGTTATAACCACCTTCAACCGAAGTGAGATCCTCTACATACCGCATACCGATTTCATCACCATAGTAAATGAAAGGCGCACCGGGAACAGACAGGAGAAAAGCAAACGCAATCTTCATTTCATCCGCATCCAGCGTACGCGCCAGTCTGTCCATGTCGTGATTACCGGAGGGAATACAGATTAAGCCCTTGCCGTCTGTCTTATTATAATTTTCCTTATACTTTGCAAGGAATTCCCTTACAGTACCCTTACCGTTCTTTGAGAAATAGGGAGTCTCACAGCGGAACAAATCATTATAGTGAGAAGGTCCGAAGTGAAGCAAAAAGTCCATATGGAAGCCGCCCTCCAAGGATTTATCCGGCTCACCCCACTCGGATACCATAGCAGCGTCCGGAAATTCCT
Source organism: Acetatifactor sp. (assembly GCA_045546495.1). Taxonomy (GTDB): domain Bacteria; phylum Bacillota; class Clostridia; order Lachnospirales; family Lachnospiraceae; genus Acetatifactor. Next base: position 7,444 of record JAZQCX010000065.1, on the reverse strand, counting down.
TGTCCAAAAACGCACGTACATTCTGCCAAAGCCGAATCGTACCCTTACTCTCCTCGTCCAGCTTTACCAGCGAGCCCGCCATATCTACCCGGAAGCCGTCGCATCCCATTTTCAGCCAAAACCGCATAATGTCCTTCAGTGCCTCTAAGGTTGCTTTCGGTCCCTCGTCATCCATAGATTGCTGCCAGGGCAACTGCGGCTTGTAAAATCCATAATTCAACGCCGGCTGGCTGGAGAAGAAATTTACCGCACAGGAACCGTCACGGTCGGAAATTCCGCGAATACAATTCATTCCCTTAGGCTCCTCCCAGATACTGTCCGTCCACACATAGCGGTCTGTATAAGCATTTTTCTCCGCCTTCATGGATTCCCGAAACCATTTATGCTCCACGGAGGTATGTCCCGGCACAAGATCCAGCAAAATATGCATATCCCGGGCATGTACTTCCCTAAACAGCCTCTTCAAATCCTCGTTGGTACCGTATCTGGGTGCAACCCGGTAATAATCCGCCACATCATACCCGGCATCCCCGAAAGGCGAGTCAAAACAGGGATTTAACCAAAGCGCATTGCATCCCAGTTCCTTAATATAATCCAATTTACTGATAATTCCGTTAAAATCTCCGATACCGTCTGCATTGGTATCGCAGAAAGACTGGGGATAAATCTCATAAAATACCGCGTTGTTAAGCCACGCCGGTTGCTTATTTGCCATAACCGTGCCCTCCCTGTTTTTACCTGTCTCAGTTGGAGCTTGCCGCAGCCGCACTGGTAGCAGCCACCGCCGCACACATTGCTGCCTGTTGTGCAACAATCAAAGAAATCGTTCCGCTGATGGCTGCAGAATTCATCATACCCGTATTGTTCTCCACGTAACATCCTGCAACCAGCATTCCCGCATGCATCAGTCTCTGTTTTCGACCGATACCAAATACGCCGTAGCCCTTTTGTCCTTCCAAAAAGCTGTCTGCATCTGCAATATCCGAAAGAAGCTGTTCTCTTTCTACCGGTAACATTGCCAACACGCCAAGAGTTGCCAACTCATATTCCCGCCCGTATTTTAAGCCTCTGTTTCTCAGTTGCTCATACAGTTCTAAGGTTCTTCTGCACTTTTCCTTTGCCTCCCCGTCACAAAGTGCCAATACATGGCTCAGGGACTGCACCGCATTTCCCGAGAAAAATTCCTGCTTTAAAATTTGATAACAACGCTCCGTTTCCAGCACAATCTGTTCCTCGCTCAAATCAGATAATCCAAGCAATGCCGCAAACACGCTGTCCTCACCGGAGGTCAAAAACGGATGCTCTCCCTTCATACGGTCATATATTTTTCTGGTTCTGGCAGCAACCCGGTTATACTCCTCCGGCTCAACCAAATCCGCTATCACCATTGAAGTTAAAGGTAAATACTGCGAGGAGCTGAAATGCTCCTTCAGCGCACCATACACCTTTAGCGCATTCTCCAAACGTTCCTCCGGGTTTTCCTCCGTTGCCATCATGGAGAGCATAGCCAGCTTGGCTGTTCCTCTGAAATTCGAGAAAACACCCGTCTTTTCCTTTAAAATCGCCGCACATTCCCGAAGCTTTGGAGCATCTGCTTCGACCCCTTTTTCCGTAAAAATCGCTGCACACACAGGGTAAATATAGGCATTCCCCCAAGAAGACGCCTCTTTAACAGTATCCCTGTTTTTGATAAATTGCTGACATAACCGCACCAACTCTTCTCTCATAATTACTCTCCCTCCTTACGCCATCACCTGTACTCCGCTTTTCCTGTAAAGCCTTGCAAAATACCATATTTCCGCGATCGCCGTAACCGTCCAGGAAAAAACATACAACAGATAGAGCGATGTAATGGTGCCGAAAAAAGCAAACACTGTATATATCCATATCAATCTAAACACACAGGAGCCCAGAATTACAATGACGGTAGGAACCGTGGTCTCTCCCAATCCTCTGGAGGCTGCAAGGGCACTGTCCATAAAAGCGGATACCCAGTAGCTCAATCCCATCACTGTAAGGCGATACATCCCTGCCTCAATTACCGCTTCATCATTTGTAAAGATTCCCAGAAACGGTTTTCCGAAAAGCACAAGTACAAGTCCCAGCACCATAGCCAGTACCATTGCATACAGTGTACTCACAAAATAGCTTTTCAATATCCGTTCTCTCTTCCCCGCGCCAAAATTCTGACCGATAAAGGTTGCTCCCGCAGTATAAAAAGCGGCCATCATCTCATATACCAGACCATCTGCGTTTGCAGCTGCCGCCGTACCCTCTACAACTACCGTGTCGAAGGAGTTAACTCCTATCTGCACAAAAAGATTTGCAAATTGAAAAATCGCATACTGTATGGCGGAAGGGATTCCGATGCGCAACAGCTTTCCCGCAATCCCGGCAGATATCCGCAAGTTCCTAAGCCGCAGCCCATAATCTCCCGTGCTGCGAAGCAATGTCCAAATGAGCAGTCCCGCCGATACACACTGGGAAATGACGCTTGCAAGCGCCACCCCTGCCACACCCATACGACATACAATTACAAAAAACAGATTCAAAACAACATTCAGTATACCCGCAATCCCCAGATAGATTAGCGGACGCTTTGTATCTCCGATGGCTCCAAGCACTGCGTTGCCGTAATTGTACAGCGCCATGGCCGGCGCTCCCATAAAGTAAATCCTGAAATAGAGAACCGCACCATCCAAAAGCTCCGGCTTTGTATTCATTGCAACCAATATACTTTCTGCAAAAACAATACAGACAACCGTCACCAAAATACCTGCCGCCAGACTGATAACCGCGGCGGTATGTACCGTGTCCGAGGTTCTCCCCGAATTCTTTTCGCCTCTCGCCTGCGCCACCAGCACGTTTACGCCGCCCGATAAACCAATCAGCAGTCCGGTAAACAAAGTTACCAAAATGGTAGTGGAGCCCACGCTTCCCAACGCTCCGCTCCCTCCGAACTGCCCTACTACCGCAATATCTGCCAGATTAAAAATCACTTGCAGAACATTCGTAAACATAAGTGGCAAACTATATTTCCATATCTGCTTCCACAAGGAGCCCTGCGTCATATCCTGTTCATACTTTTTCATATATACTGTCGTCTTTTGACGCCATATTCACCTTACTTTCGTCTTTGCTTCCGCGTTTCTTTTAACCTCTCTACCACGTTCATCGCGAGTGCACTATAGGCAGCAAACCAGACGCCGCACCAGCTGATTACTAAAAACAGCAATGTTTGTTTGGAAACGGGCAATCCTCTGTAAAACACCCCCACCATCGGCAAACCTCCCACAGCCTCACCGTTTAACTGGGCTTCACTGCATTCATTCAGCGGATTCTCCGTATTATCCGTCACCAGAAAAGCAGTTTCACCCTGAGTCCCCTGCACAGTAAGGCTCATCTGATAAGTTCTTCCCTTCTTGAGTTTCCAATTTCCGGTTATTTCCGAATAAGTTTTTTCATTGTATGAATTAAGCGGTATCTCCTCCCGATATAAGACTTTCTCTCCATCCTTTAACTGTAATATACAATTTCCCGTGCCGGATGCAGATTTTGCACAAATACCGATTTTTTCCACGATTCCGAAGTTCGGCGTAAACCGTGCAGTCAGCTCGTCCCCCTCCGCCACAGTCACCAACCGGCTTTCGCGGTCGGCATTATGCACGTACACATCTTCTTTTGCAAGAAGAGTTGTTCCGCAGGCAAGTACAGCACAAACAGCCCAGATGCCCAACATCTTCCAATTCATTTTCTGCTTCCACAGTTTTACTCCGCAGACTCCATCGGCAACCACTTCTTTCGCAGAAGTCGTTGCCGTACACTCCACCAAAATCGCCAACACTGTCAATATGGTAATGCCCCAAATCCGGTATGTAAAGAAATGGTGAACCGCCGTATGATTCGCAAGTGCAAAATACCAGACCACACCGGAGCTTCCGATTAAAGCCATGGCCGGACCCTTATTGCTCTTTCTCACGCCATCTCGCATAGTGCCCCAAAAAGCAAACAACAACCACACCGCAAAGAGCAACATATAAATCTTATTCTCGTAATGTTTCCAATTTGCGTAAAGTACATCGAGACGCTCCCCAATTCCGAATCCCGAATCCTCTTTCGCTCCAAGATGCAGCCCCACCTCCGAAAAAGCATCCTCAAAAATATTCCGTTGTAAAATCAGTCCTCCAAGCGCCCATTTCAGTACCCAAAAGCCACCATATCCGACAATCCACCAAAGTCCTGTGAAAACAACCTGTTTCACGTATTCTAATGGTTTCTTCTCATCCTCCTGCATCACCAGGAACAGAATCAACGGAAATGCCCACGTATACAGCGGATAAGTAAGCAAATCAAAAAAGCTGGTAAACATACCTATAATGAGGAAGAAACGATATAGCACTGTCCTGTCCCATCTCTTATACCGTTCCCCCGAAAGCAATACCAATGCTCCTATTGTCGCAATATAGAACACCCAGCTGAATTGCAGGGAAAATGGCATCGCCATCGCCATCAACAGAAAATAGGACGTCAGTATCACCAGCGCATGCTTTATTCCCTTCTTCCGATATATCTGCAAAAACAAAAGACCTACCACCAGAAGCTGCAGCATACTGTTCAAAATACGGATATCCCCGTAATCAAACAGTAAAAGAAGCGGTCTCAACACCGCTATATAACCGTGCCAATAATAAGCGTAGTCGTTCATATCCATGGCCGCAAGTAACGCATTCTCTTCTCTGGGTTCCAATGCCCATCTGAGCATTACTCCGTCCGAGCCGTTGTCCAAAACACCCGGCAAGTAGGAATGGAAATAGGTGTCCATAGATGCACTGGCAATCGGAATCGCGGGATACCATCCTTCCTTTTCCAGGATATCATAGGTTGCCGCCTTATTTGTTTCGCTTGTCGGAATCAGAAAGGCAATCGTTAAAAGCAACGTGCCTGCCACTGCTCCTCCCAGCAAAATTCCTATGGTTTTCAATATACTTTCGAGTATCCTCTTCATCTTTATCCTCCGCGTATGTTTCAACATATCTCCTACACGATTATACTACGCATGCCGTTTTACGGCAACAAGATTCCGTTCCGGAATACCTGTATCGCCTGCGGATTTTGCCGCAAAAAACGGGCATGATTTTCTCATGCCCGCATAACCGCTAAAATTTTCTCTTACTTTTTAGTTCTTCATACAACAGGCAATAGTTTTCGTATCGCATTCTGCTGATACGTCCCTCTGCCACCGCGTCCTTTACTCCACAGACCGGCTCCGTTATATGGGAGCAGCCCGCAAACTTACAATAGGGCTCTTCCTTGGCAATCTCCGGATAAAAGTTCGTCAGTTCTTCCTTTTCCATATGAAACAGTTCCAGCGAACTAAAGCCCGGCGTGTCCAAAATATAGGACTCCTCTCCCACCGCAATCAATTCCGAATGCCTCGTAGTGTGCTTTCCGCGCTCAATTTTCTCGCTAATCTGCCCTGTTTCCATAACCGTGCCGGATTGGAGTTCGTTCACGATAGAGGATTTCCCTACACCGCTGGGACCTGCTACAGTGGTGGTTTTTCCCTGCAAAAGTGCCTTCATTTCGGAAATACCCTCCCCGGTTTTTGCACTGGCCGTCAGCGTCCGGTAACCGCAGTTCTCATAGACAAGGCGATACTCGTCCCCTTCCCCGTTTTCGTCAATATCTGTCTTATTAAAACAGATAATACAGGGCAACCCCTGCTGCTCCATCATAATGAGGAATCGGTCCAGCAGGTTAAAATTGGGCTTCGGCTTCACAATGGAAAAAATAACCAGTGCCTGATCCACATTTGCCACAGCGGGACGAATTAACTCGCTCTTTCTGGGAAGAAGGGTCCGGATGTTTCCGAGGCATTTTTCTTCCTCCAGCACATCCAGTTCCACGTCATCCCCCACCAAAGGTTTTTTATGATCCTTGCGGAAAACGCCCTTTGCCTTACACTCGTATATCCGGGATTCTGCATATACATAGTAAAATCCCGCTATTCCTTTGATTATTTTTCCCCTCATTATTCCACCGTAAATTCAATTCTTCGGGTAACGCTTTTTTCTGTCTTAACGATTTCTCCCGCCTCATTTGTACTTTCAACGGTATAGGTCATGGTAAGTGTACCTCCCGAAGAAGATAAGCCGTAGGAATTTACGGAATACGGGAAAGTAGTCACGCTGGTATCCACTAATACCTTTCCGTCATCCGCCAGGAGCTTTAACTTAACCGGCGTATTGGTTACATAATCGGGAGCCTCCTGTACGGTAGGTGCCTCTATACTTGCATTACACTTGTAGGTGTACATTTCAGGACCTTTGCTGACCTTAATCTCCAGTGCTGTATCCGCGTCTACCCATGAGCCGTAGGAAAAGCTCTGGTAACAGATTCTGCCCGCTTCATACTCCGAATTGTAGGTATGGGCAACACTGCTGATTTCCAGGCCTGCTTCGACAGCCGTAATGGTTCCCTCTTCCTCTGTCATCCCCAACAGGTTCGGAACTCTAATCTTTGTCTCTTCTTTTCCAAGGCTCACCGTCACCGTAATATTGGTTCCTCTCGGCACCTTATTTCCCTCTAAGGGCGTCTGTGCCGCCACACGACCTGCCTCCACCGTGTCGGAATAAGCCTCCATTTTGGTTACTGCAAATCCCAATGCCGTCAGGCTGCTGTTGGCCTCCTCGTAGGTCATTCCCGTTACCTCAGGCACTGCAATTCCCTGAGGTCCTGCACTGGCTGTAATCGTAACAGTGCTTCCGGTTACAACATCCGCTCCCACCGTCACATCCGTACTGATTACCACGCCTACATCAATCGCATCTGACTCCTCATACTCTACAAGCGTATTGATGCCGAGTTCTGCCAGCTGATTTCTGGCATCCTCCACATTCTTTCCCTTCACATCCGGCATTTTAATAATCTTTAATTCCGGCGTTTCCTCCGGCTGTTCCGTCACAATGGGACCACCGGAATTTCCCTCATCGCGATTGCCCATGCCGCCAAATACTTTTACCGCCAATATAATTACAATGATACAGATAATCACACCCGCACCGATAGCAAGCAACGTGGTTACCTTTTCCATACCGGGGTTATAGTCGTAATCATCGTCATCCTCCTCCGGCTCTCCTGAATCCTCATAATACGACTCAGTATCTGTCCGAAGACGCATGGTATCCTGTCTTACCTCCGGCTGTGAATAATCCTGATAAGCAGTTCTTCTCTTAATCTGCTCCATATCATTTTCCGTAATCATTCTGGTGCCCCCCTCCATATCAGGGTCATTTTGCACCACGAAATCCTCGTCCGGGTTCATAAGAGACAGTTTTAAATCCGCAATCAGTTCTTCCATGCTCTGATATCTGCGATCAGGAGATTTCTGACAGCACTTTAATACGATACCCTCCACCGCAGCAGGAATTTCCGCCACAAAATC
>JAZQCX010000064.1:0-60477 GCA_045546495.1 Acetatifactor sp. | reverse complement strand
GGTAGACCGCAATGGGTTACAGATTTCCGGCAGTACCGAGGATGTGATGTCGCATAAACGTCTTGCGGACCGTATTGCAGGCTTCGACTGGCACGTCATCAGCGTAAACGGTAACGACTACGGGGAGCTTAATGCGGCGTTTGAGGAGGCAAAGACGATAAAGGGAAAGCCCACCATGGTGATTGCAAACACAATAAAGGGCTACGGCGCTTCCGTTATGGAAAACAAGGCGAGCTGGCATCATCATGTGCCTACAGCAGAGGAATATGAGCAGATAATTGCGGAATTTGCACAGAGAAGGGAGGCGCTTTTGCATGAATAAGATACCGAACAGAGCAGTGATTTGCGAGGTGTTGATGGAACAGGCAAAGCAGGATCGTGAAATCACGGTACTGTGCAGCGACTCCAGAGGATCTGCGTCTCTTGCCCCTTTTGCAGAGGTGTTCCCGGAACAGTTTCTGGAAATAGGCATTGCGGAGCAGAATTTGGTGAGTATTGCGGCAGGGCTGGCAAAGTGCGGTAAAAAAGCGTATGCGGCTTCTCCGGCGTGCTTTTTGTCCACTCGCAGCTACGAACAGGCAAAGGTGGATGTGGCCTATTCCGATACCAATGTGAAGTTAATCGGCATCAGCGGAGGTGTCAGCTATGGAACCCTTGGCATGAGCCATCATTCCGCCCAGGATATTGCGGCTATGGCGTCGGTGCCCAATATGCGGGTTTATCTGCCCAGCGACAGGCATCAGACAAGACACCTGACGGAGGCACTTTTGCGGGATGAAAAGCCGGCTTACATCCGTGTGGGAAGAAATCCGGTTGAGGATGTATATACGGAAGATAATTGTCCTTTTGAAATGGATAGGGCAACGGTGATTGCGGAAGGTGCAGATGTGGTACTGATTGCCTGCGGTGAGATGGTTTCATCCTGCGTAAAGGCGGCGGCACTGCTGAAGGAAAAGGGAATCGGGGCATCGGTTGTTGACATGTACTGTGTAAAGCCCCTCGATGAGGAAACCATTATTGCCCAGGCAAAGGGTAAGAAGCTTGTAGTAACGGTGGAGGAACATGCACCCTTCGGAGGCTTGGGCTCCATGGTTAGTCAGGTGGTGGGAAGGGAATGCCCCATGAAGGTGATGAATCTGACACTGCCGGATGCACCGGTGGTTTCGGGAACCTCTAAGGAAGTGTTCGACTATTACGGACTGAATGCGGAAGGAATCGCGGCGGTTGTAGAGAAGAATTGCCGGCGGGAGTGTTGCGAAAACCGGCTGTAGCGGGAGCATGGGTGACGAAAAGTATTGGCGGAAGCGTGAGGACAAACGGTGCTACGGATATAGTCATGGGCGGTGAAGAAAGAATAACGGAGAAAGTATGAAAAAATATATTATCGGGATAGACCAGAGTACCCAGGGGACAAAGGCCCTTTTGTTTGACGGGCAGGGGGCGCTGATAGCGCGGGAGGATTTATCCCACAGGCAGTTGATTAATGAAAAGGGGTGGGTTTCCCATGATGCCATGGAGATTTACGAAAATACTGTGGCGGTGGTTCGGCAACTTGTGGAAAAAGCAGGAATTGACAAGAATGCGGTGGCAGGTGTCGGTATCAGCAATCAGCGGGAGACCTCGGTTGCATGGAGCCGCAGTACGGGACAACCGTTGCAGGAGGCAATCGTATGGCAGTGCGCAAGGGCAAAGGAAATCTGTGACGAGGTCGCTGCATTGGGTGTTGCGGAGCAGGTCAGAGAGAAGACGGGGATTTTTCTTTCCCCTTATTTTCCGGCGTCCAAATTTGCGTGGCTGTTGCGACAACAGAGAAGAAATTGTGAGTTTCAAGCAGCTGAAGCACTCCCTGGCGGGAAAAGGATCGGCCGGGAAGCGATGGGTGAAAACATCAATGAAACAGCGGATGCGGACGCAGGTGACACCTGCCTGGGCACCGTGGACAGCTGGCTCGTTTACAAGTTAACCGGAGGAGCGCGTTTTCAGACGGACTATTCCAATGCTTCCCGTACCCAGCTGTTTAATCTCCATACCCTCTCTTGGGATGCGGAAATTTGTGAGTGGTTTAAAATTCCCATGGAATGTCTGCCTCGGGTGACGGATTCCGACGGGGATTTCGGTGAGACCGATTTCGAGGGCTTTTTTGATACGCCGATTCCCATCCGTGGGGTTATGGGAGACTCTCACGGAGCTCTGTTCGGACAGGGATGCCACAAGCCGGGTATGGTAAAGAGCACCTACGGAACCGGTTCCTCCATCATGATGAATGTGGGAGCAAAACCGGTTATGAGTACCCATGGTATTGTTACGTCTCTTGCATGGAGCATCGGCGGTAAAGCGGAGTATGTTCTGGAGGGAAACATTAACTATACGGGAGCGGTGATTACATGGCTCCAGAAGGATTTACGGCTGATTGAAACGGCAAAGGAAACGGAAGAGCTGGCACTGTCGGCAAAGGTCGGAGATAAAACTTATATTGTCCCGGCGTTTTCGGGGCTGGGTGCCCCCTACTGGGACAGTGATGCAACAGCAAGCATCAGCGGCATTACCCGCACTACGGGAAAAGCTGAAGTGGTGCGTGCGGCTCTTGACAGTATCGCCTATCAGATAACGGATGTACTAAAGGCCATGGAGCAGGATGCAGGGGTCTTAATAGAAGCGCTCAGAGTGGATGGCGGACCTACCGTGAACAGATATCTGATGCAGTTCCAGAGCGATATCGCAGACGTATCGGTACAGGTTCCCGATGCAGAGGAACTGTCCGGTATCGGAGTGGCTTATCTTGCAGGTATTACCCTTGGCGTTTTTGACCGGGAAGAAATATTCGGCAGGATGAGCAGAAGAACTTATCAGCCGGTAATGGAGGAGACTGTGCGGCAGGAAAAGCTGGCGGGCTGGAAAAAGGCGGTGGCAGGCGTGCTTACAAATACCGAAATGTAGGAGGAGGTACCTATGGGAAGTACCATAAAGGAAATCAGCGAGGCAACAGGGTTCTCCCCGGCGACGGTTTCCAATGCGTTGAATTATAAAAAGGGAGTGAATCAGGAAACGGCAGCAATTATCCTTGAGACAGCCCGTAAGCTGGGATATGTGGAGGAAAACAAGGTTAGAAAGCTCAATTTTGTTATCTTCAAGGCAAACGGGTTAATCATAGATGACACACCTTTTTTCTCTTTGTTAATAGAGGGAGTGCAGAAGGAATGTAAAAAGTTCGGGCTCGAAATGTCTATTTTAAATCTGGATAAGCGGGAAGCAGATTACGAAGAGATGGTGGAACGCATTCGCAGGGACGGCTCGGCAGCTTCCATTTTGCTGGGTACGGAGCTGGAGGATGCGGATTTAGCAGTCTTTCAGGACAGCAAATGCCCGGTTTTGATTCTGGATTACTGGGTGTCGGAGATGAGCTTTAACGGTGTGCTGATTAACAATTCGGATTCTGCAAGAACGGCAGTGGAATATCTTATCGGTAAGGGGCATCGGGAAATCGGCTACCTGCGGGGTGGTTTTAGAATTAAGGCGTTCCGCTCCCGCGAGGTTGGCTATCAGGTGGCACTGCAAAAGTCGGGGATTGAGCGAAAGCCCGGGTACACGGTAACGCTTTCCACTACCATGGACGGGGCATACCGCGATATGAAGGCATATCTGGAAACAAGGCCTGTGCTTCCTACGGCATTTTTCGCGGATAACGATATGATAGCCTTGGGTGCAATGAAAGCAATGACGGAGGCAGGAATTCGGATTCCCGAGCAGGTTTCTGTCATTGGCTTTGACGATTTGCCCTTTTGTGAGATTGCCTCTCCCAGACTGTCTACAATTCGGGTTTCCAAGCAGGAAATGGGACAGGTGGCTGTAAGGCGCCTGATGGAAATTATCCGGGAGCCGGAGGGCAGTAAACTGAAAATACAGGTTTGCACGCAGTTTGTAGAGCGGGACAGCGTGCGGGAGATTTCATAGACAGGCGTGGTTAGCAAAATTGCCTGAAACATAAGATGTTCTTGAAAGGACATGGTGATTAGAATGACGGAAATCAAGAAGTGGAATATATTCGAGGTGATTCTGGAAAAGGAATTGCAGGGCATGCATTTGGGAGAGAATCCCTACGCGGATTTTGCTGTAGAGGCACAGTTTTTCGGCCCGAGTGAGCAGAAGAGGGTACGCGGGTTTTACCGCGGTGCAGGCAGATTTTCGGTGCGCTTTATGCCCTCGGAGCAGGGCATGTACAGATATGAAATCAAGGCCGGTCCTGTTGGTAGTGTATTTGCTGTAGTAAAGAGCGGCGAGTTTGCGGCGACGGCGGCAGGAAAGGACGAGCACGGCCAGGTAAAGGTGCAAGACCGGTATCATTTTGCCTATGCGGACGGGACCCCGTATATCCAGTGTGGAACCACCTGCTATGCGTGGTTGCATCAGCGGGAAGGCATGCGGCGGAAGACCATGGAAACCCTGGTTCATTCTCCTTTTAACAAGATTCGGTTTTGTGTGTTTCCCAAGCATTATGACTATAACCTGTATGAGCCGGATACATATCCTTATCAGGGAACACCCTGTCCCCTTGATGGAAGCGGTACGCTGGAGGCTGCCACAAAGGAGAATTTTGATGAATACAAGCCGGATAATCCGGACAATCACTGGGATTTTTATCGTTTTTGCGAAGCTCACTTTGAAACAATGGACCGCTATATGAGCGAACTGATGGAACATAACATTGAAGCGGATATTATTTTGTTTCATCCCTATGATCGATGGGGATTCTCTACCATGAGCAGAGAACAGGATGCTTTTTATCTCAAATATATGATTGCCCGTTACGGAGCTTACAGGAATGTATGGTGGTCCTTGGCAAACGAGTATGATTTGATGAAGTCCAAGGGTGTGGAGGACTTTGAGGAATTTGCAAGGATAATCTGTGAAGAGGATTGCTACGGACACCTGCGCTCCATTCATAATTGCACGCAGATTTATGATTTTACTAAGGATTGGGTGACACATTGTAGTATTCAGCGAACGGAACTTTATACTTCCGCGGCACTGACGAAGGTCTGTCGTGAAGCCTATGGTAAGCCTGTGGTGCTGGACGAGGTTGGCTATGAGGGCGATATAGATTGGTTTTGGGGTAATCTTACGGCGGAGGAGATGGTGAGGCTGTTCTGGATGGCAACAGTCAGAGGCGGCTACTGCGGACACGGAGAAACCTATAGCGGCAATTTCGACCCGGAGAACGGCAGGGAGCTGCTCTGGTGGTCTCATGGAGGAGAACTGTACGGTGAAAGTGAGGAAAGATTACAGTTTCTCATGAATATTCTAAAGGAAGTGCCCGGATATTACTTAAAGCCGGCGAATCTACCCAGATGGCATGATAATGTTGCAACGGCAGAGGATGCAGCATACGAGGGAAAGTATTACCTTTGTTATACGGGTATTTATCGCCCTAGTTACAGACGCTTTTATTTCGATGATACAACTCTTTTCCGGGTATCTGTGATTGACACGTGGGATATGACAGTGACTGATACGGGGGTACATGTCGGAAACTTTATAATTCAACTTCCTTCAAAACCATATATTGCAATTCAAATAAAGGCGATGGAAAAGCAGTAAAATGCGTATGGATGCCGGGTAAATGAAAGCGGCAAGCGGGAATAGAGACGCGAAGTGAATGGAAACGCCGGGAAAAAGGAGAGACAAGCCTTGGAAAAGATAAAAGAGAATTTGTTGCAGGAGGAGTTTCAGAATCCCTCCAATCAATATAGACCCATTCCTTTTTGGTCGTGGAATGACAAATTGGAGCCGGAGGAAATCAGGGAGCAAATCAGAGAGATGAAGGCAGGCGGAGTGGGCGGCTATTTCATGCATGCCCGCTCCGGTCTAAGGACGGAATACCTGTCTGAGGAGTGGTTTGAGTGCATTGAGGCGGGAATGGAGGAAGGCGCCCGTCAGGAGTTGAATGCATGGATTTATGACGAGGAGGGCTGGCCCAGCGGTTTTGCGGGAGGAATTGTACCCGCCATGAGCGAGGACTACCATGCAAAATTTATCTCTGTGAAGTATGGAAAGAGTATGGATGAGCTGATGCACGGGGAGAAAATTTTGTTCGAAAGAGAATCGGTGTCCGATGCGGGAAGTGTGCCAGCGATGCGGAAGCCGGAGACGTTGGCGTTTTGTTACATAATCAACGAAGCTGATGAGGGTTATCGCAGAATTTTACCGGGGAAAAACTATACCTGTGCAGAAGGCGAGCTTTTGATGGGAATTATCCGACACACCAATCCCTATTATGTGGATACCTTAAACAAGCGTGCCATTGATGCTTTTTTGAAATGTACCCACGAGGAATATTATAAACGTTTCGGTGATGCGTTTGGTAAGTCCATGCATGGTTTTTTTACGGACGAGCCCCGTTATACCTGTGATAAATTCGGGCAGCTGGCGTGGTCTGACGACCTGCCGGAGGTCTTCCGGAAAGAGCACGGCTATGATATCAGAGAACATATTCCTGCTCTTTACAGGAAAATCGGAGACTATCGTAAGGTGCGTTACGATTTCTGGCGCACGGTCAGTAAAATGTTTACTGAGAACTATATGAAGAATATCTATGACTGGTGTGAGGCCCACAACTGTAAGGTGACCGGACATGTCATGATGGAGGAAAGTATTTTCAGCCAGATGACCAGTACGGCGGGGGTAATGCCTTTTTATGAGTATATGCACATTCCCGGTATTGACTGGCTGCGCCGCAGAATTGATGCTCCCGTTATCGGAAAGCAGGTGGGAAGCGTTGCCTGTCAGCTTGGGAAAAAACAGGTGCTGACGGAATCCTATGCCCTTTGCGGATGGGGAGTATCCTTTGAAGAGCTGAAATGGATTACGGACTGGCAGTTTGTGAACGGTGTAAATCAGATTTGCCAGCACCTGATGGCATATGACATCAAGGGCGTACGAAAAAGAGATTATCCGCCTTCTCACTTTACCCAGCAGACATGGTGGAAGGAAGCACATTTGTATCACGACTATCTGGCGAGACTTTGTGTGGCATTGTCCTACGGCGACCAGACGGCGGATGTGTTGCTGCTGCATCCCATGCGAAGCGGATTTTTGGCATATGACGGAACCAGAACAGAAGAAATCAGGTCATTGGACGAGGCATTGATTCAGGCATCGGAGAGCCTTTCCGGGCAACATATCAGCTACCATTACGGCGATGAAACCATTATCGGAAAGTATGGGGCGGTACGGGGGAAACGTTTTGTGGTCGGTAAAATCGGCTACCGTACAGTGATTTTACCCCGGATGTATACCATCGATAAGGTAACGCTGGAGCTGCTGTTGGATTTTGCGGAAAAGGGAGGAACCATTCTTTGTCTGGATGCGTTGCCGGAGTATACAAACGGTACGGCGGAACAGCTTGACAGGCTGTGTGCCTGTGCGGAGTCCGTACCTTATGAGGCGCTACGCAGTGTGCTGGAGGAGAGAGGGCTGGTCAGCCTGAGTATCACCGTAGCAGGCACGGAGGTGGACTGTGTTTCCTATCAGCAAAGAACAGGAGAGAACGCAAGTGTGTATTTCCTTGCGAACCACAGTCAGGAGAAGGCTTTCGAGGCTGAAGTGCGGTTTTTGCACCAAACGGGAAGGCTGTACCGTCTGGAGCCGGAGAGTGGCCGGATAAAAAGGGTTGCCTGCTGCGTTTTGGGAGAGGATACCGTTGCAAGGGTGCCCTTCCGTCCTATGCAGTCTTATCTCTTTTATTTGGAAACTGCGACGGAAGAGAAAAGCGATGCGGGTGTATTGTGTAAGAACTGTGCGAAAATGCTGACGGAAAAGGAACCTGTAGAAAGAGTGCAGCGTAAGTGGGACGTGGAAGGAACGGCAATTGAGCAGCAAATCTTCCTCCCCAAGGAGTGGAAGGTGGCAGAGCCATTCGTCAATGCGCTTACGCTGGATTACTGTGACTACCGTGTGGACGGGGAACCATGGCAGGAAAATGTTCCCGTGATTAAGGTACAGGATGCCTTGCTGAACAGAAGGAAGGCTTGCGATGTGGAAATGAGATTCCGCTTCCGGACAGAGCTGGATTTGGAAAAAAATAAAGCCGTCAGCCTTGTGCTGGAGGATGCCGAAAAGGCAAAGGTCTGGGTGAACGATTTCCCTGTGTCTACTGCGGAAACAGGCTGGTGGAAGGACAAGGCGTTTCGAACAGTGTCCATTAAACCGTACATAAAACAGGGCGAAAATGAAATCAGAGTCGCACTTCGGTTCCAGCAGCCGCAGAAGGTCTATGATGTGTTGTTCGGTGAGAATGTTTATGAAACCGAGAAAAATAAAATCACCTACGGAATCGAAATCGAGAGCATGTACCTGATTGGAGATTTCGGAGTGTACTCGGAGTCGCCTGTAAAGGAAGCAGAGCGGAATGCGCTGCTGACGGATGGGCCCTTTGTGATAAAGGATGCGCCGGAGACCTTTGAGTCGCTGATGCTGACGGAGCAGGGATGCCTGTTTTTGGCGGACAGAATCGTACTTTCCGGGAAACTGAACGTAAAGAAGCAGCCCGGTAAGCGGCAGATTTTACAGCTTGGCAGACAGCGTGCCCAGCTGATTAATGTGTATGTGCAGGGGCGTGTGGTGAAGCATTCCATGTGGGAGCCGTATACGGCAGACATTACAGAGGCACTGTCAGAGGGAGAAAATGAGATTGTGCTGGAGATTTTTGCTTCCAACAGAAATCTGTTGGGCCCCCACCATCACATTGACGGCGAATGTTACAACGTAGGCCCCGAAAGCTTTACGGGCAAGTGGAGCTGGGTGGAGAGAAAGTCCGAGGCGGATGCCACGGATATCTCCGACCGGGATAAAAACTACTGGACGGATACTTACAGCTTTATCAAGCTGGGATTGGAGTAAGGAAGCATGGAAAACATGTACCGGGAATATGAGGAATTGATATTCCGATATATCGAGGAAAATGTGAATACCGTATTAAAGAAGCCGGTGAGCTTTATTCGCTATCCTTTTATTGATCCGGGCTCTGTCTATGACGGGAATGTCTGGGACTGGGATACCTTTTGGTCGGTGTACGGGCTGCTGCCCCTTGCGGAGCAGTTCGGGGATAAGAGCCTGAAGGAGCGTATCATAGAGCATGCAAAGGGGAATGTGTATAATTTCTTTGACCATCAGCTGGAGGACGGCTACATTCCCATGATGATTGAGGTGGGACAGTGGACAGAGCCCTATTTGAACATGCGTCATAAGGAGGGCGTGCAGATGAACATGCACAAGCCGTTCCTTTGTCAGCAGATTTGTCTCATCAGTGATTACATCGGGGACTATTCCTGGGTGAGCGACAGGGTAGGGCAGCTGCAAAAGTATTTTGAGCGTTATAAAACGGACTACTATAACGAAAACTGCGGACTGTATGTGTGGTGCGACGATATCATGATAGGAATGGATAATGACCCCGCAAGCTTCGGCCGGCCGAAGTATTCCACCGCAAATGTTTTCCTGAACAGCTTTATGGTGCGGGAACTGAAGTGTATGGCAAAGATTCTGCGGGAATTGGGAGAGGACGGGATGAATGCAGGGGCATTTGAGGCTGCCGCAGAACAACTGGTGACCCGTATACAGGAGGAGATGTACGACAGACGGGATAAGTTTTTCTATTCCGTGGATGTGGATATTAAGACAAGGAAATACGACTGGTTCCACCAGGGGCTGGGCGTGTTCTGTAAGACGCTGCCCATCAAAATCAGAGTCTGGTCGGGCTTTCTCCCCATGTGGGAGGGTTTTGCCACAAAGGAACAGGCTGCGGAGCTTGTAAAGCATTACCGTGATGAGACTACGTTCCACAGCGATTTCGGCGTGGTAACCTTGGCGAAGGATGAGAAGATGTTTGACCTGTCGGTAACCAATAACCCTTCAAACTGGTTAGGGCCAATCTGGCTGGTGGCAAATTACCTTGTGTTTAAAGGGCTGCTGAATTACGGTTATCTGGAAGAGGCGGAGGAAATCTGCCGTAATTCCCTAAAACTGCTGGGAGAGGATTTGAAAAAGAGCGGCAGTATGCACGAGTATTACAATCCCTTTACCGGGGACCCCATAATGAACGGCGGATTTATCAACTGGAACATTCTTGCGCTGAACATGGCAAGGGAATTGTCGGAAGAAGCGTAAGTGCTGCGGGTATGCCGGAAAGCGGGGGAAAGACCGCGGGGAAGACTGCGGGGAAAGACCGTGGGGAAGACTGTGGGGAAAGACCGCGGGGAAAACCGGATTTGCGGAAAAACAAGGGATAACGGAATGTCGTTCTCACGCGGGACAGTATCTTAACATACTATGTATGGAGAGGCTATCTCATGACAAAAGGAGAACGATTATGGCTATTTTTACGAATCAGGCGACACTGACCTACAACGGGAATGTGATTACGTCCAACATTACAACGGGAGAAATTATAGAAGTACTTTCCGCCACAAAAACAGCGGTGATAGACACCTATTCTCAGGATTCTGATATCACCTATGTGGTTCAGATTATAAATTCCGGAGCAATTGCTTTTGGGGGCTTGACCCTGACCGATAATCTGGGAGAGTATACCTTTGGGATGATGTCGCTGACGCCTTTGGATTATGTGGAAGGGTCGGTTCAGTATTATGTTAACGGTGTGCTGCAGCCGGCACCTGCGGTTACAGCCGGACCTCCCCTTGTGATTACGGGGATTTCTGTTCCGGCAAACGGTGTGGCAACTATAATTTATGTCGCAAGAGCGAACCGTTTTGCACCCTTGGGAGTGGGCAGCTCTGTGGTGAATACGGTGACCGTGGGCGGTGTCGGTGTGACCGAATTTACCGCAACCGAAACGGTTACCCCCGAGGAGGCTCCCGGATTGACTATCACGAAGGGAATTTCCCCCAGCGTTGTAACCGAAAACGGACAGTTAACCTATACCTTTACAATCCAGAATACGGGAAATGTACCGGTTGTGGCTACGGATGATGTAGTGATTACGGACACCTTTAATCCCGTTTTGAACGGGCTGACCGTAACCTTTAACGGAACCACATGGACAGAACCCGGGAATTACACTTACGATGAAACAACCGGCGAGTTTGCCACTGTGGCAGGTCAGGTAACCGTACCTGCGGCAACCTTTGTGCAAAATCCGCTGACCGGAGCGTGGAGTATTGAGCCCGGTGTCAGTGTGGTGACTGTGACGGGAACTATCTAAACGGGAAGAGGTTGTAAAAGCACATTCATACAAAGCGAATAAATAGGGAGGAGGGTGCACCCGGAGTCATGAAATGACAGGGGGCATCCTCTTTTTTTAGGGAAAGTACTGATTTATTCTGCGGGGTGTGGTATACTGAACTCATGTTGATGGTATCTGTACCCGAAATAAAGGAAGGGATAAGGAACAAGTGACAGAGATAAAATACGAGCACAAAATACAGTATTATGAAACGGACCAGATGAAAATTGTACATCACTCCAACTATATCCGTTGGTTTGAGGAAGCGCGGGTTTCTCTTTTGGAAACCATTGATTGCGGTTATGATAAAATGGAAAAAATGGGGATAGTGAGTCCTGTTTTGGGAGTAACTGCGGAATATAAATCCATGTCCCGTTTCGGAGAAACCGTAGAGATTGAAACAAAGATGACTTACTATAACGGTGTTAAGTTTTCCCTTTTTTACACAATCCGGGATAAGGCAACGGGAGTTGTCCGCTGTACGGGCGAAAGCAGACACTGCTTTTTAAATGAACAGGGAACACCGCTGTCGCTGAAGCGGTCGTATCCGGAGGTACATCGGATATTTGAAGATATGTTATGCGGGGAAGAATAAGATTTGGGATTGTGTAACGTTTATCCGGTGCGTCCGGATTGCAGAATTTGTGCTTCGTGTGACGGGCTGATGTCTTGCAGATAAAGAGGGCTTGTCTTGCGGTGTTAGGGGAAAAGTGATATAATGAAATGATTATTTCGGTGTGGGAAACACAGAAAATATCTGCTAAAATACGACCGGTCGGAGTGACAAGGAAATGGAAAAGAGAGTAATTACGTTTAGCCCACCTGATATAGGGGAAGCAGAAAAGAGAGCTGTGTGTGAAGCGATGGAATCCGGCTGGATTACGACCGGACCGCGGACAAAGGAATTGGAGAAGAAGGTTGCGGAATTTTGCGGAACCGAAAAAGCAGTATGCCTAAATTCCGCTACGGCGTGTCTTGAGTTGACGCTTCGCCTTTTGGGAGTGGGCGAAGGAGATGAGGTAATCACAAGTGCCTATACCTATACGGCATCCGCAAGTCCGGCGTACCATGTGGGAGCAGAAATAAAGCTTGTGGATACGGCATCGGATTCCTTCGAGATGGACTATGAGAAGCTGGAAGCGGCGATTACACCTAAGACAAAAGTAATTGTGCCGGTGGATATCGGCGGTGTCATGTGTGATTATGAGCGGATATTTGAAATTGTAGAGCGCAAAAAGGGGTTGTTTTGCCCCGATAATGAAATTCAGAAGGCTTTTGGCAGAGTAATTGTGGTTGCGGACAGTGCACACGGTTTCGGAGCGGTGCAGAACAGGAAAAGAAGCGGAACGGTTGCAGATTTTACAACGTTTTCCTTTCATGCCATTAAGAACTTTACAACAGCCGAGGGGGGAGCGGTTACGTGGAGAGCCATTCCCGGATTTGATAATGAGGAGCTCTATCATCAGTTTATGCTTTATTCCCTTCACGGGCAGTCTAAGGATGCTTTGACAAAAAGTCAGTTGGGTGCATGGGAGTACGATATCGTGGCACCTTACTATAAATGTAATTTGACAGATATTGCGGCAGCAATCGGGTTGGCACAGTTTGAAAGATATGAGGAACTGTTGCAACGCCGCAGGGAAATTATCGAAAAATACAATGCCGCTTTTGAACCGTTAGGGTGCAGGGTGTTGCCTCATTATAACGGGGAGAATATTTCCAGCGGGCATCTGTATCTGTTGCGTGTTCCCGGTATCGATGCATCGAAACGAAGCGGGATGATTGAGGCGATGGCGCAAAGAGGTGTGGCTACGAATGTCCACTATAAGCCCCTGCCAATGCTGACTGCATATAAGAACTTAGGATTTGACATTACAGACTATCCCAATGCGTACCATCAGTATGAAAATGAAATCTCGTTGCCTCTGCACACCCGCCTGACGGACGAGGATGTGGAATATGTTATTTGGGCGATGAAGGAAGTGCTTGAGACGTTGTGATATGATAAAAATGAA
This sequence comes from Acetatifactor sp., assembly GCA_045546495.1. Classification (GTDB taxonomy): domain Bacteria; phylum Bacillota; class Clostridia; order Lachnospirales; family Lachnospiraceae; genus Acetatifactor. The sequence continues at coordinate 47,226 of JAZQCX010000064.1, read as the reverse complement.
GAAATGGAACGAACTACCGGAGTATATGCAAAATGAAGCGGTGCAGGTGTATTATAATATTCTGAAAAAGAGGAGCCTTAGTCTTTTCTGGAAAAGGATATTTGATATTTTTGTTGCCGCGCTTTTGCTTGTCCTTACTTCTCCGGTTTTTGCGGTGCTTGCCGTTTGGATTAAGGCAGACAGTAAGGGCCCGGTGTTTTTCAGACAGGTGCGTATCACACAGTTCGGACGAAGCTTTCGTATTTTTAAGTTTCGTACGATGGTGCAGAACGCAGAACGTCTGGGCAGTCAGGTGACGGTGAGCAATGATGCCAGAATCACAAAGGTGGGCCGGGTTATCAGGAAACTGCGGTTGGACGAGCTTCCGCAGCTTTTAAATGTACTGAAAGGTGACATGAGCTTTGTGGGTACGCGCCCCGAGGTAAAAAAGTATGTGGATGCGTATACAGAGGAAATGTATGCGACACTGCTGTTGCCCGCAGGAATTACCAGCGAAGCGAGCATCTGCTACAAGGATGAGGAGCGTTTGCTGGAGTCTGCAGAGAATGCGGATGAAACCTATATCAATGTGATTCTGCCGGAAAAGATGAAATACAATTTGGAGGCAATCCGGAAGTTCAGTATTTTGTCGGATATGGGAATTATGCTAAAAACCCTGGTGGCGGTGCTTCGATAGCAGAGGGCCCGAGGATGTAATGAGCAGTGACGTAAAAACGGCTGCGGGAGAACAGGTAAGATAGGGGAAACTATGCGGCTTGAGATTTTGCGGAGAAAAGAGTATATCAAGGCAATCGTGGATATCCATATGGAGACCTTTCCGAATTTCTTTTTAACCTTTTTGGGCAGAGGCTTTCTAAAGCATTTGTACTGCGGGTTTATGGAACATGAGCAGTCGGACATCATCGTGTGTCTGGACGAGTCGGGAGAAGTGCTTGGTTTTTGTGCATACTCTGAGGACTTGAGCGGTTTTTATAAGTATCTGATTAAAAAGAGACTGGTTCCCTTTGCATGGTATGCGGCAGGTGGATTTATCAGGAAGCCGAAAATTTTCTTCCGGTTGTTGCGTGCCTTTACTTATTCCGACAACAGTGTGAAAGAAGAGAAATATGTGGAGCTTTCTTCCATAGGAGTTGCCCCGGCGGCGAAAAAGCGCGGCGTCGGAAGTGCCATGATTCAATTCCTGGTACAGCAGGTGGATGGAGAGATTTTTGAATACATCAAGCTGGAAACAGACCGGGAGAACAACGATGGAGCAAACCGCTTTTACTGTAAGAACGGGTTTGTACTGCATGATACCTATGAAACCCGCGAAGGACGTAAAATGAATGAATACAGATTCCGTTTACGAGGAGAAGCAGAGTGAAAATTATATATATTTCAACAGTGTTTCCGAGTGTAACGGAAAGCGCAACCATATATACGGATTTGGCTGAGGCATTGGCTGAGGCAGGTCATGAAGTAACGGTAGTGGCGGCTACGGAGAAAAAGAAAAACCTCGTGGAGGGAGTCTGCACGGAACGGGGCTGTAGGGTGCTGCGAGCAAAAACAGGGAACATGTACGATGTGAATATAATCGAAAAGGGAATCTCTGTACTGACCCTGAGTCATTACATGAAGCGTGCCATGAAGCGTCATCTTCGCGGAGAACACTTTGATTTGATTCTGTTCGAGGCACCGCCGGCTACATTGGCGGGAGTCGTGGAATATGCAAAAAAGCTTTATCAGGCACCTGCGTACCTGATGATGAAGGATATTTTCCCTCAGAACGCCGTAGATATCGGCATCATGGGAAAGGGCTTGCTGTACCGTTTCTTTTGCAGAAAAGAAAAGAAACTGTATAAGACGGCGGATTACATCGGTTGTATGTCCCGGGGGAATTGCGATTATATTGCGGAGCATAATAAGGTGCCCCGTGAAAAATTGGAAATATTCCCCAACACGAAGAAAATCGCCGCTTCCGGGCGATGTGCCGACCGTGTGGGAATCTGTGAAAAACTGGGAATCCCTACAGATAAGACAGTGTTTATCCTGGGCGGCAATATGGGAAAACCGCAGGGAATGCCCTTTTTGTGCCGGATGATACGGGAATTGGAGGCGCAGGAAAATGCTTTTTTCGTACTGGTGGGCAGAGGAACGGAGCGTACTTACGCGGAAAACGAGTTGCGTGACTGCAGGAACGTGAAAATCTTTGACAGTTTGCCCCGGGATGAGTATGAAAAGCTGGTTCCGGCATGCGATGTGGGAATCGTTTCGCTGGATTATCGGTTTACCATACCCAATTACCCGTCAAGGGTGCTCTCTTATATGGAGCAGGGGATGCCTGTTCTGGCGACAACGGACAGGAATACGGATTTTAAGGAACTGATCCAGGAGTCCGGTTGTGGAATCTGGTGTAGCTCCGATTCGCCGGAGGATTTCAAGAAGGCTGTAAACGAGCTGACAGGTCAGCCGGAAATGCGTGCAGAAATGGGACGGCGCGGCCGTGACTATATGGAGCAACATTTTGATGTCAGTGTAAGCGTGGAGATATTGAGCCGGTTTGGGTGAGGATAGAATGTATGAATGTAATTGTTTACGCAATGGCTTCGCGTTTAGGTGGAGCGTTGAGTGTGCTGGAGGACTTCTATAAAGAGGTGACGGAGAATCCGGAAAAGTATCCGGATATTACGTGGTATTTTGCGTTAAGTACCCAGAATTTTCCGGAGACGCCCAATGTGAAAGTGATAAAGGCCGATTGGGCAGTGAAATCCTGGGGGCATCGGGCGTATTACAACCTTGTTACTATAAAGCGTGCAGTTAAGCAATATGATATTAAGGCAATTGTATCGTTGCAGAATATGTCCGTCATGGGAGCCGGTGTGCCGAGCATTGTATGTCTGCACAACGTACTGCCGCTATATAAGTGTGACGAGACGGTACTGGATAATCCCAAGCAGAGATTGAAGCAGATATTGGTGAACCGTGGTATTGTGAATTCTTTAAAGAGTGCGTATCGTGTCATGGTGGCAAGCGAGTGGATAAAGGATGAGCTAACCCGCCAGTTCGGAATTCCCGGGGAGCGGATAGTGGTATCAAAGCTGTCTATTCCGGCTGCGGAAGCTGTAGATGCCGAAGAGAAAGCACCGGTTGCCAAACGGAAAGAGGGAGAGGCGTTGCGGTTCTTTTATCCCGCAAGCGCGTATCCATATAAGAACCATAAGGTAATTGTGGAGGCCTGTAAAAAACTGAAAGAAGAGGGAATCTATAATTACAGGGTTGATTTTACCATCCATGCGAACCAGGGGAAAAATGCCTCGGAACTGGCGCAGGAAGTGAAAGAGCACGAACTGCCGGTTTTCTTTGTGGGCAGTTTGCAAAGGGAATTGGTTTTGCAGGCATATAGGGACAGCGTGTTACTGTTTCCTTCCAGAATTGAAAATGACGCCATGCCGCTGTTGGAGTGTACGCAGTATGGCGGCTATACGTTGGCAGCGGATTTACCTTATGCAAAAGATGTGTTGGAGGTTTATCCCGGCAAGCAGTATTTTGCGCCGGAGGATGCTGAGACACTGGCAAAGCAGATGAAGGAGCTGATACTGCAGGGTGTACCGCAGACAGAAGGTGCAGCATGGACGGAGCAACCGCAGGATGCGCCCCGCCCGGAAAAGGTGGCGGCAGTATTGCGTGAATTGGAAACGGAACGAAAGTAAAGTATGGTTAGTGTATTACTGAGTACCTACAACGAAACATTGAAAGAAGTACAGACGGCAGTAGAGTCCATGTTGAATCAGACCTATGAGGATATGGAAGTCGTTGTTGTCTTGGACAATCCCGAAAACAAGGTCGTAAATGAGTGGCTGACGGAAAAAGCGGCGGAACCGGATAGCAGAGTCAGGTGCGTCATACATGAAAAAAACGAAGGACTGGTAAAAAGTCTGAATGATGCCTTTACTGCTTCCGCAGGTGATTTGATTGCGCGGATGGATGCGGATGATATCAGCATGCCACAGCGTATTGAGAAGCAGGTTGCATATATGCAGAAGCACCCGGAATGTGCCTTGCTTGGCACAAAGCGGATAGACATAGACGAAGCCGGACGGCCGTTGCCTACGGATTACAAAATTGTTACCACGGACAAAGCGATTAAGCGGATGCTGCGCTACGGCAGTGCCTTTACTCATCCTACCATTATGCTTAAAAGAAGCGTTTTGGAGGAATTGGGAGGCTACCGCGAGGTTCCGTCCGCAGAGGACTTTGACCTGTTTCTGCGTTGTGCAGCAAAGGACTACGGGATGGCAAACTTAAACGAGCCGCTGCTTTATTATCGGATTCGGACCTCCGGAATCTCCCGGGCGAATCCGTATAAGGCCATGTGTGGTTCGCACTACGCACTAAGGTGTGCGAGGAAGGGAATGCAGCCCTTTGATTATCCCTGTGAGGAAGAAAAATTTGTTGCCAATTACCGGAATTTTTCGGAGGCCTTGTCTGGGCGGAAATTGGGAAAGCTTTTGGGCTGTATCGCAAAGGATGGAAGATTGTTGTATGAGTTATACCGGACTGTGCGTTTTAAACTGATTATGAGTCGGGATGGAGAGTAGGAATGCTGGTTAGAATTGCGGGAGGTTTGGGAAATCAACTCTTTCAATATGCGGCAGGCGAGATGTTGCGCTTGACTGCCGGGGAAAAAGTGAAATATGAGACTTTTTCTTATTTGCGTGACAAGAAAAGAACCCTGCAGTTGGGGGAATTTAACGTTCGCGGTGTAGGGAAGACAAGGTCTGCCAAATCGTTTTTCTATTATTTCCTGGCACGGTTTGCGCGAATGACCGGAAACACAGCAAAGTGGGATGCAAGATTTGGTATTCTGCGGGATGAGCTGGCAACCGGATTAACAGAAAAAAAACTACGCGGGAAAAAATATCTTGTGGGATATTGGCAGAATACCGATAACCTGGAGCTGATTAGGGAGGAGTTGAAAAAGCAGTTTCGTTGCAAAAATGAGTACCCGGGGTCGAAGGAGATGCTGGATTTCATCCGGGGGAATCATGCGGTGGCGATGCATGTGCGGCGCGGTGATTACTTGCAGGGAGATAATTCCGGCGTATACGCAGGTTGTGCTCCGGAATATTACGAGTCAGCTATGGAATACATGCGGAAAAGAGTGGAGGCTCCCGTGTTTGTTGTATTCTCGAATGATATTTCATGGTGTAAGGAGAATTTGCGGGGAAGTGATATTCGCTATGTGGATGAGCAGTACAGCAGTAGTGATATCAATGACTTTTACCTGATGAGAGAATGTGAGCACTTTATCATTGCAAACAGTACCTTCAGTTGGTGGGCATCCTGGCTTGGTGAGTCAGAGGAGAAAATCGTTGTGGCACCGGAGCACTGGTTTTTGGATGCAGAAAAAAATCGGCAAGTACAGGAGGCACTTTTGAAAGGTGCTGTGTTGATGTAGAGGGCAGGAGTATAGAGGAATGCTTTTAAGTATCATTGTTCCCGTTTATAACGTGGAAGCCTATTTGGAAAAGTGTATAGACAGTATTCTGCGACAGAATTACAGGGACTTCGAGCTAATCTTGGTAAATGACGGTAGCACGGACAGTTCTCCTGCAATCTGTAAGAGATACGAAGCAAAGGACGACAGAGTGAGACTGGTCTCTAAGGAAAACGGCGGGCTGGTCAGTGCCAGAAAGACCGGGTTGCAGCATGCCAAGGGTGAATACGTGGGGATGATAGACGGCGATGATTGGATTGATGAGGATTACTACGCCAAACTCATGGATGGTGCTGTTAAGGAAGACGCGGATGTGGCAGTGTGTGACAATCTGGTGGATTACGGCGACCATACGTTGACTATCCGGCAGGGCTTTCCCTGTGGTGTCTATGACAAAAAACGGCTACGGGAAGAAGTATATCCGAATCTTGCATTCCGTGAGCCGCTGTTTACGTTAGGTTTTTCACCCTCCCTGTGCACAAAGGTAATTCGCAGGGAACTTTTGATAAAGCATGAAAATGAAGTGGACGATTGCATCAGAGGAGGAGAGGATGCGGCATGCTCCTATCCCTGTATTTTGGATGCGGAGAAGCTGGTGTATGTGGACAACTGTTGCGGATACCATTATCTTGTGCACAGTATGTCCATGACTCACCGGAAACAGATACTGAATCTGCGGGAGCGAATTTGCCTGCTGAGTCATATCAGCCGTGCTTTTGGGAAGTTTTCCCATGAGGGAGTCCAACGCCAGATTGTGTGGTATTGCCTGCCGGTGTTGGAGGAACTTGTATTAAATTATTTTACCAACAAAATTTATAGAGATGATAAAAGAATGCAGGAGCTGTTGACTATTTTGCGGGAGCATTCTGTGTGGGAACAGGTTCAAACGGAATGTGAAAGAGACAAGCTTCCGAAATCTACGGTAACTGTATTGGATTACATTGCGGAGCCGAAGCGGACGCATTTTATAAGGGTTTATCAGATTGTTAAAATGCGGCAGTTGAAAGCGGGAATCAAAAAGGTACTGGTAAAGCTGAAACTGTATGGCAGATGATTTAATGTCTGTGATTCGGCGTTTGCGGGTGCCGGAAAGGCATGACGATTAGAATGCAACAGGGTGTAATCAGTGTAATTGTACCGGTGTACAATGTGGAAAAATATCTGGACAGATGCGTAGAGTCGTTGCTTCATCAGACTTACGAAAAACTGGAGATTATATTGGTAGATGACGGTTCTACGGACAACTCGGGCGTAATGTGTGATGAGTATGCTGCCCGGGACGGGCGGATTAAAGTGATTCACAAAGAAAACGGTGGTCTGTCCGATGCGCGAAATGCGGGGATGGAAATTGCTACAGGCGAGTACATAGGCTTTGTGGATAGTGATGACTGGGCGGAGACGGATATGTACGAACGTCTTTGCGGATTGTGCCGGGACAAGGGGCTGGATATTGTGGCGGCCCGGTTTTGCGAGGCGGTTGAGGGTGTAGACAGGGAGACTGCCTTTACGGGTGAATTTCTGGAGATGGACGGAAGAGAACTGCTTCGTCTGAATATTTTCGGAGATGCCAAGTATGTCGTAACCAATTCTGTCTGGGACCGGTTGTACCGCCGGGAGTTGTTGGAGGGTATTGTCTTTCCGGTAGGTCGTAAATACGAGGATATCCGCTTTACAACGCAGGTTTTCCTGCGGGCAAAGAAATGTGGCTATTTAGATGCCAAGGTATACCACTACACCATCCGGGACGATAGTATTATGGGAAAAGGCGTAAAGGCAACCGATAGTTTCAGCGATGATATTACGGAAGACCTGTTACCCCAGATGAAGGATAGAGCAGAGTTCCTTTTGGGAGAAGGCTACAAGGAGCTTGGTGAACGAAGTCGTTATAATTATCTAAGGGAATGCCTGAATTGCATAGTAAGAGTGTACGGAAAAAAGGAGTATCGTCGGCAGCAGGAGTTGTTGGTGGAGGAATATAAAAGCCATAAGCAGTGGATGAGGAAGTATTGTTCCATGAATCCCCGGGAAACAGGAGGAATTCGAATACAAATTGCCAATTATTCCATTTCTCTCTATGTAAGAATGGTAAAGTGGAAAAGGCGATTTAGTGGCTTTTAAATGAAGTAATGAAGTGGTTGGGAGTACAGCATGGGAGAGAGAACGCAAAGCAATCTGGAAAAATGTACAATAGTGGTATCCTCCTGCGATAAGTATGAGGAATTATGGAAGCCCTTTTTTAAACTGTTAAAGCTTTCCTGGATGGATGTTCCCTGCCCTATTGTGTTGAATACGGAAAGTAAGAATTATGTGGATGAATCGGTGAAGGTCAGGTGCCTACACCCGGATGCAGACAACGGAAAGCTGAACTGGGGCGGACGACTGAAGCGAATTCTGAGGCAGATTGACACGGAATATGTGTTGTTTCTGTTGGATGACTTTTTTGTGGACGGATGGGTAGATAAGGATAAGATTGCTGACTGTATTCGGTGGATGGATGAGGATTCATCCATATCAGTGTTTTCTTTTATGGAGGTTTTCGCGGATAAATATAACGATAAAAGGTATCCGGGATTCGAGAGGAGAAAACTGATTGGTGAATATAAATTCAACTGTCAGGCGGGAATCTGGCGGCGAAAGCACTTGATACAGTATCTGCGTAACGGAGAATCTCCGTGGGAGTGGGAGGTGTACGGAAATTGGAGAAGCTACCGCATGCCCCACAGGAAATTCTATGCGAAGGCGGCGGATGCGCCGCCCATTATACCGTACCTGTTCGAGGCAAACAACAGAAACTATGGTGGTTTGGTACTGTTTCGCGGGAAATGGTATCTGCCGGTGGTCAATTATTTTATAGAAAAATACCGGTTGGAGATTGATTTGTCCGGGAGACCGACTATGACAGAGGAGGAACTGGTGAAATTACTCAGTCCTGCGGAAACGGTTGTGAAAAGACCACGTTGGAAGGAAAAATTGCTGTTTTTACGACCGATTTGGTGGAAGGCGCTGAAAATGAAAGAGGTGTTAGTACACATAAAACATTTTTTCTGATGGGAGAATGACAGATGCAAAAAATTGCAATTTTATATATCTGCACGGGTAAATATACGGTTTTCTGGGAAAGATTTTACACATCATTTGAGCGTTATTTTCTACCCATGACGGAAAAACATTATTATGTTTTCGGTGATGATCAGGTTTTGTATCAGGAAAATGAAAACCCCCGAATTCACAAGAAGAGAGTTGAACATTTACCGTGGCCCTTACCGACTTTGCTGCGGTTCTGGTTTTTTTCTTCCATCAGGGAAGAATTGTTGGATTACGATTATATATGCCTGATGAATTCTAATGTGGTGTGTCAGGATTTTGTGTATGAGGCAGACTACCTTCCCAGAGCGGAAATAGGTGAAAACTTGATGTTTACGCAACATCCGGGATATGAAAACAAAAATCCCGTGTATTTCCCGTATGAACGCAGAAAGCAATGCTTGGCATATATCCCGTATCATAAAGGGACAAGATATGTTTTTGGTGCTATGAACGGCGGTACGGCAAAGGCGTACATGGATATGATTGAGGAATTGAATATGGCTGTCGTGAATGATTTGAAGAATGGATTGATAGCAAAGTGTCACGACGAGTCTTATATTAACGCTTATGTGGAAAAGCGTAGTGACTACAGAGTGCTTTCCACGCTCTACTGTTATCCGGAGGGATGGGAGAAGGAAGCGGAGTGTAAGATTTTGGGCTTGGACAAGTCAAAGGTGATTGCTGTGGATAAAATAAAAGCTGTGGTGCCGGAAAGCGCAGGAAAACGGAGCTTTCGGCAGAAGATAGGCAGCAGATTGCATATGTGCTGTGAGAAATGGTATCCCCGGATAAAGAAGCTTACGGGACAATTGGGAGAGAGAATGCATGGCTGATAAGACAGAACAGATAACGGCAGCTGTATTGAGAAAGCATAGCATCCGCAGAATAGGAACCTTCCACACCGGAATGCGAAACGGTGGGACGGAAAAAGTACTGTCGTTATTGATTCCGCTTTGGATTAAGCTGGGATATGAGGTGGTGCTTTTTACGGATGAAGACGCTACGGAGAAGGACTATTTCTGGAACTATGGCGGAGTGAAGAGGGTTGTTTTTCAGCATAAGTCGGCGGTAAATGAACAGAACGTTTCCGCTCGAGAGGCAGAGTGGGAAAAATATATCGGAGAATTTGGCGTGGATGTGGTAGTATATCATGCGTGGATGAGTCCCATGTTACCGTATGATATGCGCGCAGTGCAGGCTAAAAAAATTCCTTTTTTAATTTACACTCACGGTGTCTTTTCCACCATTTACCACGGAAGAATCCCGGAGACCAATATCTGGCCGGGGATATTCCGGGAAAGCGACGGCGTGGTATCGTTGACGGAAGTCAGTGCCAGATTTTATGAGTGTATGGGATGCAACTCCTATTATACGCATAATCCGGTCAGCGAGGAGCTGAATTGCGTTCAAACGGCAAAAGCGGATAATCATACCGTGCTATGGATAGGTAGGATTTCAGAAGAAAAGAAGCCCTTGGATGGCATAGAAATCTTTGAGCGGGTGCATCGGGAGATTCCGGATGCGAAATTGCTGGTGGTAGGTGACGGACAGCCGCGACTGCTCCAACAGATGCGGGAGAAATGCAGACAGTACAATCTGGAGGATGCCGTGACATTCTGCGGCTATCAGCTGGAGACAGACCGTTATTACAGAGATTCTTCTGTGATGATTATGACTTCGGTTTTTGAGGGATATTCCATGACTCTGCTTGAGAGCAAGGCTTACGGAGTACCCTGCGTGATGTATGAACTGCCTTATTTGTATTTGGCACAGAATTCGGGTGGTTTGTGTGCGGTAAAGCAGGGAGACACGGAAAGTGCAGCGGCTGAAGTCATCAGATTGCTTTCGGACAAAGCACTTTGTGCGGAGCGTGGGAAAGCGGCAAGAGCCTCCTTTGATGATATTTATCGGTATGACCTTGCAGGCTGTTGGAAGAGTATTTTTGAAGACATGGAGACAGGTAAAGGGTGTATGCAAAAGCACTTTTCTGAGGAAGTCGACAGGCAGATGCTTCAACTGTTGGTAGAGCACGGGAATATCGGCGCGGATAAGAGCGTGGAAGATATTAAGAGAAGCCGGGAATATGTGTTTGGAACAAAGGTATATACCGTGCTGAGAAAAATAAAAAGAGCTTTGTTGAGGTTTCGCAAGTGATAAGTGTGATAGTTCCGGTCTATAACGTAAAAAATTATATAGTAAACTGCGTTGAATCGATTATGTCGCAGACTTACCGGGATATAGAGATTATTCTGGTAGATGACGGTTCTACGGACGGAAGCGGTGAAATATGTGACGACTATGCGCTGAAGGATGAAAGAATCCGCGTGATACATAAGAAAAACGGTGGATTATCCGATGCCAGAAATGCGGCAATAGATGTGGCAAAGGGACAGCAAATGACATTTATCGATGGAGATGATTATGTCCATCCGAAAATGCTGGAAATTTTGCTTGAAAAGCTGGAGAGCCGGAACGCGGATATTGCTACCTGCCGGTTTAGGATGGTCTCGGAGGAAGAGATAATTCCGGAGGAAGCGGGATCTTGCGGAGAGGCTTTCGAAGATGTGGAAACGCGAATATACAATAGGGACGAAGCAATCAGCAGTTTGGATGAAATTTATGTGATTGCCTGTTGTAAGCTGTATCGGTCAGAGCTGTTTCGTGAGCTTAGGTATCCGAAGGGTAAATACCATGAGGACGAATACATGATTCACAGACTGCTGTACCAGGCTAAGACGGTGGTGTGTGTGGATGCAGAACTGTATTATTATGTCCAAAGAACAGGCTCCATCACCTCACAGATAAATTGGAGAAAATTGGAGGATGCAATGGGTGCATTCCATGAGAGACTTCAATTTGCCGATGAAATGAAGTGGGAAGCGGCACGGAAATCCACAGTATTGATTTTTGTAAACTACCTGTATTCCATGAGCTTGAAATTACAAGATGTTGCAAGCCGCGAACAAAAAAAGACGTTGCGTGGTAATATGCGAAATGTTATCATAAAACATGGAGATTTGCCGATACCGTTTATTCAGGTGTTATATGCACGCAGTATTATTTTGTATCGGCTTTATTTGTGTTTAGGGAAAATAAAGAGACGAATTATCGGCAGGTAAACAGACAGCCGTAAGAGAGAAAGGTTATCCGATGGAAGCAAAATGGACAACTGTTATTAAGCCGAAAACAGGCTGGTTTGAAATAAATTTTAAAGAACTGATACAGTATAAGGACTTGATTTGGCTGTTTGTAAAGAGAAGCTTTGCGGTGCAGTATAAGCAGACGATTTTGGGGCCCCTGTGGTTTATCATTAATCCCCTTTTGACAACGTTGGTGTTTACGGTGATTTTCGGGCAGATTGCGGGGCTGTCCACGGACGGTGTTCCGCAGTTTGCGTTTTACCTGTGCAGTAATGCCATCTGGCAGTATTTTTCCACCTGCCTGACCCAGACTTCGACTACTTTTACTGGAAATGCGGCAATCTTTGGCAAGGTATATTTTCCAAGAATTACCATGCCTATATCTACGGTTATTTTCTCGTTGGTCAATTTTGCGGTAGTGTTTGCTATGGCAGTGTTGGTAATTGTCTATTATCTGATAACGGGTGAGAATGTGCATCCGAATACGGGGATTTTATTGGTTCCGGTGCTGGTTGCCCAGACTGCACTTTTGGGATTGGGACTTGGAATTATTATTTCTTCTTTGACTACAAAGTATAGAGATTTGACGGTGTTGGTTTCCTTTGGAGTTCAACTTTGGATGTATGCGACACCGGTTGTATATACGGTTACGGGCATGTCGGATAAGGCAAGGGCGATTCTGATGTTGAATCCTATGACCCCCATTATTACAAACTTCCGTTATGTGATGCTGGGATGCGGAAGCTTCGAGACCTTTTATTGGGCAGTCAGCGCAGTAGTTACATTTGTGCTTTTGGGAGCCGGTGTTGTACTGTTTAATCGCATTGAAAAGACCTTTATGGATACAGTTTAAGAGGTAGTATATGTCGGATACAGCAATCAAGATTGAAGGATTGAAAAAGCAATATAGACTCGGAACGATTGGAGGCGGAACCCTGTCTGCGGATTTACAGACATGGTGGGCAAAGGTGCGCGGCAAAGAGAATCCTAATGCAACCATAGGTGAGGATACTTCTCGATATGGGGAGAAGTTTTGGGCGCTAAACGGCATCGATCTGGAAGTGAAAAAGGGGGAAGCAGTAGGAATTATCGGACACAACGGAGCCGGTAAGTCTACCCTCTTGAAGATTTTGTCCCGCGTAACGGCACCTACGGAGGGAACCGTAAAGATGCAGGGACGTGTTTCCAGTATGCTGGAGGTGGGAACCGGATTTCATCCTGAATTGACCGGACGTGAGAACATTTATATGAACGGTGCAATTCTCGGAATGAGCCGTAAAGAAGTTGATGCGAAAATGGAGGAAATCATAGATTTTTCCGAGTGCCGCCAGTTTATAGATACTCCCGTAAAAAGATATTCTTCGGGTATGTATGTGAAACTGGCGTTTGCGGTGGCGGCACATTTGGATGCGGAAATACTGATTATGGATGAGGTGCTTGCGGTAGGTGACGTAAAGTTCCAGAAGAAGTGCTTGGGACGGATGGGAGCAGCAGCTAATGAAGAAGGAAAAACCGTTCTCTATGTAAGCCATAATATGAGCACCATCCGTCAGCTTTGTACAAGATGTATCGTTCTAAATCACGGACAGGTTGTTTTTGACGGCGGTGTGGAAGATGCCATCGCGATATATATGGACTTTGACAGAGGCAGCCTGAAGAACCGGTACGAATTGAGTGAGGTGGGAAGACCGTCCAAAGACCACGGTATGAATTTTAAAGTGACGGAACTGGCCTTTACCGATAGGGAAGTACCGGCGTATAAGAGCGGGGAGACCATGCGGTTTCGCCTGAGTTATACGGCGAAAAGAGACTATGAGGATTTAGGCGTTTATTATACGGTACATCATGAGGATTCCAGTGTGGTGGGAACCGTACAGTCTCTTGAATTGGGAACGATTAAAGAAGGGGAAGAGAAAACCTGTGAGATTCTCATGAATCTGACCGGTATTGTGCCGGGAAGATACTATTTCTATCTGGATATCTTTTTCGGAAACAGTTACGGAACATTTCTGTCCCTGGATCACCCTCTTCAGAAGATTTATTTTGAAATAGAGGATGATGTAGAGCAACAGACAATTCAGTGGCAAAGAAGATACTTTGGAAGTGTCCGGTTACCGGATTTAAAGATAGAGCCGCAGGCAGATACGGATAAGTGAGTAACTGCAATAGGCTGGCAGGCTGTTGCTGGCAGGCGACGTGATGATGAAGTGACGGAAGAAAGGTGGAGACAAAATTGAAGCTTTTGGCAATTTGTAATACGCCATATCAAATCATCTGTGTTGTAAACTTAAAGAAGAATAAATTTGCGGATGATGAGATGGATATAATTGTATCCGACCATATGAATAATGCGCAGGCACTGGGGGAAAGTATAAAAGCCACGGGGCTGTTTAGAAGTGTTTTTGTGGTAGAGAGTTTCAAGTACTGCCGGAGGCAGGAGCAGTATGTTGCGATTAAGTACCGCTTAGGCTTCGGTAACCGTATCTTGAAAGAGATGCTGGAACTGCGGGAGAAATATGATGTGCTGTTTCTTAGTAATGTAGACCCTTTTGCAGACAGAGTATACGAGAGATGTGTGCAGTTAAATAAGGGATTACAGGTTTATGCCTTTGAAGACGGATATGGTACCTATGTATATTACGGAAAGACTATCGAGGGAATCCAAAATATACAGGAAAGACGAAGCGCAATGAAGCTGTTGCGGCTTTTGGGCAGAAAGCGGGTGGCGCTTCATATTGACAGACTGTTTTTGTATACGCCTGAGAAGATTGGCTGGCAAGCGAACTTTCCGGTGGAGAAGATGCCGGCACTACGGATGGATGATGCTGAGTTGCGGGAAGTGTTAAACGCAATCTTTGTATATGAGAAAAACAAAGATGATTATAAACAGAAATATATCTTTTTCGAGGAGAGTTATCGTAGGGAGGGCTTGGTACTTCCGGATGTACTGTTGGTAGAATTGATTGCATCCTGGGTGGGAAAAGAAAACATTATTGTTAAGACCCATCCCCGAAGCGGATGTAAATTATTTGAAGAAATGGGTTATACCACAAACCAAAATACAGCGGTTCCTTGGGAATTGGTTTGGATGAATGAGCAGGAAATGGAGAAAAAGGTTCTTTTGACCATATCATCCGGTTGCGCGGCAACACCCCACAGTGTTCTGGGAGGAAAGGTACAGACCGTGGCACTGCATAGGTTGCTGTATGGAATCGGTTATGACAATCTGGGTGATTATCATCAGTGGATTGAAGAAAAGATATACGGAGAGTCACCGGAGATGTTTGCTTTACCGGGAACGGTAGAAGAATTAAAGAGTTTATTAACGGAAAAGGAATGAGAAAATGAAAATAGTAGCGTTATTGACAGGAAGAGGGAATAATACGTTAAAGGATAAGAACATTTTAGATGTTCTTGGACATCCGGTATTGTATTATCCGGCGAAAGCCACTTGTAATTCCCGACTGGTTACAGATAAATTCTGTAGCAGTGATGATGATAAGATACTGTCAGAGGCGGAGAAGATGGCGCATATTCCCATTAAGAGACCCGCAGAATTGGCGTTACCAAACAGTCAGCACATTGACTGCATTTTCCATGCATTAAAAGTAATCGAAGAGCAGAATATTAATCCGGATATTTTAGTGGTAACACTGGCAAACAACGTGACCATCAAGTCTCAGTGGATAGATGAATGCATAACGATGATGCAGAATGATATGTCTATCAGCGCGGTTGTTCCTGTTTATGAAGATAATGACCATCACCCGTTGCGTGCAAAAACATTGGGCGAAAACGGACGGCTGGAAATGTACGAAAAGAACCACGTAGGAAAGATATCAACAAATCGTCAGGATTTGCCGCCGTGCTATTTTCTGGCACACAACTTTTGGGTGTTAAATGTCAAAAAGTTGAAGGAGAGTAATGGCGAAGGACAACAGCCGTGGGGATTTATGGGAAATAATATTGCCCATTACCTCATAGAGGATTCTATTGATATTCATAAGGAAACCGATTTGTATCTTGCGAAGGAATGGATAAAGAAGAATTATCGGGAATAGAGGAGAAGTCTATGAAGAAATATTTAGTTACCGGTGCGGCGGGGTTTATCGGGGCGAAAATTGCTCAGCGTCTGTTGGAAGACGGAAATATGGTGGTTACTATAGATAATCTGTCCACGGGACTGGTGGAAAATATACCCGATGGGTGTGTGTTTTTACAGGGGAATGATTACGACGAGGATATAATTGCAAAACTGGACGAGTATGAGTTTGACGCAATCATACATATAGCAGGACAGAGTTCCGGTGAAGTCAGCTTTGAAAACCCGGAGTATGATTTGAAAACAAATACGTTGTCAACGTTGATGTTGCTGAACTATGCAAAAAGAAAAAAAGTAAAAAAATTTATTTTTGCCAGTTCCATGTCTGTTTACGGAGATCAAAAGGATGTGTTTGTGGATGAAGAGATGAAGGAAGTTCCAAAATCCTTTTATGCGGTTGGTAAGCTGGCAAGTGAACAATATATGCGGATATTCAGTTCTTTTGGCATACAGTGTACGGCATTGCGTTTCTTTAATGTGTATGGAATCGGGCAGAATCTGAGTAACTTGAAACAGGGAATGGCAAGCATCTATTTAGCAATGGCGTTAAAGGACGGACATATAACTGTCAAAGGGGCGAAAGACCGGTTTCGTGATTTTGTTTACATTGATGATGTGGTGGATGCGGTCCTGTGTGCGCTGGAAAGAAAGGAAGGAAATCTGTTTGAGTGCTACAATGTGTCCAGAGGGGAAAAGCAGCATGTGGAAGATATTGTAGAGTTGATAAAGGAGTCGCTGGGAGGCGGGATTACCGTGGAATATGTTGCGGGAACACCTGGAGACCAGCACGGTATATACGGAAATAACAGTAAAATTAAGGAGCAGCTGCAATGGAGCCCTAAAGTAACCTTTGAAGAGGGGATGCAACGGATGATAGAGTGGGCAGAGCAGCAGATGAAGTGAGAGGGAAGTAAGTGCGGACAATTAGGATATACTTTGTAGGCTTCTGGGACAATATGGATATGGAAAACAATATTGTGTGTGACATTCTGAAAAAACACTACAATATTGTTCTTGATGCAGAAAATCCGGATTATGTCTTTTGTTCGTCATTCGGAAGCGGCTACGAGTACTGTAAGTACGATGGTATCCGAATCTTCTGCTCCGGCGAGAATTACTCCCCCGACTTTAATGTGGTGGATTATGCAATCGGATACGACAATCTTTCTTACGGAGACCGTTTCTTTCGGCGTATCTTCATAACCATGAAGCACGATAATACCAAATATGCAAGTCTGATAGAGCAATTACAAGACCGTCCCCAAACGGTGAGTAAGGATACGTTAGCATCCAAGGATAAATTCTGTAATCTGATTTATAGTCACGAGCGGGATGATTTTGGCAGAAAGCGGATGTTTGAACAGTTATCGGAGTATAAGCGGGTAGATTCCGCCGGAACTTATTTGAATAATATGCCGGATGGGATGCGGGTAACCCGCGATACAAAGCCTGTTTTGCAGGCAAGGTGTAAATTTACCATTGCCTTTGAAAGTGTGAATATGCACGGTTTCTTTACAGAAAAGATTGTGGATGCTTTTTTGGCGAATACGATTCCCATTTATCTGGGCGACCCGGATATCGCTCAGGTGTTTAACCGGAAGGCGTTTATCAACTGTAGTGATTATAGCAGCTTTGAGGAAGTGTTGGAAAAGGTAAAAGAGCTGGACAGCAATGATGAGTTATACCTTCAGATGCTCCGGGAGCCGGTGTTTGCGGAAGGGTTGCCGGTGGACGGTTATGATGAGCGATTTGAGGCGTTTTTACTTCACATCTTTGAGCAGGATAAGGAGAAAGCATACAGAAGGGCGAGAGGACTGGCCTTTGGTGTGGCGAAGGAGCATGAGGAGCGTCTGAAAGGATACCGGGAATTAAAAGCGAAAGCAAGCCGCAAGTCTTTGATTAGCAGGGCGTTTGAGAAGGGAAGAAGAGGCGCAGAAAAGATAAGGCGGCTGATGCAGGGAAAAGGAAAATGAAGGAATTAATGAAGCAGTATTTCAAATTGGAATGCAAACCGTTAAAGCTGGTACTGACATTTCTGGCAATGTTTCTGACAGGATGCCTGTTGTTGATTTTCGTAAATATGATGCCGGAAGAGCGCATCCGGTTGAATATCCGAAACAGCGTTGAAATGTTTGAAATCCAGGGAAATTATCCTTATATGGGAGTGCAGGAAACTGCTTATGCGGCGGATAATTGGACGGAAGCAGTGTTGATGGATATTTATTACACGGCAGATAATGCACATCCTGTATACAGTGCCTTTGTTGCAACGGAATACAGACCGGAAAACAGTACCGGTGTGGATAGATTGGTGGGTGTAACACAGGATGCAAAATGGGAAAATTCTGAAAAATTGCTGCCCCGTTCCTGCTACTGGCTGGGCTATGGGATATTCCTGCGTCCGTTGCTGAATTTGTTTGATTATTCTCACTGTCGAATGCTTTTGAACGTGGTTGCTTATGCGGTGCTGATGTTGATGGTGGGAGTTATCGGTAAGAAACTAAATTGGTATACAGCAGTGGGATTCGGTACGATTATGACAATTTTCCACTACTATGTGTTGTCCCTTCAATATACATTGGGAATTTTCTGCATCTTTGTTGCGTTTGCGGCGATTGCGTACATACTGTACGCAAAGAAAGAAATAGCGTATCTGTATTTTATGTTTGTGATAGGAATATTGGCGGCTTACTTTGAGTGGCTCAGTATTCCGTTGGTTACCTTTGGTTTGCCCGTGCTTTTTGCACTGGTGAAAAAGAGCGAGAACTGTGAAAACAAGTCGGCGGATTTATTTAACTGTGTATGGCAGAGCGGAATCGGTTGGTGTTTGGGTTATGGTCTTATGGTACTGGCAAAGAATGTTGCGGCTATGACAGTTATCGGGAATGACGCATGGAAATATTTTATGGAGCGTTTATCTGCCGATTCGGCAAATTCTATGACATTAAGGGAATTTGTGAGAGCAGTATTGAATTTGTTTTACTGTGTTTTTCCGTTTAACTTCATTGAAGGAAACCGGGGGCGGTTATTGCTGATAGGGATAGTGGTTTTTGTGTGCGTGATAATTCTGATGCGCAGAAAAAAGCTCAGAGCCCGGAATCTGATGCTTGCTATTGTAGGATGTGCTCCTATCGCATGGTACATTGTTTTTAAGGGTCATGTGGGTCATGTGGGAATTGAGTTTCGGGTATTGATGATATCTTATCTGGCATTGTGGCTGATTCTGAAAGAGCCGCTGGAAGAGCTGATGCAGCGAAAAAGAGGACCATTGAAAAAGAATGGATGATGGGGGAGAACGAATGAAGATTGTTAAGAAAGACTATGCAATCAGTGTTTTGCGTGTAATGGCGTTGTCTCTTGTCATTGGCTGTCACTTGCTGGAGTGGATTCATGATATGGGAGAAAACTATCCTCTGGTAGTGAAGATAACAGGAAATTATTTCGCGGTAGGTGTACAAATATTTCTGATGATAAGTGGATTTTTGTACGGAAGTAAAGAAAACCTGTTTGGCGACGGTATCTCCAGAGTTACTTTTGTCAAGAAGAATTTCTGGAAGATTTTGAAGGATTACTACATTTACTATTTGCTGGTGATTATTCCCCTTTGTTTTCTGCTGAAAAATCCGACCATGACACCGGATGCCGTATTTGGTGCATTGACAGGCTGGAGAACATTTGGAAGAGCACTGCATCTTTGGTTTATACCGTATATTCTGTTCTGTTATCTGCTTACACCCATTATTTATGATATCAGGGAATGGATATGTAAAAAGAATGTAGTGGTAGGCTTGGCAGGACTGCTGATATTGATTGAGGTATTGTTCCTTAGCTATCAATCGTATTTCGCTCCTGCGTGGATTTGTGCTTATGTAATTGGATTTTTTCTCCCGAAATTAAAGGGAACCATTATATGGCGGCGTGGTTGGTATTGGTACGCAGTTGTAGTATGTGTGTTGGGAAATGGTATAAAGATATACTTGAAGTATTTCAGAGGAATATTTTATCCTACGGAAGTACCGGGATTAAAAGGGATTATTCTAACAGAATGCTATAATTGGGTAACCGTGCTTTTGGCATTTGTGATTTTTGTGGGATTGTATGAAGTGTTACATAAGGCATTATGTAAGAGAGAAAAAATGCCGTTTCTTGATTGGACGGACGAGTATTCTTACGATATTTATATTTCCCACATGCTTTTTGTGAAGGGGATGCTTTCCACTGTTTTCCTGACAGGATTTTTGCCGTTGGATCTTGTAATAACGTTTGCCCTGATTATATTTAGTGGAATATTGTTGCATTATGTTACGGGATTGGGGAAATATCTATGGAAAGAAAAATTGAACTGTCGTGGGTAAACTTCTTTAAGGGACTGGCTGTAATCGGTGTATTCCTGACGCATTGTGTCGGTTTTCTGGGCGAGGATATGCAGAGTACGGTATGGTATCGGATACTGGTAGGTGGTAGATTTGGAGTATGGGTTTTCTTCATGATAAATGCGGTGCTGTGCTGTGTATCCTATGAGCGCACGGTACCTACGGGGGTAAAGGGGACGATAAGCTGGATTGGCAAAAAGGTAGTTCGCCTGTATCCTATGGTGTTAATTGTGATACTGATTAAGCTGTTGTTTAGGGAAGATGCAGGTTTTTTACAAATATTCAGTGCGGCGTTTTTGCTGGATGGATTTGTTCCGATTTATTGGAATTCTTTCCTAAATGGATTTTTGTCTGTATTAGTGCTGATGTGGATTATTTTCCCGCTTTGGTTTATGTGGATAGGCAATTTGAAAAGGGCAATTGTAAACGTATTGTTTACCTATGCTTTTGCCAAAGTGTCAACCTGGGCAGCGGGATGCTGGAGCCCGTTGGAAAATACTGTGCAATGGGCGAATTATGTAGGATATGTTCTGATAGGAGTGGAGTCCTTTAGTGTAGGAATACTATTTTATCATATTCTGAAAAAGGAATCTGAGAAGCACATAGATGTGAAAGAGGCATGGTTATTAATCATAGGTGGTGTATGTGCTATTATCGCGGGTATAGTAAGCGGGGAATTTGCTTTTTACTGGTATCTCTTTCCGTATTGCGCCGTAATCGTGGGAAGTTTGTGCATAAGAAGAAAAGAGAGTATGCTGTGGAGAAGCATTAGTTTTCTGGGCGAGTTATCACTAGGCATATATCTGATACATCTGTTAATTTTTGCAGAACTGAGTGTTCTGTTTCCCGGTGGGAAACGACTGATTTTATGGAATGCGGCAATTTCCTGCGTTGCAGCGTTCGCGTTGGAGCGGTTGGTGAATAGACCGTTCCGTAAGCTGCTGAACCGGATTTGGAAATCGTAATTGAAGGAAGATATGTATGAAATTTTCAATTGTAATTCCCTGTTATAATGAAAGCGAGAATCTGCAATATCTGGTGCGGAGTATTATGCCGTTGACAGAGCAATATGATTTGGAATATGTGCTTGTGGAGAACGGTTCCAAGGATGATAGCAGAAGCAAATTTGAAACGCTGCCGGAGTTGAATGTTTCGCAAATTGTCAAGGTGTATGTGGATGAAAACAAGGGCTATGGATACGGTGTGCAACAGGGCTTAAAGGTCTGTACCGGCGATTATATAGGCTGGATTCATGCGGATTTGCAGCTGCGACCAACGGAACTGATACCGTTATTTGAATATGTGAAACAGCAGGAAGAAGGTGCGCTACTGTTCCTAAAGGGGAGAAGAAGCAACCGGAGCCTGTTTGATACGTTTTTTACAGTGGGAATGGCTGCGTTTGAATCAGTGTTGTTCGGGACGAGATTATACGATATTGGGGCAATTCCTACATTATTTTCGAGAGAACTGTTGCTGCATTGTGATAAGTTACCTTATGATTTTGCCATTGAACTGTACGTGTATTTACGTGCGAAGCAAAACAACTATTCGATAAAACGGTTTGATGTGCGGATGGAGGGCAGAAAGAAAGGAAAATCCTCCTGGAATAAAGGGCTGAAATCCAAGATTTATTGGAGTAAGCGGATTATAAGTGACAGTTTTAAGATAAGAAAAGGACAGCAGGTAGAATAAGGTTGGTAGGGAGAAGCAGGATGAAAAAAGTGATTATATTCGGCGCAGGCGGAATGGGAAAAGAAATTTATAATGAGATATGCAATCGTGTTCAAGTGGTGGCGTTTTGGGACAACGCGGCAGAAGAAGGTGCGCAGTATAACGGTGTCCCCATCTGTAAGCCTGAGACCGATATGGGATATAGTGTAGACAAAATTATATTAGGCGCATGCTATCCCAGTATGCGCGCGCAGCTCATCGATATGGGGCTGGATGAAGATGCTATAGAGGATAAGTATGTAGAGAGACGAGTAGTCAGTCGAATAAAGTTTTTGGAAAATTTTGCAAGGCTGGCAAAAGAGAATATTGATGGCTGTTGCGCTGAAGCGGGCGTTTTTCAGGGTGAATTTGCACAGTATATTAACAAATTTTTCCCGGATAGAAAACTGTATTTGTTTGATACCTTTGAGGGATTTGCTGAGCAGGATGTAAGTATTGAGGCAGAAAACAATCTTTCACCGGCAAAAAGTGGGCAATACAGTTTGACGTCGGAAGAAATTGTTCTGAGTAAGATGGAATATCCGGAAAACTGTGTTATCAGAAAAGGATTTTTCCCGGAGACAGCTCAGGGGATAGAAGAGCAGTTTTGTTTTGTAAATTTGGATATGGATTTGTATCAACCCACTCTGGAAGGACTAAAGTTCTTTTGCGATAAAATGAGCAAAAATGGTGTAATTCTGGTACATGACTATTTCTCACATTATCGCGGGGTGGAAAAGGCTGTAAGCGAGTTTTTGCAGGAAAAGGATCTGAGAATTATTCCCATAGGCGATGAGATAAGTGTGGCAATCGTGGGATTCTAAGAGGTGGTAGAATGAAAATTTTAATTACCGGAGCAGCGGGATTTATTGGTTCACAGCTGGCATATGCGCTGTGGAAAAGAGGCGATGAATTAGTACTCATAGACGATTTTTCCTATGGGAAAAAGGATAATTTGGTTTTTCCGGAGCATGATTTTAATCAGGATATCATCGAAATGGACATTCGAGATCGGGGAGGGATTGCCTCCCTTTTAAAGGCGGGCGACGTGGATTATATTTATAACATTGCGGGTATCGCTCCCTTGCCGGACTGTCAGGTAGACCCCCAGAGAGCCATTGATGTCAACGTAATCGGGTTGGTCAATGTATTGGAGAATGCGAGAAAATACGGGGTAAAAAAGGTGATTCAGGCAAGCACCAACGCCATGTATGAAAATGAGACAAGCTTCCCTACAGCAGAGGATAAGTTTGCGCTCCCCACGCTGATATATCCAAATACAAAGTATACGGCGGAACGGTTCGCAGAATCCTATTGCAAGACCTACGGGATGAGTGTAACCTGTCTGCGGTTTGCGAACGTATACGGTCCCCATATTGATTGCCTGAGGAAACAGCCGCCTTTTGTGGGATATATGATTAGGGAGCTGTACTATGACAGGACGCCGGTGTTTCACTCGGACGGAACCCAGCGAAGGGATTACATTTATGTAGATGACCTGATTGATCTTGCAATCAAGGTGCAGGGAACAGAGGGCTTTGATTGCGTGAATGTATCCTCTAACTGCAATTACTCCGTAAATGAGATGTATAAAATTGCTTGTGATATTGTTGGAAAAGAGATCCCGGCAGAGTATGCAAGTGACAGTCATTATTGGGAAAAGTACCCGGATTTATACGAAGGAGCGTATAAGATTCGCGATGAGATTCTGGCGCATGAGATTAAGAAATTTACCCTGTGCGACAATGCGTATGCGCTTGAAAAGTACGGCTGGTCGCCCAAGGTGGACATCAGGGAAGGCTTAGGACGCGTTATCCGTTACGAATTTGAGTTGCTTGGAAGCTTGGAGAAATAGTATGGCAGAGAAAATACATCTTATTATGCCCATGGGAGGGAAGGGCTCACGGTTTTCAAATGTGGGCTTTGAGTACCCTAAGCCGTTAATCGAAATAAACGGTTATCCCTTTTTTTGGTGGTCGGTGCGTTCTATTGAAAAATTTGTAGATGTGCAGGACATTATATTTGTGGTGCTGCAGGAGCATGTGGAAAAATTCCGGATTGATGAGGTGATTCGGCAGTACTACCCGCAGGCGAAAATTCGCATTATACCGGAGGTTTTGAACGGTGCGGTATTAACAGCGATGGAGTCCCTCGCATGCGTGGAGGATGATGCTCCGATTGTGTTCAACGATTGTGATCATATGTTTAAGAGTGCAGCATTTAACGTTTTTTGCACGAAAGCAGACTTTGAGGAAGTAGACGGAGCGTTATTGACCTTTGAATCGGATGAGGATAAATACGGATATGTGAAGCTGGACGACAGCGAGAACGTAGTCGGCACCGTAGAGAAGGTTGTAGTCAGTAACGATGCGATTTGCGGTGCGTATTATTTCCGAAACGCGGGTATGTTCAGAGGCGCTGTAGAGAAATATTTACAGCAGTGTGAATATAAGGAGTTTTTCCTAAGCGGTGTGTACAATGTGATGGCGAAGGAAGGGAAAATACTCAAGAGATTCCGAACTGATTTTCATGTACCCTACGGTGTACCTGAGGAATATGAAATCGCGAAGGAGTCGGAGAGGTTTAAGGAACTGTTATGATAAACCTGTGGTATGTTTTGGCAATTTTGACCATGGTAATCGGACATATTGCGAAAACAAAGCGGTGGGCGCAATTTATAAAAGTATATGAGCCGATGGATGAGAGTGCTTTGCTGAGGACACTCTCTGTTTCGCATTCTCTGAATGCAATTTTGCCGTTTCGTATAGGAGATTTCTTTCGGGTATGGCGTGCCGCGAAGTATCTGAAAAACGGATACACGTTATCCATTGCAACGGTTGTGGTGGATTTGTATTTGGATGTGGTTACAGCCGGACTGATTTTTCAGGGACTTGCGCTGTTGGGAAACGAGCGATTGGTAGCTGTTTCACGGGTGTACCTTGTTATTCTGGCAATCGTACTTGTAACGACGTTGGTGGGGATATTCCTGCGAAAAAAATTAAAGAAAGTTATACAGTTTGTGGCGTCTGTTTTTAACGAGAAAATAGAGCTGCGTCTGCTTTATATATCCTATGCAGTGATTGCCTGCTTCAAGGATATTGTGAGAAAGCTGCACAAGAAGAAATTTCTGCTGTACACGGTGGAAATGTGGGGAATGTATCTGTTGTCCTATGAGTTGTTTTCAAAGGCGTTGACAAAAAAAGGAAAACATATATACGGCATTTCAGATATATTTACGTTTATCTTCTCGGAAAACTGTGCAACGGTTCTTGTTCAGCAAACGGCAGACGGAACACTTGCCGACAGTGCTTATTTTGCACTTGATGTCACAATATATATGTTGCTTCCGCTGGTCCTTGTTTGGGCGTATTCGGTGTTGCATAAGAGACTGTTCGGGAAGCAAATGGGTGTGTCGGAAACAGGGAGCGGTGCAAAGGCAATACTGCCGCATTTAAGCGAAAATGACAAACTGGCCTTTTTGGAAATGTATTTTGCGGATGAAAATATTGAGAAGGTTGATATGTTTTTGAATATCAATCGTGATATCAGTATTTTGAGCGATTTGTCCGCAGGCTCCAATGCAACTACCATCCTGGGGGTGAAGGCTGAAAATGAATTTTGTTACCGGAAGTATGCCTTTGCAGGTGAGGCAAGGAAGCTGAAGGAGCAGTATGAGTGGTTGGAGCGACATAAGGCGATTTTGCCGTTGGCGCAGATAGATAACATAAGCGAAGGTAACGGATACTTTGCGTATGACATGAAATATCGGCCGGATGCGGTGGGATACTTCAATTACATTCATTCCATGCCGCAGGAGGCAGCGTGGAAGGTATTGAAAAATGTGTTAACTACGTTACGGAAAAATTTGTATGTGTCGGGGCGAAAAGAAGCTACGCCGGAAGAAATCCGAGAGTATATTGATGAGAAGGTGTTGAAAAACATCGACATTATACAAAACGGCGGCAGGTATATTAAGGGCTTGTTGGGGTACGAGACCATAGTAATCAATGGTGTAGAGTACCCGAATTTTGGTTATTATGTGGAACGGTTGAGAAAAAGTGCGTTAGAGCATGTATTTGCTCACGACACGATAACAGATATCCACGGGGATCTGACAATTGAAAATATTGTGTGCTGCAAAAATGCCGGGGAAGATGATTTTTATATGATCGATCCCAATACGGGAAACCGGTTGAATACGGAATTTCTGGATTATGCGAAATTGTTACAGTCTCTGCACGGCGGATATGAATTCCTGATGCTGGTGAAGGACGTTTCCATCGAGGAAAACAAAGTCCGGTTCACAGTTGCTAAATCACAAAATTATACAGCCTTGTTTGAGAAATATGACGCGTTGCTGAATGAGTTGTTTGCGAGAGAAATGGTAAAGAGTATCTATTATCATGAAATAGTGCACTGGCTGCGTCTGATGCCTTACAAGATTCGCAAGAATGAACGCACAGCGGTGATTTTCTTTGCTGGTCTGATTATGGTTATGGACGATGTGCTGAGACGTTTTGAGGAATGATGGGATGAAAAGAGCGTTACTTTTTGACTTGGACGGAACCTTGTTTGATACGACGGAGGTCAATTACTGTGCCTACAAGAAAGCGTTGAATGAAGTCGGCTGTGACATCGACAGAGCGTACTATAAGGAGCATTGTGACGGAAGGAGCTACCGGGATTTTTTGCCGAAGCTTTGTCCTGAGGATAAGATTTTCACGGTGCATGAGCGCAAGAAGATCCTGTACGGGGAATGTCTGGAAAAAGCGCGTGAGAATACTTTTCTTTTTGAAATGATTGTGCAAATGAAGAAAGAAAGCAGGACTGGTGTAGTTACCACGGCGTCGAGAAAGAATGTAGAGGATATTTTAACATTCTTTTCTCGGGAGACATTGTTTGATGTGCTGATTTGTCAGGAGGATGTGGTGCGCACGAAGCCGGACCCGGAGGCATATTGCAAGGCGATGGAGTGTTTGGGAGTAACACCGGATGAAACGGTTATTTTTGAAGACTCACAGACCGGACTTGAGGCTGCACTGGCAAGCGGTGCCCAAGTGATTAAAATAGAAAGATTTTAGACATGAAGGATAAATTATTAAGGCTGTTAAGATTTGGGGTTGTGGGAGGCAGTGCAACGGCACTGGATGCGTGTGTATATGCCGTACTGTTGAATGTTTTTCCACTGAATGTTTCCAAGCTGTTGTCTATGCTGGTGTCTTGTACTTATTCTTATATATTGCAAAAGCGGTGGACATTCCGGGATACCGGAAAAGAAAAAAGCAAGGTGCTGTTGTTTGCGTTGGCACAGGTTGTTAATATTGCGGTGAATGTAAAGGTGAACGAATTGGCATTTGAGTGGCTGGATAATAAGGCTTACGCATTTGTAATAGCAACCGGTGCAGCTACGATTGTAAATTATTGCTTACAGCGCTGGGTAGTGTTTCAAAAAACGGATGAAGACAGGGAAAACAGCTGATAAGGGAAGGATGTTATGCGGGAAAGAAATGATACCTTGGATGCGATAAAGGGAGTCAGTGCGCTGTTGGTGGTTCTGGGCCATTGTGTGCAATACTATTATCAGGATTCCTATACACAGGTCTACGCGTTTAACTTCATATATGCTTTTCACATGCCTTTCTTTATGCTGTTGGCAGGTTATAGTACAGGATATTCCAAGTGCGATAATGCGTGGATAAAACGACGGGCAGTGAGATTGCTGATACCTTTCTTTGTATGGGCAGTGATTAAATTCTTTCTCACAAGTCCGTTGGGGGATTATACAATTCCCGGAATGGCGGTGAGCTTAGTGCTTCACCTTTGGAATGTGGTGATGAATCCGCCCGGCGGCTTGTGGTTTTTATATATTTTGTGTGCGGAATCCGTTCTGATATGGTTGATCTGTAAGAGTACCCATTATCGGAAGCTGACAGCGGTATTAATTGGGATTTGTATGTTGGCAATGTTGTCCGGCTGGAGAGAATACCGATTTGGAATTAAATATATTGTACAGTATTTTCCTTTTGTGGCAGGAGGCTGGTTGCTTCACGATAGTAAATGGTTGCATAAGCCGTGGAAGATGTTACAGGGACGTAACATGTACGTGCTGACGTTGCTTCTGGTTGCGGGGTATGCTTATGGGGTGAGTTTCCTTAGGTATGCGGGAACGCCTTTCTATGCGGAAGCATTGCAGAAGTGCTTCGGTGAAGGCGTGGCGGCGGTGCTGATAAGAGCGGGAGAGTCCTACGTTTTTCCTGTTTGGGGAAGTGCAGTTGCTTGTTTGGTGGTGAAGATGTTCGTAGGAAAACTGAAAAAGGCGATGGCTTTCGTGGGGCAATATACGTTGGAAATTTATATTTTGCATACGCAACTTTTTTTAGTGGTATTACAACGTATAACGGATTTGGCTGTCGTTGAAATTCCGACTAAGATGGTGGTTGTAACTGCTGTTTGTATACTGCTGGCACTGGGAGTACGGAAGATTAGGGTTTTACGCAGCGTTTTGTTTGGGTATATTTAAGCCAAGAGTCCATTGACAAATTTTATTTGCAAGATTACAATTGAATCACATATCAGGGAATTAGTCGCGACCGTTCGGTCATCAATCCCCATATGAATAATAAAATATGGCGGAAAGATGAACGGTGACTGCTTTTGACGTAAAGGGGTCTCCTTTCCGCTACAATCGAAAGGAGAGCTACATATGAAGAAACGCAGTTTAGCAGAGATGAACCTTTTGGAGGATTTTTTGTTCAATGCCATGGTCACTTATCCGAAAATAGGAGAACAGTTTGCAAGAATACTTTTGAAAGGGATTTTTGGAAAAGACTTCGGAAGGTTGACGGTGGTACCGCAGAAGGTATATTGCGGAAGCGATACGGATAAACGTGGTACCAGGCTGGATGTTTATCTGGAGGCAGAAGAGCCGGGTTTGAGCGTATTGGAGCCGGCAACCGTATTTGATCTGGAACCGAATCTGGTAAAGCAGGATATCGGGACATTATCCAGAAGGGTACGCTTTTACCACGCAAAGATAGATGCAAAAAGTCTGGAGGCGGGGGCGGATTACCGGGTACTTAAAAATGTCATAATTGTTTTTATTACACCGTATGATCCATTTGGACTAAATCGCATGGTATATACCATCCGTAACATGTGTGAGGAAGAACGTGATATGCCCTATGAAGATGGAGCAAGAACTTTGTTTTTGTACACAAAAGGTACGGAGGGCAGTCCCCCGGAGGAGTTAAAAAGACTACTTCATTACATGGAATATACCACAGAAGAAAATGCGGTAACCAGTGAACTTCAGGAAATTCAGCAGATGGTGGATGTTGTCAAGCGGGACGAGGAGGTGTCATTATCCCTTATGAAGATAATGGAAAGAGAAGCATGGTTGATTCAGCAGGGTATAGAACAGGGTATAGAGCAGGAGCGCTCTAACACGGAGCGGGAACGACAGCGAGCGGAAGAAGCGGAGAAAGAGTGCGCACGCCTGCGGGAATTGCTAAATAAAAAGTAAGGGAAATCTCTTAATGATATGGCTGAAATGTTGTATCATTAAGAGATTATTAAATTGTATTTCGATGTATATTATGCTATGATAAAGCGAGATACTACTTCGTAGTAAGCGCGAAAGTGAGGATATAGATGTGTTCACAGGAAAAACATTATTAATCACCGGAGGAACCGGTTCTTTCGGAAACGCAGTGCTAAACCGATTTCTGGCAACGGATATTGGGGAAATTCGTATCTTTTCCCGTGATGAGTTAAAGCAGGATGATATGCGTCATTTTTATCAGCGGGAATATCCTGAGTACAGCAATAAGTTGAAGTTTTACATTGGTGATGTGCGTGATCCCCAGAGTATTGCGAAGGCAATGCATGGGGTGGATTATATCTTCCACGCCGCAGCTTTGAAGCAGGTTCCGTCCTGTGAATTCTTTCCCATTGAAGCGGTGAAGACAAATGTTTTGGGAACGGAGAATGTGCTGCAGTGTGCGGTAGATGCGGGGGTTAAAAAGGTTATCTGCCTGTCCACGGATAAGGCGGCGTACCCTGTGAATGCCATGGGAACATCTAAGGCAATGATGGAAAAGGTAATTGTAGCGAAGTCCCGTACCATCGACCCGGAGAAAACAAGTATCTGCTGTACCCGTTACGGAAATGTACTTTGTTCCAGAGGCTCTGTTGTGCCGCTGTTTATCAGCCAGATAAAGGAGGGTAAGCCGCTGACCGTAACCGACCCTACCATGACCCGTTTCGTGATGAGTCTGGAAGAGGCTGTGGAGCTGGTGGTCTATGCGTTCCAAAACGCAGAGAGCGGGGATATCATGGTACAGAAAGCTCCTGCATGTACCATCGGTGTGCTTGCACAGGCGGTGAAGGAACTGTTTGGTGTGGAGAGCGAGACGAAGGTAATCGGTATCCGACACGGCGAAAAAATGTACGAGACGCTGCTGACCAACGAGGAGTGTGCGAATGCCATCGATATGGGTGACTTTTACCGTGTGCCTGCGGACAAGCGTGGCTTGAACTATGATAAATATTTTACGGACGGTAATTTAAAGAGAAACGAGCTTTCCGAATTCAATTCCAATAATACGGAACTGATGAGTGTGGAGCAGGTGAAAGAAAAACTTTTGACCTTGTCCTATATCCGGGATGAAATCGCCGCGTGGGAGAACAGATAATGAAGGTATTGGTAACAGGTGCCGGAGGCTTTATCGGAAAAAATCTCATAACGGAACTGGAAAGGCGGGAGAGCATTACGGTTCTTCCCTTTGATATTGATACACCGGCGGAGCTGTTGGATGAATATTGTAGGGAGTGCGATTTTGTCTTTAATCTTGCGGGTGTAAACAGACCGGAGCGTGTGGAAGAGTTCATGGAGGGCAATTTCGGTTTTGCGAATACGCTTGTGGAGACCCTGCGGAAGCATGGAAATCACTGTCCCATCGTAAATTCTTCTTCTATTCAGGCTGCGCTGGAGAATCCTTACGGAAAGAGTAAGAAGGCAGGCGAAGATATGATGTTCGCCTACGGAAAAGAGGTGGGTGCGCCTATCTACATTTACCGCTTCCCGAATGTGTTCGGCAAGTGGTGCAGACCTAACTATAACAGTGCGGTGGCGACATTCTGTTACAATATTGCCCACGAGTTGCCGATTCAGGTGAATGACAGAAATACGGTAATGCACCTGGTATATATAGATGATGTGGTAGAAGAACTTTTGCAGGCACTGGACTATCATCCTCACGTAAACGCGGACGGGTATTGCTATGTTCCCGTAGTACATGAAATTACGCTGGGGGAGATTGTAAATCTTCTTTACAGCTTTAGAGAGAGCAGACGGAACCTGATGATTCCGGATATGAGTGAGGGGAGTATAGAAAAAAAGCTTTACAGCACTTATTTAAGTTATCTGCCGGAGGATAAATTTTCCTATCCTTTGGTGATGCATGAGGATGCGAGAGGAAGTTTTACGGAGATATTAAAGAGTGCGGACCGCGGACAGGTATCGATCAATATTTCTCACCCGGGAATTACAAAGGGAGACCATTGGCACCATACCAAAAACGAGAAATTTGTCGTGGTGAGCGGTAAGGCGTTGATTCGTTTCCGCAAGCACGGAGAAGAGAAAATATATGAGTATCATGTAAGCGGTGATAAGCTGGAGGTAGTGGATATTCCAACAGGGTATACGCATTCTATTGTCAATGTGGGTGATACGGATCTTGTAACGCTGATGTGGTGCAATGAATGCTTTAATCCCGGAAGACCGGACACTATCTACGAGAAGGTAGACAAGTAGGCGGGAATGGATATGTGCGGCGAGGTATGAAATGTAAGAACGGACTGCGCGGATAGGAGATGTAGGATGAGCAAGTTAAAGGTGATGACGGTTATCGGTACCAGACCGGAAATTATCAGACTTTCCGAAGTGATTAAAAAGTGTGATAAGTACTTTGAACAGGTTCTGGTACATACGGGTCAGAACTATGATTATACGTTAAACCAGATTTTCTTTGAGGACCTGGGATTGCGTCAGCCGGATTACTATCTGGATGCGGTTGGAAGCGACTTAGGGGAAACTATCGGAAATATTATTGCCAAGAGTTATAAACTGATGGCAGAGGTAAAGCCGGATGCATTTCTCGTACTGGGAGATACTAACTCTGCGTTAGCTGCCATTTCCGCAAAACGTCTGAAAGTTCCTATTTTCCATATGGAGGCAGGGAACCGTTGTTTTGATGAAAATCTGCCGGAGGAAACCAACCGTCGTATTGTGGATCATATTGCTGATGTGAATTTGTGTTACAGTGAACATGCCAGAAGATATCTGAATGCGGAGGGAACGGCAAAAGAAAGAACCTATGTAACCGGTTCTCCTATGGCAGAAGTTTTATCCGCCAATTTAGAAAAGATACAGGCGAGCAATGTGCTGGAGCAGCTGGGGCTGGAAAAAGGAAAGTATATTTTATTGTCAGCCCACAGAGAAGAGAATATTGATGACGAAAAGAATTTCCTTGCATTGATGGAAGCGGTAAACAGCATGGCGGAGACCTATCAGATGCCGATTATCTACAGTACCCATCCGAGAAGTAAAAAGAAGATTGAGGAGCGCGGATTCAAATTCCATGAATTGGTAAGAAGCTTACAGCCTTTCGGTTTTTCGGACTATAACCATCTGCAGATGAACGCTTTTTGCGTAGTGTCGGACAGCGGAACACTGCCGGAGGAGGCTTTCTATTTTAATACCAAGGGCTATCCTTTTCCTGCGGTTTGCATCAGAACCTCTACCGAGCGACCTGAGGCGATTGACAAGGGTAATTTCATTTTGGGAAGTATTACCACGGAGCAGGTACTACAGGCGGTAGACATGGCTGTGAAGATGAATGCAGAGGGTGATTTTGGTGTAGATGTTCCAAACTATGTAGACGAGAACGTGAGCACTAAGGTAGTGAAAATTATACAGAGCTATACAGGTATTGTAAATAAAATGGTCTGGAGAAAGTATTAGTCGGATTCGGCTGGCGGTAAAAAGCCGACAGCCGTTTTTCTTTAGAAGCTCTCTTGTTTTTTCGGTAGGGAGTGAAAGGGTATCCGAAGTTTAGGAAGCATTGAGCCGGGAATGTAACAGGGAGCATTCATACAAAAGAGGGGGTTAAGCAAAGGAGGAAGTTATGGAATTTTGGACGAACCGACAACTAAACTATATTTTAAACGGCGTGGAGCACGTGGTATCCGAATCGGATGTCAACGTACGTGTTACGCCGTTTTCTTTTACGAATGAGCAGGAAGGAAGCTGTGATACCTGTGGGACAGCTTTGGCAGGTACGACGGAAACTGCTTTCGGAGAGAAAGGAACTACGGTGGAGTGGGGCCTGCGGATAGAAAACTGTTCTGACCGTGAAATCTATCTGAAAGACGTTACCCTCTGGCAGGTATCCGCTTCTGAGATACCGGGCATCGGTGCCGGACCGTTTGAGGTGTTCCGAAGCGGTCGCCATAAGAATGATATGCCGGGAACTTTTACTACGGGAGTGAAGGACGAACGGTTGGGAGATGTGCTTGGTTCCATGTCGGAGAGCGGCGATAAGACCGAGGCAGGTGCGGGTGCGCGTAAGGTAGTCAGCGACCATTTGACGGTGATTCAGGGAAGCGAAGGGAGCCTTCTGATTACGTTTCCGGGCGGCAGAAAGCAGCTGTTCGAAACGGTTCTTACGTTGGATGAAAACGGGGAGCTTTTAGAGGTTTGCGCGAAGCTGACATTCGGCATTGTGCTTCCGGCACAGAAAAGTGTAGAGAGCGAAACGGTAAAGCTGATATGGACGGACTGTGTAGAGGCAGCAGTGGAGCAGTTTGCGGCAGATAAGGCGGCAAGGTACGGAAGCCGTGCAGGAAAGCGGCCCTCGGTATTTTGTACATGGTACTATTACGGACTGACCGTAACTTACGAGGATGTAAAAACCAATCTGGAGATTTTGCGGGACAGAAAACTGCCCTTTGATGTATTTCAGGTAGATGAGGGATGGGAAGTTACGCTGGGTGAGTGGAGACCAAATGAAAAGTTTCCGGTGCCTATGAAGCAGGTTGCGGAGGAAATAAAGCAGGCTGGCTTCCGTCCGGGTATATGGACAAGTCCTTTCATTGCCCATGAGACGGCTTCCGTTTGGCAGGAGCATCCTGAATGGAAGCTTAGGGACAAGGACGGAACCCCCTATCTTTTCCCCATGAATGATACTGTATATAATGTGTTTGATATTACGAATCCGGAGACGCTTCCTTATTTTACGGAATTATACAGGCTGCTTACCGAGGACTGGGGATATACCTATCACAAGCTGGATTTTACCCGTGCGGCGGTAATTTACGAGGAGGCAGACTTCTTTGATAAAACAATCACCCTCGCTGAGGCCTTTTACAGGGGCATACAGGCGATTCGGGACGGAATGGGAGAGGAATCTTACTTCCTGCTGTGCGGAGGCTTATATGACCCCGTAATCGGTCTTGTGGACGCGCAGAGAACAGGCTCCGATGTGCTTTCCATGTGGAGCTCCAATGTGAACCGTGACGGTAAGGCGGCTCCCTATACCATTAAGCAAAGCGTAATGCGGTACTATATGAACCGCTGGTGGGACAATGACCCGGATGCGTTGATGGTCCGCAGGAATGAAACCATGGAGCGGAATCTGCGCCTGACCTACGGCTTACTTACCGACGAGGAGGTGAAAACCTCCGTATTGAACCAGTTTATGGGCGGCGGAATCATGTGTTCTACGGAGCCCCTTGATAAGATAGATGAGGATAGGATGATGGAATGCCGCCGGATTCTGCCGGTGCTTCCGAGCAGGGTTCGTCCCCTTGCACTGATGGAGCGGACGCGCTTTCCCGGAATGGTGGATGTATATATGGAATCCATGGATGCCCATTTCTTGTGTGTGGTAAACTGGGATGATGAAAAGGAAATGCCGGTGAAAATCCGGGTGAAGGATGTACTTGAAGCGTGGAAGGAGCAGGCGTGTGTGGCAGATGCAACGGTACCGGGACAGCGGTGCGACAGATACATACTCTGCGACTACTACGGGGGTGAGTATGATACAGATGTGAAGCCGGATGATATCGTAACCTGTAAGAGTCTCGCGCCTCACGGTGCCGGATTATATAAAATCCAATGTATGAATGGAGAACCGATGGTGGTGAAGTCTACCGGACATTATTCCATGGGTGGCGAGTTTGCAGAGCTTACCATGCGGGAAGGAAGGCTGCATTACAACTTGCCGAAGCTGTTTGACTATCCGATGTCGTATGAGATTCTGTTGCCTGATGGTAGGGTGGAGATGATATAATAAATTTTGCCCGAATCGCGGTGTATACTGCGGTTCGGGCATTTTTATGGGAAGAATTTAATTGTATGAAGCTTAATATAAATCGGAATTGATGATAACATTTTCGCAGTTTTCCACGGAAACAGCGGACTGAATCTCGGTTTCCATTTCCGGTTCGACTTCGTAGCTGAAATCCCGGAAAACGATATCATGTGCATTGCGTGCATAAACCGCACGCAGGGAATCCTCTAAAATGACATTTCCCTGATTGGGACGAAGGTCGTGGTAATGCTTCGGCCAATCGGTAGTTTTCTTTAAGTGTACGTGGACACCGTCTAAAATAATGTTGCTGATGTTTTTCTTTGCGTCGTCTCCGTAAATCAGAATACCGTTCTCGCCGGAGCAGTTGATGTTGTGGAAACGTATGTTGCGAATGTAGCCGACGTCGGTGCTGTCGTTTCGTCTTACTGCAGTGATGGCGATGGGTTCCGCCTCACCCCACCAATGTACCTTAGAGAACATGCGTGTTTCAATGTTCAGGTTGGCGAAGGTTACATTTTCGATACATCCGCTGTCCCGCAGCTGTAAGGAGATGGCGCGGTTGGTGCGGCTGATGTTACAGTTGGAAATCGTAATATTGCGGAAAGGTGCCTCACTCTCCGTGCCGAACTTAATTGCGGCACTGGTGGAAATCAAGGTACAGTTATCTACCACAATATTTTCGCAGGGACCGTATTCCATAGCGCTTGCGGTGTTCTTGAAAACAATACAGTCGTCGGCACTTTCGATGTGGCAGTTGGAAATCCGTACATTGCTGCAATGGTCGGGATCAATACCGTCACAGTTTGCCAGTCGGAGGTTGTTGAGGATACGGATGCCCTCAATCAGTACATCTTTACAGCCAATCATGTGTGTTGTCCAGAATGCGCTGCCGGTCAATGTCACCTGCTGTAAGGTCAGGTGAGAAATGTTTTCTAAAAACAGCAGCGGCACACGAGGGTAAAAGGAGCCGTCGATATGCCACTTTGTAACCTTGCCGTAGAAAATTTCCTCGTTGCCGTCGATGGTTCCGAAGCCGGTGATGGCAACGTTTTTACAGTCCTTGCAGTAAATAAAGTACAGGGTGGGCTTACCGTTGTAATCACAGGCATCATAGGTAGGAATATCTACCGCCGTAATCTGGGGACCGTCTGCGCCGAAAGGATTAAAATCGTCTAAGGAATCACTACCCTTCAAAACGGCGCCCATTTCCAAGTGAAACTCAATATTAGAGCGCAACACAACTGTTCCTGCACGGTAAGTTTTTCCGCCGGGGAGTAAAACCCGTCCGCCGCCGTTTGCGGCACATTCGTCAATAGCCTTTTGGATAGCGGCTCCGTCGTTTGTGATACCGTCGCCCTTTGCACCGTATTCCAATATGTTATATACCATTACTATTCTCCTTGTCTTAAAGTGTTCGGATGCACACGCTTGTTTTGGGATAATGAAAAGTCGGCACATCACTTTGAGCATAATATCTTTTACGCAAACTGTAAAGCAGAATGTGCCGACTGTAATTCGAAAACAAATTAACCTTTCAGACCGGAAGTGGAAATACCTTCCACCAAATACTTCTGCAGGCAGAAGAAGATAATAACGGCAGGTGCGATGGACAGAGTTGCCATAGCGAACATTGCGCCGTAGTCCGAAGAGGAGCTGGGGTCGCAGAACATCTTCAGCGCAAGGCTGACGGGATATTTTGCGGTATTGTTCACGTAAAGCAGTGCACCGAGGAAGTCATCCCATCTCCACATAAAGGAGAAGATGCAGCCCGTAATCATGGTGGGCGTCATCAAAGGGAAGATAATCTTTGTAAAGATGGTGTAGTAGGAGCAGCCGTCAATCTTCGCTGCCTCGTCCAACTCTCTGGGAATACCTTCGATAAAGTTTGTCATCATGTAAACGAAGAAGCCCTGTACCGCGAAGCAATAGGGTACAATCAGCGGCAGGTAGGTACCTACCCAGTTCAGCTTCTGATACCAGAGGTACTGAGGAATCATCAGCACCTGTGCAGGAAGCATCATGGATGCCAGCATGGCAGCAAAGAGGAGCTTTCTGCCGGGGAATTTACATCTTGCAAAGCCGTAGGCAACAACGGCGGAGGAAAGAACCGTACCGATGGTTGCCAGAATGGAAATTACCAGCGAGTTTTTAAAGAAGGTAGCAAAGCTTACCTTTGCAAAGCCCTTCCAACCGGTTGCATAATTTTTAAAGGTGAACTCTTCCGGAATCAGGCTGGTTGCCGTGGT
The DNA here is from genome assembly GCA_045546495.1 of Acetatifactor sp. Taxonomy (GTDB): domain Bacteria; phylum Bacillota; class Clostridia; order Lachnospirales; family Lachnospiraceae; genus Acetatifactor. Next base: position 9,719 of record JAZQCX010000064.1, on the reverse strand, counting down.
AAAAATGGTTGTGGTCTCCTTGAATGAACTCATAATCATCCAAACCAGCGGATATATCATGACAATACCGAAAGCGCACACAATTAGGTGATATATAAAATTTGAAATTCTTTTCTTTTTCTTCATTTTACAGTCCTCCGTCGTATACCCAAAGCTTTTTGGTTGCAAACAAAATCCAGGTGATGACTGCAATCAGTGCCAGCATTACCCACGCCAGAGCTGCACCGTAACCGGTACTGCCGAAGAGGAAGGACTGCTGATACATATATACGGTGTAAAACAGGGTGGAATTCAAGGGCTTACCCTGTGTGATAATCAAACACTGTGTAAAGGCAAGGAAACCGTTAATCATCTGCATAACCAGATTAAAGTGGATGGTAGGTGTTAACAGCTTCAAGGTGATTTTCCAGAATTGCTGCCAACTGTTGGCACCGTCAACTCTGGCAGCCTCATAAAGGCTGGTGGGAATCTGCTTCAACGCAGAAAGGAAAATCAACATGGAAGAGCCGAACTGCCAAACAGCCAGGATAATCAGCGTCCAGAGAGCTGTTTTTTCGTCGCCCAACCAGGAAATAGGCTCCTTCATACCGAAGGCCATAAAGATTCTATTGATGAGTCCGTCCATGGCAAACAGTCTTTTCCAGAGGATTGCCACAGCCACACTTCCTCCGATGATGGAGGGCAGATAGTACAGGGCGCGGTAAACGCCGGTCATCTTTGTGCTCTTGAACAAGAGAAGTGCTACAATCAGAGCAAAAATCAGACGTAAAGGGACTGAAATAACTGCGAATTTAAAAGTAACTGCGAGGGTTTGATAAAAAACCTCATCTGCAAACATTCTTTTGATATTTTTCAGACCGGAAAATACCGGAGGATTGAGAATATCGTAGTCGCAGAAGGAGTAGTAGAGCGAGATGCACATCGGGATTATCATAAATGCCAGAAAACCGATAATAAAGGGCATAGTGCATACAATACCTGCCGCTTTTTCCGTATTCAGCTTCTGACGAAGCGTCATTTTATTAGTGTTTCTCATGGTTACCTCCGAATCCTTGATAATAAGTACTGCAAGGCAAAACACCTTGCAGTACTTTAAAAACTATGTAAGACAATTACAGTTGCAAGGGATTATCTTGCCATAATCTCGTTGCCCTTCTCAAACAGTTCCTTTGCAGCATCTGCAGAGGTAATCTGTCCGTAAAGAACCTTGTCAACCAGCTGGTTGTAGTAGTCGTAAACCTCGTTTGCGCCATCAGGAATAGCAGGGCTGATAGGAGAGCAGTTAGGGGTTACAACATTGTTGATGTATGCTGTTACAGTCTGAGCGGTTGCATCCAGCTTAGGAGAAATTGCGGCAGCTACATCGGAAGATGCAGGAACACCTCTCTCACCAAGGAGAATGTTGTTAGCGTCAACAGAGTTCAGCAGATAGTTTACAACCTTAACAGCAGCTTCCTCGTTGTCACCTGCATGAGCAGATACGGAGAAGAACTGGCTGGGCTTTAAGAAGTTGGACTTCTGAGGAACGTCGGAAGGCCAGGTGGTGATACCGATTTCCATTCCTTCGGGAGCTGCAGCAACCATAGCGGACAGCTGGTTAGACCAGAAGAATCCGCACCAGGACTGGGTAGCTTCGGAAGAGAAGTAAACCAACGGGCTCTGCTCAACAGAGTTAGAGGTCAGCTCAGCGTGAACGTCTGCACCGATAACCCAACCTTCCTTGGTACCGGTCTCGTAAATTTCAAAGCCGGGAAGCAGAGCTTCAGCATTGGGTACATTCAGTGCATCGTCGGTGAACAGCTGGGTAGTTCCGTGAGATCTCAACAGGAAAGGCAGATAGTTATCGCCTGCTGCGTAGGGAAGGTCGGTCTTAACACCGGACTTCTCGTAAACCTGACGAGCAACATCCTGGAACTCAGCCAGAGTCATATTATCCTTTACAGTAATTCCCAGACTATCCAACAGAGTCTTGTTGTAGAACAGGGAAGGTGCGTTTACACCTGCACAGATAGCATAAAGCTTACCGTCAACGGAACCGGACTCAAGGATACCGGGGTCAACCTTGGAAACATCCAAAACGCCGCTGTCTACGTAGGGCTGTAAATCAACCAGCTGACCTGCGCTTACGTACTGCTTCAGATAGGAGTAATCCATCTGAATACACTCGGGCAGGGACTTACCTGCAGCCAGGGTGGACAGCTTTGTCCAGTAATCGTTCCACTCAGCAGGCTGAGTATCAAAGGTAACACCGGGATTCTGCTCGGAATACAAATCAAGAGCAGCCTGGGTACGCTCGTTTCTTGTCTGGTTTCCCCACCATGCGAAGGTCATGTCAGCTTTGCCGGAACCGGAACCGGATTCGCCACAAGCCGCAAGACCGAAAATCATAGCGGAAGCCATTAACAAAGATAAGACTTTCTTTTTCATGAAATAACCCTCCTTTTTTTCTCAATAGCTTTTTGCCATCGATATTTTCAGTATACTTAATTCTGAATTGCCGGCAAATATGGAATTCCGTCTTTTTGCATTAAAAAACCGCTTTCTTTGTTGAAAAACTATGCATATTGCGTATATAATCGTAGAAGAGAAAGAAGGGAAGCGTAACAATATGTTCAATTACAGGCAGGAATTCAAGCGGAAAATCAACAACTTAAAGCTGGAAACAAAGTTGCTTCTGTCGACTATTTGCATTAATATAGTATTCGTAGTCTTTTTTCTGTTCATTGCATTTCATCTGGTGGAATCCCGTTACGATAAGCTGCTGTATCAGTCCACAAAAACATCATCCGCACTTGTGGCGCATGAATTTTCAAATCGTCTGGAGGATATGATTACCATGTCCAACATTGTCCGCTCCGACGGAACGGTACAGACGATTCTGGATGACCTGGCGAATTCGGAGCAGGATTTCGGAAAGCACTACTATTCGGAAATCGGTTCCGTGTTGCAGCGGCATTATTTGGAATACAAGCAGGATTACATAAAGTTTGCAGCGGTGTATTGTCCGGATTTTACGGCGTATACATACGCAAATATGGCAGACCGTCTGTCGGTGGAGGAGCGAACAAAGCTGGTGGCTTTGGCGGAAGAGGGCAGCGGATCCGCGGTATGGGTGAAGGATGAGACGGACCCTTCGGCGCTTTTTCTGGTAAGGGAGATTCGGAAGATTGAAAACCTCCGGCTGGACAATCTCGGTACCTTCCTTTTAAAAGTAAACCTGGATAAGCTGGTGGCGGAAGTATCTGAAATCAGTAGTGAGCATGAGGACTGCAGATGGATGATTTATGACGGGGAGGAGACGGTTTATATTTCCCCTACTCTTTCACAGGAGGCAGTGGAAAAGGTCGAAAATAGTGTACGGGACTACGGTGTGGTAAAGCTGGACGGAGAGAAATATTTTGCAATCCGCGGGAATATGGAAATCAATGATTGGGAGTTCTGCCATTTGGTTTCTTATGAGGAGGTAGCCCGCACAAAGGTAGTTACGTTGCTTTTGTATATTATAATTATTTTGTTGGGCTTTTTGTGTTCCTTCTACCTTATGCATATCGTAGTGCGAAGAACCACCCGCCACATTGACTATCTTGTCCTTAGGATGAAAGAATTCGGAAGTAACTCTGAGGCGTCACCGAAGTCGGTTTATGATTACTCGACCCGGACGGACGAAATCGGTATGCTGCATCAGCAGTTCGGTAGCATGGCGGAGCAGATTCAGACGCTGGTGGTGGAAAACTACAGGCAGCAGCTGTTGGCGAAGGATGCCCAGTTAAAGAGCTTAGAGGCGCAGATGAACCCGCACTTCCTGTACAATACTTTGGACAGTATCAACTGGCGGGCGAAGGCAATCGGTGAGCCGCAGATTGCGCAGATTGCCGGTTCCCTTGGGCATTTTCTGCGGATGACCCTAAATAAAAAAAGTGACAGCTTTTCCCTTAGGGAGGAGATGGACGTCATCCAATATTACATGACAATCCAACAGCTTCGCTTCGACAATCGTCTCAATTTTGCAATGAATGTGGCGGAAAGCTACCGGGACGCCATGGTGCCTAAGCTGTGCCTGCAGCCCTTGGTGGAAAACGCTGTATACTATGCTCTGGAGGAAGTGGCAGAGGATTGCTATATCGGTGTAACCTGCACGAAAATCGGAGAAAATCTACAGATTTATGTAAAGAATACGGGCTCGGAGTTCCCGGATAATCTGCTGGAGAAGCTTCGGAATCAGGAACTGAAGGAAAAGGGCTTGGGAATTGCGCTTTTGAATATACAGGAGCGCATTCAGCTGATGTTCGGAAAGCAGTACGGACTGCAGTTTTACAATGAGCAGGAATACGCTGTTGTAAAAATGGAGATTCCGTATGTGCCGGTACAAAAGGGAGAGAACCATGCTAAAGATGATTATCGTGGATGATGAAAAAATCATCCGGGAAACTATACATTCCATTATCGATTGGAGTTCACTGGGAATTGAGGTTGTTGCGGTCTGCAAGGACGGCATCGAGGCCTTTGATTCCATCGTGGACGAATATCCCGACATTGTTATGACGGATATTAAAATGCCCGGTCTGTCGGGCTTAGAGCTGATTCGTAAGGTCCGGGAAGCGGAGCTTAGCATGGAGTTTGTTATTTTGTCCGGTTACGGTGAATTTGAGTTTGCCCAGACGGCTATGAAATACGGTGTAAAGCATTATCTGTTAAAGCCCTCGGATGAGACGGAGATTGTACAGGTGATGAAAAGCTGTATAGCAACCTGTCGGGAAAAAATAGCGGAGCGTGTTGACAGCCTGACAGAGGAGATGCTGGCGTTAGGGCATGCGGAGGCAGGAAAGCTGCTGCAGCAGTTTTACGCGCAGATGTCGAATCAGCAGGATTTGTCTCTCGCTAAAACTCAGGTGATGAAACTGCTGGCGGAGGCTGCAAAGCGGGAAAGTATTGCAGTCAATTACAGTAAGGTGCAGCTGACGGAGGATATTATGGCAGTGAACGGCTGTGAGGATATGCAGTCGTTGCTGAAATGCGTGGAAGAGGTGATGACAAGGGTCTTTTCTGCGGAGCCGCAGCATAAATATATAGATTGTGTGGAGAAGGTTATTGAGTATGTGGAAGCACATTTAAATGACAGCAATCTGTCCTTAAAATGGATTGCGGAAAACTATCTGTTTATGAGTGCGGATTATGTGAGTAAGCAGTTTGTGCGTCAGACGGGCAGTAAGTTTTCGACTTATGTGACGGAGCTTAGAATTCAGGAGGCGAAGAAGCTGTTGCTGGAGGAGCATCCGGATTCGCCCTATGCGGTGGCGGAAAAAGTGGGCTTCGGTAATAATCCGCAGTATTTCAGCCAGATATTTAAAAAATATACGAAAATGTCTCCTACCGCTTATATTAAAATGATGACGGAAGGATAGTGCGAAAAAGAACATTCATAAGTTATTTTTGCATAGGGGCGTAATGTGAATATCACAAAGATGCCCGGATGAGAAACAGGGAATTACCTGCGGTCGCAAGCCGATAAGAGATGGAAAGGTGTGGAATTCAATATGTCGAAGCTTATTATAAAGGATGAAGAGTTTTATACCACGGTAGCGGGAATTGCGATACCGATTGCACTGCAGGGACTGATTACCACCGGTGTCAACGCCATGGACACCATCATGATCGGAGCGGTTGGAGAAACCCAGCTTTCCGCTGTATCTCTGGCAAACCAGTTTATCAATATTTTTCATATCTTCTGTATGGGCATCGGTATGGGAGCTTCGGTGCTTGTGGCGCGTTACTACGGTATGCAGGATAAGCCTGCGCTGAAAAAGACGGTGGCTATTATGCTGAGGCTATGCCTTGCCATGGCAACTTTGTTTTGCGTGGCAACCATATTCCTACCGCGGCAGATTATGTTAATTTATACCGGTGAGGAGCCGATTATTTATCATGGAATCCGGTATCTGGAATACTCGGTAGTGACATATTTCCTGCTTGGATTATCCCTGACCTGCACCATTGTTTTACGGAATGTGGGGCAGGTGAGGATCCCGCTGTATACATCAATCGGAGCCTTTTTCGTAAATGTGGGTGCAAACTATGTTTTTATATTCGGTAAATTCGGTGCACCCCGTATGGAGGAAGCCGGTGCGGCACTGGGTACGTTAATCGCCAGAGTCTTTGAGTTTGCGATGATATGCGGGTACCTGTTCTTTAAGGATAAGGAAATCAACATGCGCATACGGGATATAGTTAAGCCGGTGGGTGACCTGTGGAGGGAATACATCCGCATCAGTATTCCGGTGCTTGTAAGCGACGGTATTCTGGCACTGGGTAATAATTCGGTTGCTATGGTAATCGGTCGTCTGGGGGAGAATTTTGTTGCGGCAAACGCGGTAACTACCGTAACGCAGCAGTTAAGTTCCGTTATGATTCAGGGTTTTTCCCAGTCCGGTGCCATCGTAACGGGATACACCTTGGGAGAGGGTGACAGGGAAAAGGCTCACAGACAGGGCTACGCCTTTCTGGGACTGGGGCTTTTATTCGGCCTGATTGCCGCGGGTATTGTTATGGTAATCAGCGGGCCGATGATAGCTGCGTATAAGCTGTCGGAGCAGACACAGGAAATTGCCCGTCAGCTCATGTGGTCTATCAGTATCATTATTGTATTTCAGGCGACTAACAGTATTATGACAAAGGGCGTGTTGCGCGGCGGCGGAGATACCAAGGTTCTGATGCTGGCTGACAATATCTTCCTTTGGGTGGCATCCATACCATTAGGTGCGGTTGCGGGACTGGTGCTGCATTTACCGGCATTCTGGATTTACTTCTTCTTAAAGATTGATCAGGTGCTGAAGGCAGTGTGGTGTGTGATTCGCCTTAGGAGCGGTAAGTGGATTAAAAAGATTAAGTCTACCGCGGAAATCGCGGCGGAGGAGAGTGCATAAGAAAATGAGATATCAGATAAAGCGTGCATTGGTGCAGTATGCGGATAAGACTGTGCTGGACCATGTGAACTTCGAAATTCACGATAATGAAAAAATAGCAGTGGTGGGAAGAAACGGCTGCGGTAAGACAACGCTGTTAAAGCTGATTGCCGGAGACTTAGAGATGAGCAACCCGGACAGTGACGAGGAATGCGGCATTTTTATGGCAGGAAAGCAGGAAATCGGCTTCCTGCGCCAGATTAGCTTTACGGACGGGGACATTTCCGTAGAGGAGGAAATCAAAAAGGTTTTTGCGCCTGTTTTTGCCTGCGAGGCAAGAATGAAGGAAATTGAGGAAAAGCTGGCTGACGGGGAGGAGAAGTCCCTGTTTTATGAATATGATGCGCTCCAGAAGAAGATGGAGGCGCTTCGCGGCTATACGTGGAAGCGGGATATGGAGGTGATGTTCCAGCAGTTCGGCTTTGTGCTGGAGGATTTGCAGCGTCCCATCGGAAGCTTTTCCGGCGGGCAGCAGACAAAGGTGGCGTTTATGAAGCTGCTGCTGAGCAGACCGGACATTATGCTGCTGGACGAGCCTACCAACCACATGGATCTGCCCTCCATTGAGTGGTTGGAGAATTATTTAAAGAAATATGATAAGGCAGTGGTTATCGTGTCCCATGACCGTATGTTTTTGGACAGGGTAATCGATGTGACCTATGAAATTGAATACCGGAAGATGAAGCGTTACCCCGGAAACTATTCTGCTTTTATGAAGCGTAAGGAAGAGGATTTACAGAAGCAGGAGAAGGACTATGAGGAGCAGCAGAAGGAAATTAAGCGTCTGACCGAATGGATTGAAAAGTGGAAAAATACCCCTACAAAGGTAGCCGCTACCCGCTCTAAGCGTATGGCGATTGAGCATATGGTGAAAATAGAAAAGCCGAGACGCTTTGATACAAAGGCTTTTCGTGCCATGTTTACGCCCCGTATCGAAAGCTATACGGATGTGCTTAGTGCAAAGAAGCTGAAAATCGGCTACGACAACGAGCTGGCAGAGGTTTCCTTCCAGCTTAGAAAGGGTGAGAAGCTTGCGGTGCTTGGTGAGAACGGTAAGGGAAAGTCTACCCTTTTAAAGACGGTCATCGGACTGTTGGAACCCTTGGGCGGAAGCTATACCTTCGGTACAAACGTGGAGTGGGGGTATTTTGACCAGCAGAAGGCGGTTGTGGATGATGCAGACCCGGAGCAGACCATCATGGATAATTTCTGGGAGGAATATCCCACACTTTTGCGGGAGGACGTCAGAAGTGCGCTGGGAGCCTTCCTGTTTTCGGGAGAAGATGTGCTGAAAACAATGGGGCAGCTTTCCGGCGGAGAAAAGGTGCGTCTTGCGCTGTGTAAGGTGTTTTTTACAAAGCCTAACCTGTTGATACTGGACGAGCCCACAAACCATATGGATATGGTGGGAAAGGAAGCACTGGAGCAGATGCTGATTCATTTCCCCGGGACGGTGCTGTTTGTATCCCATGACAGATATTTTGTCAACCGGATTGCGACCGGAGTGCTTGAGTTTGATAAAACGGAAATCCGTCAGTATTCCGGTACTTACGGGGAATATTTGGAAGAGAAAGAAAAGCGTCAAAGTGGTATTATTAAGAATGACGGCGGCGCGGGAACCCTGTCAGCGAGACGAGGCGCGGGTGTGGATACCCGGTCAGGTCAGGGAGCGTCCTCCGGCAAGGGAAATGTTGCGCAGACGAATGGACAGCACGGCAAAGCATCGGGAACAGACGGAAGCGGTGACGGCGCGGGGACGAGCGGCCTGACGGACGGAAGCGTACCGACTCTGGCGGATGTGTTTGATAAAAAGAATTACTATAATCCCGGAAAAATCAAGTCCCGTTTGCAACGGCAGCTGGAGAAATATGAGCGTCAGCTTGCAGAAAGCGAGGAGCGGGCAGCAGAGCTGAAGTTGCAGCTGATGGACCCTGCCCTTGCCACCGATTACCAGAAGCTGATGGAATTGCAAAATCAGCTGGATGCGGAGGAACATCAGCAGGAGACGCTTTTGGAGCGCATGCTGGAGACTGAGACAGAGCTGGAAGAGATGGAGTAACGCAGGTTTGAGAGCATGACAGGAGATTTATGAAAAGAAAGGTAGCAAATTTTATACTGACAATATTTTCAATGGGTCTACTGCTGGCAGGTTGCGCCGGGGAGAAGAGGTCCCCGATGGAGGAGACACGCCAGACGGCGGAAGGTAGTGTGACGACAGGTGAGCAGAGCCGGGAGGACGGTGACACCGGTGGGCAGGCGTCGGAGGATGGCGCTGCAGCTGAACCGGGGATGCAGACAGGCCAAGAACAGTCGACGGAAGCCGCAGAGGAGCCCTATATAGTAAGCTTTGAAGCTACTACTGTAGAGGGAGAAGAAATTACATCTGAGATTTTCGCAGATTCCAAGCTGACTATGCTAAACGTCTGGGCAACCTACTGTAATCCCTGTCTAAAGGAGATGCCGGATTTGGGAGAAATTGCCGCAGCCTATGATACGGCGGAGTTTCAGATGATAGGAATTGTCAGCGATGTTGCGGAGGGCGCAGCGGCGGAAGACATCGAATATGTAAAGGATTTAATTGTGCAGACAAAGGCAACATATCCGCACATTATTTTAAGTGAGTCTCTTTATATCAATTTGGTAGGTGCTGTGGAGGCTGTACCTACAACCTTTTTTGTTAACAGCAAAGGGGAACTGTTGGGGTACACGGTAGGAGCGCAGTCTAAGGAGGCTTGGGAGGAGCTGATTAGTCAGATTCTT
>JAZQCX010000063.1:0-14963 GCA_045546495.1 Acetatifactor sp. | reverse complement strand
CCGGTTTATCTGGAAAAGGTGTACAGTGCCTGTCTGGATATGGATAACCGGGACTTTGAGTCTATGGGACTTTTCGGATCATGGGCGAGAGAAAGACACATCCAACGCCTTCCGGTAGGATACGGGCGCCAGAACATCGCTTCCTTTAAGGGCGAATCGGGGCATCAGGAAAGTCCTTTTATGGCGCTTTGTACAAAGGGAACCACCCAGGAATACGGCGAAGTTTATGCGATGAACTTTGTCTATTCCGGTTGCTTTATGGCGCAGGTGGAAATGGATCAGTTTGACAGCGTCCGCATGACCATGGGAATTCACCCGGAGGGCTTTACCTGGAAGCTGCACCCCGGGGAGACTTTTACCGCGCCGGAGGTGGTGATGGTTTATTCCGACGAAGGTTTGGGGAAGATGACGCGAACCTTCCACGACCTGTACAGAGAGCATCTGATTCGCAGTCCTTATGTGAAAAAGCCCCGCCCGATTTTAATTAACAACTGGGAAGCAACTTATTTTGATTTCGATGAAGAAAAGCTTCTTTCCATTGCCGAAGAAGCCTCCAAGCTCGGAGTAGACATGTTGGTGATGGATGACGGTTGGTTCGGTAAGCGTTCTTCAGACAACAGCTCTCTTGGAGACTGGTTTGTAAATGAAAACAAGCTGAAGGGCGGACTGCCGCTGCTTGTGGAAAATGTAAAAAAGACCGGCATGAAATTCGGTATCTGGTTTGAGCCGGAGATGGTTTCGCCGGATTCAGATTTGTTCCGGGCTCACCCGGATTGGGCAATTCAGATTCCCGGAAGGCATATCACCGAAAGCCGTGCCCAGTATGTGCTGGATATCGGCAGAAAAGAGGTGGCAGATGCGGTTTATAAGATGGTTTCGGATATTCTGAAGAGTGCTGATATCTCTTATGTGAAGTGGGATATGAACAGACAGCTTACTACCCTTGGCAGTGCAGTGCTTCCAAGTGACAGGCAGGGAGAACTGATGCACCGGTATGTGCTTGGGGTATATGGGCTGCAGGAAAGACTGGTGACGGATTTCCCGGAGCTGCTTCTGGAAAACTGTTCCGGCGGCGGAGCCAGATTTGACCCCGGAATGCTGTATTACAGTCCGCAGATATGGACCTCGGACGATACGGATGCCATCGAGCGACTGACCATTCAGGAGGGAACAGCAATGGTTTATCCCATATCCTGCATGGGAGCCCATGTGAGCGTATGCCCCAATCATACGGTACATCGTGTGACACCCTTTGAGACAAGAGGACATGTGGCTATGGCGGGAACCTTTGGCTATGAGCTGGATATTACGAAGCTGTCTGAGGAGGAAAAGGAACAGGTAAAGGTACAGACGGCTACCTATCGAAACTATTATCCCTTGATTGCGGAGGGTGACTACTATCGGTTACAGTCCAGACTGCCGGAGAACCGCGCGGATAGCTGGATGATTGTAAGTAAGGATAAATCCCGGGCGTTGCTGTTTTATGTCAGGGTGCTGCGGGGAGCAAACGAACGCAGCAGTTTCCTTCGATTAAAGGGGTTGGATGAAAACAGAACCTATTGTATCGACGGAAAAGCATATACGGGAGCGGTTCTGATGAACGCAGGCATCCGTATCCCTGCAGGAATGAATGATTTCACAAGCCTTGTAATGGAGATAGGAGAAGCAAAATGAGTGAAGTGAGAATAATCGGAAGCAATGTACCCAATATGCCATGGCAGGAGAGAACAAAGGAGACCAATGCGGAGTCTCCTCTGTGGCGTTATTCGGAAAACCCTATCATTGACCGGAATCCCATTAAGGGAGTGGCGCGTGTTTTCAACAGCGCCGTGGTTCCTTACGAGGGTAAGTTTATGGGTGTTTTCAGAGGTGATCAGGTGAACGGAAACATGTTCATCTATCTGGGCAGAAGCGAGGACGGAATTCACTGGAACTTTGAGCAGGAAAAGCTTCGCTTTGTAGATGAGGACGGTCGGGAATTTATGCCCCGCTACGCCTATGACCCCAGAGTGGTAAAGGTGGAGGACACCTATTATATCATGTGGTGCCAGGATTTCTACGGTGCATCTATCGGTATGGCTAAGACTCAGGATTTCAAGACCTTTACGAGACTGGAAAATCCGTTCATTCCCTATAATCGGAATGCGGTGCTGTTCCCCAGAAAGATTAACGGCAACTTTATGCTGTTGTCTAGACCCAGTGATACGGGACATACACCCTTTGGTGATATTTTCCTGTCTCAGAGCCCGGACATGGTATATTGGGGCAAGCACCGCCATGTAATGGGTATTAGCGAGAACGGCTGGGAGAGCTTGAAAATCGGCGGAGGCGCGGCACCTATCGAGACTACCGAGGGCTGGCTTCTGTTCTATCACGGTGTTGTTATGACCTGTAACGGTTATGTTTACAGTATCGGCGGAGCAATCCTTGATATTGATAACCCCTCTGTGGTAAAATACCGCTGTGAGAATTACCTGTTGACGCCGGAGGAGTGGTACGAGGAAAGAGGCTTTGTGCCGAATGTAACCTTCCCCTGTGCGACCATTCATGACGCGGAAACGGGAAGAATTGCGATTTATTACGGCGCGGCAGACTCCTATGTAGGAGTGGCCTTTGGTCGGGTTGAAGAGGTTGTTTCCTACATCAAGGACCACAGCAAGACCACCGAAAGCGACCGCGAGATAGGAAGAAGATAGAAGCAACTATGAAGGAAATATTGTTTTTTGAGCCTGTCCTGAAGGAGCGTGTGTGGGGCGGAAGGCGTCTGTTGACGGAATACCCTTACCGCGCGGATGGGGAGTGCATCGGCGAATGCTGGGCAGTCAGTGCGCATCCTAACGGAGAGTGCGTTGTCAGGGACGGCATATATGAAGGGAAAACTCTGGCGGCACTTTACGAGGAACACCGGGAGCTGTTTGGAGACATTTCCGCAGAGAAGTTTCCGCTTTTGGTAAAGCTGATTGATGCCAGAGAGGATTTGAGCATTCAGGTACATCCTGATACAGCCTATGCAAGAGTGCATGAGAACGGCTCATTGGGAAAAAGTGAGTGCTGGTATGTGCTGGATTGCGCGGAAAATGCAAGTGTAATTCTGGGGCATCGGGCAAAATCAAAAGAAGAACTGGAGCAGATGATTGCGGATGGAAGATATCGCGAACTGCTGCGGGCGGTGCCTGTGAAGCGGGGAACTTTTTTGCAGATTCCGCCGGGAACGGTGCACGCCATTAAGGGAGGCGTGCTCATTCTGGAGGTACAGCAGAGCAGTGATATATCCTACCGGATTTATGATTATGACAGGCTTGAAAACGGGAAAAAACGTCCGTTGCACTTAAAACAGAGTATGGATGTGATTCGCGTTCCGGATGATTTAAGTGTAAATGCAGTAACGGATTGCGGGGAGTGCCCGGTGAATTGTCCCGTTGTGTTGGCCGATTGCGAAGAGTACCGGGTGTGGAAGCTTGTGGTAAGAGGGAATTTTTCCATGAATCAGGAGTACCCGTTTCTGGTTGTCAGCGTAGCGGAAGGAAGCGGAACCGTGGACGGATACCCTGTGGAGAAGGGTACCCACCTGATGCTGCCTGCGGACTATGGAACGGTAGAGTTTTCCGGTGAAATGGAGCTGATTTTGTCTTCTGTGCCGGAAGCGTAGAGAAGTAGATTTGGAATGGAGTAAGAGATGATACCGAAAGACCCGGTGATGCTGTTGAGCTACTTAAATCTGAAATTAAGAGACTTCTACGGAAGTCTGGACGCCCTGTGCGAGGATTTGGAATTGAATCGGGCAGAGCTGGAAGAAAAACTGGCAAGCATTGATTATCATTATGACGAGGAGAAGAACTGTTTTGTGTGAAAACGCTGAAGTAAAAAGCGGATTGCGCTGTCATATTTGCACCGGATGCGGCTTGTGTCCCGGCATCACTCCCCAAGGGAGTGGTTCCGGGCGTCTTCATATTCTGACCACAGGTGCAGATCCGCGGGGAGAAAGAAAGCCGGGAAACCGGGAGCGGGAAGATTCACTCCGGCTTGTAGCCGTAGACATCGGAACTACCACCGTAGCAATGCTGCTTTATGACAGAGAGGGTCAGGTGTCGGACCGATATGTGGCGGTAAATCCCCAGAGCGTATATGGGGCGGATGTGCTATCCAGAATCCGTGTTGCGGAAAAGCCGGGAACTGACGGCAAGCGTGATGTTGCAGAGAAAATGCAAAATATGATTCGCGGGGTGTTGGAAACGGGATTTACCCGTTTCGCCAAAAAGCTGAAGCCGGGAGAACAATTGCTGGCGGTGGTGGCTGCCAACACTACAATGAGCTATCTGTTTCTGGGAAGGAATCCTAAGGAACTGGGCAGGGCTCCTTTTGCGGCGACTTATCTCGAAGCGGTGCAGACCCGTGTAGCGGGAGTACCATGCTATTTACTGCCCGGAATGTCAGCTTTTGTGGGCGGTGATATTACGGCGGGAGTTTACGGCGCGAGAATGTCGGAAACGGAAGAGATTACCCTGTTGATTGATTTGGGAACCAATGGGGAGCTTGTGCTGGGAAACCGCCACAGGAGAATTGCCTGTGCCACTGCTGCGGGTCCGGCCTTTGAAGGCGGCGTAAACAAAGGCATCTGGGGAGCGGACATGGTAAGCCTTATAGCCACCTTAAAGCGAAGGGGTTTGCTGGACGTTACCGGACTTCTGGCGGAGCCTTATTTTGAGACGGGCATCCGAATCGGTAATGTCTGTGTGACGAAGGAGGCGGTGCGGGCAGTGCAGCTTGCAAAGGCGGCTGTCGCAGCGGGAATTGAAATTTTATTGGACAGATACGGGATATCGGCAGACCGGGTTGACCGGGTGATATTAGCGGGGGGCTTCGGCTATTATCTGAAGCCGGAGGATGCGGCTGAAATCGGTCTTTTGCCGAAGGAGCTTGCGAAGAAGGCTGTAAGCGGAGGGAATATGGCACTTGCGGGAAGCAGGCGGGCAGGTCGGGAACTTTTGGCAGAAATGTCAGCGGAAGAGGAATTTCGGTCGGCGCAAGCGGGCTTGCGGACAAGGGTCGTAAAGCAACTGGAAAAGCTGGCATCTGCCACAGAGATTCTTAATCTGGCGGAGTGTTCCGAATTTGAAAAGAAATATGTTGAAAAACTAAATTTAGAATAATATGTGTCATATGATTGAAAAGGACAGTTTTTTTGCGAAAATTCTCGTTTGCTATTTCAAATAATTACAAAATATTGTATAATGAGTCAAAGTGGATTAAAAAGGAGGAAGCTTATGAAACAGGTGAAACTTAATAAGCCGAAAACCGATTCCAAAAAGGGAACAAAAACGAAGAAGCAGGCAAAAGGATTTATGTTGTTCAGCATCAGGAACAAGATTCTTTTATGCTTTCTGGTACCGATCGTATTCATGGTAGTAATTGGTGTAGCAGCGTATCAGCGGGCGGCTGAGGGCCTGAACAGTAAGTTCAGTGAGTCCACGCAGCAGACCATCGATATGGCGGTGGAGTATATTGACATGAGCTGTACCTTCATTGAGGCAGAGGCAAAGAAATATGCTTTTGACGCTGATTTGACGAAGTACTTTGCAGGTTTGTATGCGGATGATGATTTTGGAAGAGCGAATATGCTGTCCAGCGTACATTCCAATCTTTCTGCGGCCCAGACCTCTAATGATTTTATCAGTAATATACATATTGTTACCAAGGAAGGCGTTCCCATGCTTTCCACTTCGGGTAACGGAAACAGTGACGGTGTGTTTGAAGCCTACGAGGAAACCGTGAAGGCGGAGCGTCGCGGTATTTTAAGATTTGTTGACGAGCATCCCATGTTGGATGAAGTGATTGGTGTGAGCCCGGATACCTATATTATGGCTTTCCAGACCTTATCCCAGTCCCAGAATGCTTGTGTAGTTGTAGATATTAAGGCTTCTGCCATCGGAGACTTTTTAAAGGGAATCCATCTTGGTGAGGGCAGTATTATTGGTTTTGTGACCGCAAACGGAAGCGAAATCGTGTGTGAACATACCGGTGCCGCTACCGACGAGGAGGCACAGATAGAGGCAGTTCGTAAGCAGGTGTTCTCTAACCAGAGCTTTTTCCCGGCAGCAGATGCAGAGGAGTTAAGCGGAACCTGCGATGTTACTTATAACGGAGCGCAGTATGTATTCTTCTACGGAAGAAGCGAAAACAGTGGTGCTACCATTTGTGCGCTGGTTCCCAAGAGTGTGATTGTGGGACAGGCAGAAGCGATTAAGACCTTAACGCTTGCGCTGGTATTGATGGCATCGGCAATAGTAGTGGTTATCGGACTTCTGATTGTTGTGGGCATCCAGAAGAATATGAAGCGTGTGGCAGGCACCTTGGAGAAGGTTGCGGAGGGCGACCTGACTGTTCGTGCAAAAGCGAAGGGCCATGACGAGTTCCAAAATCTTGCAGGTTCTACCAACGACATGATTGGAAATACAAAGAATCTGGTAGATAAGGTAAATGCGGCTACCGTTCAACTGGAGGTTTCCGCGAAGAATGTGGGAGAGGTTTCCGAGGTGATTAACGGTCACTCCGCCGCAATTACGAAGGAAATTAACGGTATCAGTGAGGCGATGACCCAGCAGACCGCAAACGTACAGGAATGTGTTGCAAAGACGGATATTCTGTCGGAGGAGATGCAGGGAGTCAGCCGCGTGGTTGAGCAGGTAGAGGAGCTGGTAAGCGAATCTGAGGAAATTATTAACCGTGGTATGGAAATCGTGAAGCTGCTTGGCGAGAAGGCAAAGCAGACCACGGAGATTACCGAAAAGGTAGGAGCAAGTATCGAATCTCTCCGTAAGGAATCCGAGATTATCAACGGCTTTGTAGGAACCATCACGGATATTTCCGAGCAGACAAACCTGCTGTCCCTGAATGCATCCATTGAGGCAGCAAGAGCGGGTGAGGCCGGTCGAGGCTTTGCGGTGGTTGCTGAGGAAATCCGTAAGCTTGCGGATGATTCTGCAGTTGCTGCAGGTGAAATCAGAAACAACGTTGAGCATATTTCCGCACAGACCATGAACAGCGTAGACAGCGCGAAGGAAGCACAGGCTATGGTTTCTGCCCAGACAGAGGCTGTGGAGCAGGTGGTTGGTGTATTCCGTGAGGTTGAGGATCGTATGAAGCAGCTTGTAGGCGGTCTGGAGACCATTGTACTCAGAACTGAGCGGGCTGATACGGAACGGGCAGATACAGTGGCGGCCATCCGTCAGATTTCCAACGGTATTGAGGAAACCACAAACAGTGCTTTAAACGTAAGGGATGCTGTAGAGAAGCTGATGGAGCGAGTTGAGGGCTTGAATGAAACTGCCGATTCTCTGGGAGAGAATATGGAGGAACTGAAATCCGAAATTGCAGTATTTAAGGTATAAAGTACAGGACAATGTCGGGCCGTGTGGTGGCACACAGCCCGACTTGTTGCGTCTAAGGGGAGAGTTAAATTGAAGCAGATTATTTTCAAATATTTAAAACCTTATTTTCCCAGAATGGGAGTAGGCTTTATCATCAAATTTATCGGAACCATTATGGATCTGTGTATTCCGTACATATTAGCTTACATTATTGATACGGTAATACCCCTTCGCGAGAGCAGACTGGTGTTTTTCTGGGGAGCGTTGATGCTGTTGTGTTCCGGACTTGCCCTTTTAGGCAATGTAATTGCTAACCGTATGGCATCTAAGGTGGCAAGTGATGCGACAGAGGTCATTCGACATGACTTGTTTTCTAAAACCATGTACCTTTCCAATGCACAGACAGATTACTTTACAAAGCCGTCCCTGATTTCCAGAATGACATCCGATACCTACAACTTACATCAGGCCATGGGACGTATGCAGCGATTGGGTGTACGTGCACCGATTCTGTTGATTGGCGGTATCGCGGTTACATTTACCCTCGACCCGGTAATGGCATGTGTGCTTCTTGCAACACTGCCGTTGCTCGGCTTTATTACCGTTTATGTATCGAAACGAAGCATTCCCATGTATGCGGATTTGCAGGAGTCAAATGATAATTTTGTCCGCATGGTGCGTGAGGATATTGCGGGAATCCGTGTTATTAAGGCACTGTCGAAAACGGAGTATGAGACGGAGAAATTCCGGGATATCAATAAGGAAGTGGTAGAGCGGGAACGAAGGAACGGAATGGTAATGGCAATTATCAATCCTTCCATGAACATTCTGCTGAATTTAGGTATGGTAGGCGTTATCATAGTAGGTGCGTATCGTGTACAGAACGGAACCACCGAGGTGGGAAAGATTCTTGCCTTCACTACTTACTTTACGATTATTCTGAATGCGGTAATGTCCATATCCAAAATGTTTACGGTGTTGTCGAAGGCAATTGCCTCCGGTAATCGTATCTGGCAGGTGCTGGAATGTGAAGATGATATGCAGGTGCTGGAGGAAATTTATAAGCCGGAAGCGATAGAAGTAGCTGCGGGTGTGGACTCGGTAAATAATTCCTCGGAAGCATCGGAAGTGGGGATGCAAGAAAACAAAACGTTCCCCGAAATTGAATTTGAGCATGTAACCTTCTCTTATCTGAAAAAGGGAGATGCGAATATTAAGGATTTGAGCTTTCGGATTGAAAAAGGTGAGACGCTGGGTATCATCGGCGAAATCGGTTCGGGAAAATCTACGATTATCAGTCTGTTGATGCGGATGTACGATACGGATGAGGGCGTCGTAAGGGTTGCGGGGAAAGATGTGCGAAGCTATCGCCCGGAGGATTTAAAGCAGAAATTCGGTGTTGTATTCCAGAATGATACTATTTTTGAGGATACCATAGCGGGAAATGTAACGCTGGGAAGAGATATGACCGAAGAGCAGATACAGGAGGCACTGCTGTATGCCCGTGCCAGTGAATTTGTGGCAAACAGAGAGGATAGGGAAGCAGAGGCGCTGAACATTAAGGGTGCGAACCTGAGCGGCGGACAGAAGCAGCGTGTATTGATTGCGAGAGCTTTGGCTGCGAAGCCGGAGATATTGATTTTAGATGATTCCTCCAGCGCATTGGACTATAAAACGGATGCTGAGCTGAGAAAAGGCATTAAAGAGCATTTTGAGAACACGACGCTTGTTATCGTAGCACAGCGTGTCAGCTCTATCCGCAACGCGGACCATATTCTGGTATTGGAGGACGGTGTTCCCATTGGCTACGGAAAGCATGATGAGCTGATGGAAAATTGCGAGGTTTATGCAGAGATTGCGAAATCCCAGATGGGCGGCGTGCAGTAAGGGTACTTGGCGGGATGAGAAAAGAGGTTGTATGAAGCAGGAACAAAAAGCAGGAGTAAAACAGGAAAAAAGGCGATATTCCAAGGGTACCATACTGCGCTTGGGGAAATATATGCTGCATTATAAATGGCTGCTGGTGTTGGCTATGATTTGTACCTTGGGAAGTAATCTGTTTTCCCTAATCGGCCCTAAGCTGACAGGTCTTTCCATCGGAGCGATTGAAGCGGGACAGGGCGCGGTAAATTTCAGCAAGGTATTTTTCTATGCAGGCTGGATGGCAGTTTTTTATGTGATTTCCGCAGGCATGTCTTATGGTTTACAGGTACTGATGCTGACCATCAGTCGTAAGGTTGTTTATCGGATGCGTCAGGATGTATTTGAAAAGCTGATGAGCTTACCGGTGGGATATTTTGATGTGCATCAGACAGGCGATATTATCAGTCGTATTTCCTATGATATTGATACGGTAAACGCATCCCTGTCCAGTGACGTGGTACAGATTCTGACAACCGTAATCACGGTGGTGGGAGCGCTTACAATGATGCTGACCATATCGCCGCAGCTTGTGCTGGTGTTTGCATTCACGGTACCTTTGTCTATGCTGATAACAAGGTATATTACGGGTAAAACAAGACCGCTCTTTCGGTTGCGCTCCGCGAAATTGGGCGAGATGAACGGCTTTGTGGAGGAAATGATTACAGGGCAGAAGACCCTGAAGGCATATGGTCGGGAGGAGTATACCCAAAACCGTTTCAACGGAAAGAATAAGGAAGCGGTGGATGCCTATTATAGGGCGGAGTATTATGGTAGCATTGTAGGCCCCTGTGTCAACTTTATCAATAACCTGTCCTTGTCGTTAATCAGCGTATTCGGCGCACTTTTATATCTGGCAGGCGGTATGAGCATCGGAAATATTTCCTCCTTTGTACTATATTCCCGAAAGTTTTCCGGCCCCATTAACGAGGCGGCGAATATTTACAGTGAACTGCAGTCCGCGTTGGCGGCGGCAGAGCGGGTATTCCGATTGATTGATGAAGAACCGGAGCCCTTGGATAAGCCGGATGCACAGGAGCTGACACAGGTGGACGGCGAGGTGAAGCTGGAGCATGTAAAATTCGGTTACCTGCCGGGAAAAACCATTATTCATGACCTGAGCTTTTGCGCTAAGCCCGGCAAGCTGATTGCCATTGTAGGACCTACGGGAGCGGGGAAAACAACCTTGATAAATCTGCTGATGCGCTTTTACGACCCGGACAGCGGAGAAATTCTGGTGGACGGAAAGCAAGCAGATGCTTTGACAAGAAAGAGCCTGCGGCAGGCATACGCCATGGTACTTCAGGATACATGGCTGTTCTACGGCAGTATTTATGAAAATCTGTCCTACGGTAAGGAAGGGGCTACCAGAGAGGATGTGGAGGCAGCGGCTAAGGCGGCGCATATTCATTCCTTTATCAAACGATTGCCGGAGGGATATGATACAATCCTGACGGATGAGGGTACCAATATTTCCAAGGGACAAAAGCAGCTTCTGACGATTGCAAGAGCCATGCTGTTGGATGCAAAGATGCTGATACTAGATGAGGCAACCTCTAATGTGGATACCCGCACGGAACGCCAGATTCAGAAGGCGATGCTGAAACTGATGGAGGGTAAGACCTGCTTTGTCATTGCCCACAGGCTTTCCACCATCGAAAATGCGGATTTGATTCTGGTGGTGAATGACGGTGAGGTGGTGGAGCAGGGAACCCATACCGAGTTGATGAACAAGGGTGGTATGTACCGGAAGCTCTATGATGCACAATGGGCATAACGGTCTTTCAGGCATGTAAAGAAAAAAGCCATCATGAGTTTGAATACAAGTGTCCGGCTCCAGCATATATTCAAGAGAGAGCAGTGCGGAGTCGGGGCAATTTATGAAAAAGTTTTTTACAGCAATCCTGGTATTTGATCTGGTAGCAGGATTGCTGTTTTTAGGTTTTTGGGAAAGGGCGCAAAATGCAGCGGAGACAGATGTAATCATAGATGCAGGCGCCGGAGTGACAGGAACTCCAATAGGAGAAAATGTGGCGAAGGAAGGCGGGGCGGGGCAGTCTGCGACAGATGAATCGCCAGAGGAGGATATCTGGAAAATTGCCCTCACCTTTGATGACGGCCCGCATCCCTTTTATACGGAGCAGCTTCTGGACGGGCTGAAGGAGCGGGGCGTATGTGCTACCTTTTTTGTGACAGGCGCCCATGCCAAGCTGCACCCGGATGTGATAGAGCGGATGCAGGAGGAGGGACATCTGATCGGAAATCATACCTACAACCATATACAGTTAACAAAAGAAAACCGGGAAATATTTAAGCAGGAACTGATTCAGACAAATGAAATATTGGAAGAGATTACCGGGGAAGAGGTGGTGTATGTGCGGCCGCCTTATGGCTCCTGGGACAAAAGCTTTGAAAAGGAGCTGAATATGTTTCCCGTGCTCTGGACAATAGACCCGCTGGACTGGTGCTCTACGGATGCGGCAGCGGTTACGGAGCGCATTGTAAGTAAGGCGCAGGAAAACGGGATTATACTGATGCACGACTATTACGAGACCTCCGTAACGGCGGCATTACAGGCAGTGGATGCGCTGTCAGAGGCAGGATATACATTCGTAACGGTGGATGAGATATTGTTTGACTAGCGATACTGCAGGTTTCGTGGTATAATGTACGCGGAGAGAAAACCAAGCGACGCCGAAGGCGGCATTTGGTTTTCTCCGCGATAACGAGCAAACGGTCTGCGAAGCAGACAGGGAGCGCAGAGCGCGTGTTTGCGAGTGCGGGACGTGCACGCTGAGAGTGCAAACGGTCTGCGAAGCAGACAGGGAGCGCAGAGCGCGTGTTTGCGAGTGCGGGACGTGCACGCTGAGAGTGCAAACGGTCTGCAAAGCAGACAGGGAGCGTAGAGTGCGTGTTTGCGAGTGTGAAACAACCGGACACAAATGCCGGAGATAGGAATGAAACATGGAGAATAAGGAAAGCTTATTGAACGAAAGAATGCAGTATGCAGTGCTGATTGATGCAGACAATGTCAGCTCCAAATATGCGGCTACGATTTTTGAAGAACTGGAGAGCTACGGCGTGTCTACCTACCGCCGTATTTACGGAAACTGGTCGAGAGGAAACGGCTGGAATGAGCAGCTTTTGCTGGAGCATTCCATTATGCCGGTGCAACAGTTTGCGTATACTTCGGGAAAAAATGCGACGGATATGGCCATGGTAATCGATGCTATGGATATTTTATACAAGGATAAGGTGCAAGGCTTCTGTATTGTTACCAGCGACAGCGATTTTACCAGACTTGCCATGCGGCTTCGTGAGGAGAATATGTTTGTGCTGGGTATGGGCGAGTCGAAGACGCCTATGGCGCTGACAAGAGCCTGTAATAAGTTCATCCACCTGAATCTGGTGGCGGAGCAAAATAAGCTGGCAAATGCGGAGAGTGATGATTTAGAGCCCGATGAGCAGAATGTAACTCCCATTTCCGAGGTGCGGCAGGCAATTCTTGCCTCTATCAATGAAAACGGCGGTAAGCCGGTGGATTTGGCGCGGGTAGGAAACCGACTGAACGATAAATTCTCTGATTTCGATTCCAGAAACTACGGTTATACGAAATTGAGTACCATGGTCAGTCAGGAAATTCCGGAGTTGCATGTGTTTAAGAAAAATAATCTTTATTATGTGGAGAGATGTTCGTCCCTGACAAAGGAAGAACTGGAAAAGGAAATCTGCCGCTTGATAGAGAAAAACGGCGGAATTATCGAAAATCTTTCTACCTTAAATGATGATTTACACAAGAAATATAAGCAGCTTGACTATAAACAGTTCGGCTACAGTCGTATTTCCAGCTTCCTGCGGAGCATGAAGACTGTAACGGTCAATGAAAATCAGGTATCCCTGAAAAAGGAACAGTAAAACCGATGCGACCTGCGCCTCGGAACGGAGAAGAGTATGGATTTATTTACCTATATGCGGGAATCAAATATGGAAAAGGAATCGCCGCTGGCGGCAAGAATGCGCCCCCGGACCCTGGACGAGGTGATGGGACAGGAGCATATTATCGGTAAGGATAAGCTGCTCTACAGAGCCATCCAGGCAGATAAAATCAGCTCTGTTATTTTCTATGGACCGCCCGGAACAGGTAAGACCACCCTTGCAAGAGTGATTGCCAATACTACCAGCGCGGAGTTTACCCAGATTAACGCTACGGTGGCAGGCAAAAAGGACATGGAAGAAGTGGTTGCCAAGGCGAAAGATGTGCAAGGCATGTACGGTAAGCGTACAATCCTTTTTATTGATGAGATTCATCGATTCAATAAGGGACAGCAGGACTATCTACTGCCTTTCGTGGAGGACGGGACGCTGATACTGGTCGGTGCCACCACGGAAAATCCCTATTTTGAAGTTAACGGTGCGTTGATTTCCCGTTCCATTGTATTTGAGCTAAAGCCCATTCCCATGGAGGCTGTAAAGGAACTGATTTGCAAGGCGGTTTACGATACGGACCGCGGTATGGGTGCCTACAATGCGGTTATCGAGGAGGATGCGTTGGAGTTTCTGGCGGATTTGTCCGGCGGTGACGCAAGACATGCTTTGAATGCGGTGGAACTCGGAGTGATGACGACCGAACGCAGCGCGGACGGGAAGATTCATATTACGTTAGAGGTTGCTCAGGAGTGCATCCAGAAAAGAGTGCTCCGTTACGATAAAACCGGAGATAACCATTACGACACAATTTCCGCATTCATTAAGAGTATGCGTGGTTCGGATCCGGATGCGGCAGTGTATTATCTGGCGAGAATGCTGCATGCCGGAGAGGATATTAAATTTATTGCAAGGAGAATCATGATTTGTGCCGCGGAGGATGTGGGAAACGCAGACCCTCAGGCGCTTGTGGTTGCCACCAACGCCTCTATGGCGGTGGAGCGCATCGGTATGCCGGAGGCACAGATTATTCTTGCTCAGGCGGTAAGCTATGTGGCGTGCGCGCCTAAGAGCAATGCCGCTTGTGAAGCCGTCTTTGCGGCTGCAAAGGTGGTGGAGGAGACGGGAAATCTTCCGATTCCTACCCACTTACAGGATGCACATTATAAAGGAGCAGCAAAATTGGGACACGGTATCGGCTACAAATATGCCCATGATTATCCCAACCATTACGTAGAGCAGCAGTATCTGCCCTATGAACTGAACGGTCGTGAATTTTACAAGCCTTCCGGAAACGGCTATGAGGTGAAGATAAGAGAACATATGAAGCGGCTGAAAGAAGGAGCTGTCGGGACGAGAACATCTGATTAAGCCTGAAATGACATGAAGCCGTCCATTCAAAGTGAAATGAATGGACGGCTCATTTTTATGATAGGATAGAATTTTAATCGACAAACGGAAATTTGCGCGAGCAAGCTTGCTTGCGAGTCTGTCGGCATGGCGAATACTGCGTAAACCTAAAATTTGGTATTTACTTCAGTTTGTCGAGGTCTTCCACATAGATGGACACCTCACCACACGCTGGACAAATTGCAACTTTAGGTTCGCCCATTCTACCTCCAAAAAGTTTGTTTTCATCAGATGACATAACAATTCCGTATCCTGCACCTTTAATTTTGATGGCACAGTTTTCTTTCATTTCGCTTCCGCATCGTATGCACTTTCTCATAAATATTCCTCCGAAAAATTCAA
>JAZQCX010000062.1:0-10202 GCA_045546495.1 Acetatifactor sp. | reverse complement strand
CAGGTGGCATATCAGCAACCTCAGCAGCAGTCACAGTACCAGCAGGCTCAGTCGCAGGCACCATATCAGCAGCCCGGACAGCAGAATTCGTATGCACAGCCTGTTCAGGCAAGGGCAGTTCAGGCACAGCCGGTGTATAACGGAGAAGTGCCTCCGGCAAAGGGCAGCAAATATGAGCCAATTACGGCATGGGGATATATTGGAATTATGCTGCTTATGAGTATTCCGATAGTGGGCATTATTTTGACTATTATATGGGCTTGCGGAGGATGCCGGAAAGTCAATAAGAAATCTCTGGCTCGTGCCACTCTTATCATGATGGCAGTAGGACTGGTGATCAGTCTGATTCTGGGATTTGTGTTTAAGGCAATTTTTAATAAGGCCATGGAAGCATCCGGGTTGGATGCTTTGATGAAGGATTCCAAGACCAGTGTTTTTGACAGTGGAAAGGAAGCAGATGATGAGGAGGGACTGGCCGGCTTGTTAAGTGGTTTGGGCGCATTGACTGAAGAAAACAGTACCGGAAACAATAATAATTCTTCCGGCAGTTCAAACTCCGGAAACAGCAGCGACACTTCCGACCTGGAAGCACTGGGTGCGCTGGGGGCCTTGTTCGGCGGTTTATCCGGCAGCGGGAACGGTGAAAATAGTGAAGCACTTGGAGATCTGGCAGCATTAAGTCAGCTTTTTGCAGCAGTCGGAGCCATGGAAGGAGAAAATGGTGAGGTAGATCTGGAAGCATTGCTGGGGGCAGCGGAAAGTGGCGACAAAGATCTGGAATCTCTTCTTAGTGGTGTGGAACAGGCTAATCAAGATGCGGAAAAATTAAATGACGGCTGGCCGAAATCTCTTCGGGCATATCCTGACGGCACCGCAGAAGCAGTGGCATCTTACCGCACGGAAATTTCCGGAAGCAGTAAAGAAACACTGCATCAGTGGATTGAGGATCTGAAGGGAGATGGATTCAAATTTCAAGACTTCTACGATTTTGGCATGTCAGAGGAAGACATGCTCAGCATGGACGCATGGTGGGGATATGACGGAAAGACTTATTTGAGCGTATCCTACTATGACGGTGTGGTTACCATTGATCACACCAAGGAATTACCGGATTTGGAGAGTTATTTTGGAGGTTGAGTAGATGGGCACAAAGAAGGCCGACTCATCGAAAAGAGCCGGAAATGTTACAGTAACGAGATATATTACATATGAACAGTTGCATCAGGATCCGAATTTCCCGAAAGGACGATTGGGTTATATCGGGTGGTTTTTCAAAAATATGTGGCAGGGTATCAAAAGGGGATTTCCCAAGAATCTTCTTTTGGTACTGGGCATCGGATTGTTTTATTGGATGTTTAATCTGGTCTTTTTGGGAATTATCAATGACAGTTGCTTTTTCGGCAATGGACGATTTTCCAGGTCCAGTACCATAGCTTATCTGTTTGCTGGATTGGTATACGAAAACGGTGCCAAGGGCTTTGACTGGATTCCAGGAGGTTCCATGACCACATGGTTTTATAATCTGACCTTTTACGGAGCTTTGTTCTGGCTTTTGGGAAATATTTGGAGGCGGATTCGTACAAAAGGCATCCTGATGCCCATAAAGGATCTGCTACGTGTGCCGGGGAAACTGAAGAAATGTTGGGTTTCTGTTACGGTTCCCTTTGCGAAAAGAATCCTGCTTGCCACCGGTCTGGGAATTCTGGCAGGTTTTGTGTTAAAGAGTCCCTTTACCTTGATTACGCTGGCGCTTTGGTTGTTTTTAAGCTTCGGACAGGGCGGTGAAAGCTCTATTGTTTATTTGTTGTTTATTTATCAGGGTGCTAAAAATGTAAAAAGTAAGAAGCCCAAAGAACTGACTACCGGTGCAGATGTGGCAGTATGGATCTTTGGTCTGGGATTAGGTATGTTAGTATCCTTTATTCTCTGCGTGGTTTTGTGGCATACCACAGATTACAGTATGACATCCAGATTGTTGTGCTTTTTGCCTCTTGGCATATTGCTTGTATTTTTTGGTCTGGGCGGTAAAATCAGCATGAACAAAGCACAACAGGCCGTTGCAGGTGTTTTGGTAGGTTTCGGTTATCTGTATGTGAAGACCATGGTAGTTCGAGCGGATGACGGCGGCTGGACAGAATCCGGAAGAAATATACCCGGTTGGCTTGCCAATCCCGGTACTCATTTGATGGCAGAGGCAGGGCTCGGTTCTCCGGCAGGAATGATTGCCGCATGGCTTGGAAATATGGTGGGCAATGCAGTCTTGGATCATGTGACGGCCGGTTTAGGAAGTGCAGTAGCAAGTGCAGCAGACGGTGCAATGCAGAATGGTCCGTTAGGATTAGGTCTGGGAGCCATGAACTCAGCATTAGGACCTTTAGGTCCGGTTGGAGATATGATCAGTAATGCATGGAGTTCTTCCATAGATGCCCTTGCAGGTGGTGGCGGCTCCGGCAGCTCGGGTAGCTGGGGCGGTGGCTCAGGCGGTTCGGGTGGTTCCGGCAGCTGGGGCGGCGGCTCAGGCGGTTCCGGTAATTCTGGTAATTCCGGCAACTGGGGCAATTCCGGCAATTCCGGTAACACCGGTAATTCCAAGCCCGACGCAAACGAGAACAATAATCATAAGCCGGATTTAAACGATCCTAATTGGAGGGATCAGCTGTAGTAACAGCAGAAGGTAGAAATAGCGACAAAGGAAACGAATTGGAGAATAGCAATATGCGGAAATTAATTAAAGCAATTTCACTTGCCGTGCTTGGTGCCATCTGCCTGTGCGGATGTGCTCTGGGCAATTCCGGTAAAAAGGAAATTACCATCTATACGGCGGTAGACCAGATTTATGCGGAACCGGTATTTGAGGATTTTGAAAAAGAGACAGGCATTAAAGTAAATGCAGTATATGATCTGGAGGCCAATAAAACTACAGGCCTTACCAATCGTCTGATTGCAGAAAAGGATAAGCCTGTCTGTGATGTTTATTGGAATAATGAATTTACACAGACTATGCTTTTGCAGGATGAAGGGCTGTTACAGCCTTATGTATCTCCTAAAGCAGCGGATATCCCGGATGCTTACAAAGATGCAGAGGGTTATTGGACCGCATTTGGCGGAAGAGCCCGCGTGATGCTGGTCAATACAGAGCTTTTAGAGGAAAGTGAATATCCTGCCAGTATTTATGATCTGATCAGTGACAAATATGAGGCAAAGGATATTGCCATTGCCTATCCGATGTTCGGTACTACCAGAACCCAGGCGGCAGCGGTATATGCGGCAGTGGGTGCGGAAGAAGGAAAAAGAATTTTTCAGGAACTGGCAGACCGCGGCGTGCAGGTGGTTGATGGTAACTCTGTAACCCGTGATATGGCAGCGGCTGGTCAGGTGGCCATTGGTTATACAGACACAGACGATGCGAAGGGTGCTATAGAAGATGGTAAACCGGTAGTAATGGTATTCGCGGATCAGGGCGAAGATCAGATGGGTACGTTGATCACTCCTAATACTGCTGCAATGATCGCCGGAGCACCTCATGAAGAAAATGCAAAACTCTTTATTGACTATATTGTATCTTTAGAAAGTGAAAAGAGACTGATTGAAGATGGCTTCTTTGATCTGTCCGTTCGTCCCGGCGTAGATGCGGGCGGTCTGGAAGTAAGCGGTATGAAGGTAAATCTGAAAGAGGTTTATGAGCAGCTGGAAACGGCAAGTGAGGATATGCAGGAAATCTTTGGAGATGCTTCATGAAGCAATTCCTGAAATATCATAAGAAGCAGATCATAGGCGGCGTAATTTATGTTTTGCTCTTTGCGGCTCCTGTAGTCACACTTCTTTTGGAAGCCGGGAATCCGGGATTGGCAATACCAAACAGCAGGAGATGGGGGCTTTTGAGAAATACCATTTCATTAGGTGTGCTTACAGCAATTGGCTGCATGCTCATTGGCTTCTATGCTGCGGTGGGAATTTTTACAGGAAGACTAAGAGAAAAAAGCCTTCGCTGGTGGTTTCTGCTGCTTTTGCCGGTTCCCCAATATATCTACGCACTGTCCTGGATGGAGCTTGTGCGGTTGTTGGGGAAAATCTGTCCGCCTTTGCTGCGGATGCAGATATTTGGACTGTTGCCTTGCGTCATCGTGGAAGTGATGGCATATCTTCCAATTTGTACGGCACTGGCGTTGCTTGGGCTGGAAAGGCAGGATGTACGTTTGGCAGAAGCGGGCTTGCTTTGCAAGAAAGGAGATACTGTGCTGTATGGTATCTGCCTGCCCCAGATGCTGCCATGGCTGTTATCGGGAGCCGGATGCGTATTTGTGCTTTCGGCCACAGATTTTTCCATTCCGTCCTTATTTCAGTACAATGTGTACGCTATGGAACTGTTCTCGGACTTTTCGGCATATGGGAGGGCTGTCAATTCTTTTTGGCTGGCGATTCCTTTGATCATTTTGATTTTGATCGTGGTGATGCTTTCCCAGAATGGTCTGCAGCAGATTTTTATTCCGGTCAGATCACACAGTCAGGTCAGACTGTATTTGTCCGGGCTGACAAAAGGAATTTGTACAGCAGCCATTGGACTCTGTGTAATGCAGATCCTGATTCCGGTGGTTACGCTAACGGTAGGAATCGGTTCCTGGGAACAGCTTACAGCTTCGGCAGTTCTTGCCGGAGAGGAACTGATGATTTCTTGTGGGATTGGATTGATGGCAGCATTGCTTACCATTTTTCCCGCTTTTGCCGCAGCTGCGATTCTCTGTAGTACCGGAAATCGATTTTTGCGGATGTTGTTTTTGTTCCCTTTGGCTATGCCGGGGGCCTTGATTGGTGTAGGGTGGCTGGAGCTTTTGAATGGATCATTTCTTCATGGAATTACGGGGACACTTTTGTTCCCGGCACTGGGATGTGCTACACGCTTCATGCCTTTCGGAACTATGATACTTACGGGGATGCTCTTCCGTGTGGATAAAAAGTGTCTGGAGGCGGCGGAAGTGCTGCAAAGCAGTAAGC
The DNA here is from genome assembly GCA_045546495.1 of Acetatifactor sp. Classification (GTDB taxonomy): domain Bacteria; phylum Bacillota; class Clostridia; order Lachnospirales; family Lachnospiraceae; genus Acetatifactor. The sequence continues at coordinate 5,210 of JAZQCX010000062.1, read as the reverse complement.
GGAAGGCATTTTTGGCAGTGAAGCTTCCTATGTTTGCACCGGGTATTTTGGCATCCGGGTTGTTGGTATTTTTATTAGCCATAGGAGATGTGGGAGTTACCCTGATGACTGCGCCACCGGGAAAAGAACCTTTTTCCATTAAGATTTATAATTATCTGCACTACGGAGCTTCGGAAATGGTGTCGGGATTTTGTATGGTAGTGGTGTTGGTCTGCCTGACTGTGACTGTGGCAATGATAGGGCTGTTAAGGATGAGAAAACATGGTAATTGATATTCAAAATGTGTCAAAAGCATACGGAAATGTAAAAGCTCTGGATGGGGTGTCTCTGCAGATCAAAGATCTGGACCGGGTGGCAGTATTGGGGGAAAGCGGCAGCGGAAAAAGTACCCTGCTGCATATTCTGGCAGGGCTGCAGGCAGCAGACAGCGGCAGTATTACCTGTGATGCAAAGCCATTGGAGGATAAGCCTTACAAGAGAGGTATTGCCATGGTGTTTCAGGATCCCGCTCTGTGGAACCATATGAGTGTGAGAGCCAACATTGGTTTCGGATGTCCTGTTCAGGGGAGAAAGAATCGTCAGGAATATGTTCGAAAGCTGGCAGCGGAGCTTGGCATTGAAGAATTGCTGAACCGTCGTCCCTATGAAATCTCCGGCGGGCAGGCCAGAAGAGTAGCAATAGCCAGAGCGCTGGCATGTAAACGTCCGCTTCTTTTATTGGATGAAGCCTTCAGTAATCTTGATGAAGCCACGAAAAAGATTACAATGGATGTGATTCGAAAGTATTGTGAAGGGACTGCGGCGGTGGTTCTGGTGACCCATGATGAAAGGGAAGCGGAAAGCTTTTGTGATACCTTTTACCGTATGGAAAAGGGGCATTTAACATGATGAGAAAAAAATATGTATTGGCATTGCTGTTCATGATAGTTCTGCTGCTGTGTACTTCCTGCGGAGTGGAATTGGAAAAGAAAGAAGAAGCTGTTTTGGAAGGTTTAAGTATCTTTCTGGAAGGACAGGAAATCTCAGCTTTGTATGATGACGGAACGTATCTGTGGGTGGGAGGCAAGGATGGTATCCTGCTTTTGGACCGTTCATCGGGGGAACTTAATAAACAATTGGATGCTCAGATTGAAATGGTGTATGCTTCAGGGATTTGCCGAACGGCAGATGGTTTGGTCTGGGCAGGACACAGCAGCGGTATTACTGCCTTCAACGAAGAAGGAGAAGAACTTTTCTCCTTTGGGGAACCGCAGATACCGGGAGGCAGAGTGAATACCCTGATGGCTTACGAAGATGGCTTGTGGATAGGCACCATGGAAGGTGCGGCCTATCTGGAGCCTGAACAGGGAAATTGGAAGGTAAAAGAGATTCTGACTTCGGAAAACGGATTGTCAGATGACTGTGTAAATGTAATTCTTAGGGTAAAAGAACAATTGTGGTTTGGTACCTATCTGGCAGCTGGAAAAGGTGGCTGCAGTATCCGGAAACATGACGGAGAGTGGGAGTATCTCTCTATAGACGAGGGATTGCCCCATCGGTATGTGAATGCGATTTTGCCCATATCGGAACAGGAACTTTTGATTGCCACGGGGCATTTGAATCTCGGAGGTCTTGCAAGAGTAAGATTACAGGATGAGAGAGAATGGATTGTTACAGATATCTGGAACCGGGAGGATGGTATTCCCGGAGACAAGGTAAGATGGTTGTTTCTGGATCAGGAACAGAGGTTATGGATAACAACGGAATCCAATGGGATACTGCTTTGTCCGCAGCTGGACTATTTACAGTCTCCTATTGTAAGCAGCCTTGTGATCACAGAGAAAAACGGGCTGTCCGATAATGAAATAAAAGTAATTGCAGAATGTGAAGATTGTATCTGGCTGGGCAGTCGTACAGGGCTGACCAGAGTAGATAAAGGTTATGTAGATCAATGGTTTGAGAACTACATAACAGATAATGAAAACAATTAATTTTTTAGAATGGAGGATAATACCATGGCAGACATTTTAAGCGGATTAGGCGGACTGGGAGGACTAATGAAAGGCTTGACCAGCATCATGCCACAGGACGAGCCGGCAACACAGTATTTAAGATTGCAGGGAGAGGTTTCTGACCTGCAGAAACAGGAAAAAGACCTTTATGTTCAGATCGGGCAGATGGCGGTGGAGCAGTATGGTCTGGAAAGTTTTGGCGAGATTGCTGATAAAATGAGGTTGACTCAAGCGAATCTGGCGGCTGCTCAGCAGAAGCTGAATGCAGCGAAAGCAGAGGCAGAGGAAAAGGAAAGACTTAAGAAGGAAGCTTTGGCCGGAAGAACCTGCAGTCAGTGCGGGCATGAGAATCCGGAAGGAACCAAGTTCTGTCAGGAATGCGGCAGCAAGCTGGGCGTACAGAATCTGTGTCCGGCCTGTGGTGCGGCAAATGCGCCGGGCGTAAAGTTTTGTCAGGAGTGTGGCAGCAGATTACAGGCAGAAGAACCCACATCAGTGTTTTGCCCGTCCTGTGGTAAGGAAAACCCGGTAGGAACCCGGTTCTGCGGAGATTGTGGAGAAAGATTGGAGGGGTAATATATGGCAGCATATAAGCAACCCTGTATTCATTGTGGTACCTTTATTGAAAGTGATGCACGTATCTGTACTTCCTGCGGAAGCATGAGCCCATTTGGTTATCTTTGTCCTTCCTGTCATCGTCCTGTTCAGAAGGGACAGGCCATGTGTGCAGGCTGCAAGAGACCTCTTTATGTACCATGCCCCACTTGCGGAGCACAGACCTTTGTACAGGAGCGATGCGAGGCCTGCGGCAGTGGACTGATGGTTTACTGTGAAAATAAGAGATGCAATGCATTGCAGTTCTTCCAGAACACAAAATGTACCGTATGTGGTAAAAAAATCAAGGCAAGAATAGGAGAAAGATAAGATGCTGACTTCTTTTACAAGGAATTATCATGACAATTCCACCGAAGCAGGTTTCCAGTTTACATTTTATTGTGATATCTGCAACGATGGATATAAGAGCAGCTTTATTGAAAGCGAGACATACAAAAAAGGTAAATTATTCCGTGGGATCGGAGATGGTGCCAGTGCCCTCGGAAGTCTTTTGGGAGGAAGGCTCAGCAGCTTAGGATATGGTGCGGATCGGGCAACCGATATCTTAAGCGAGAGATTTGAGGGCAGATCCCCCGAATGGCAGAAGGAACATGAGCAGGCTTTTGAGAGGGCCAAGAATGAAGCTATGCGCCATTTCCACAGATGTCCTTCCTGTAATAAATATGTATGCGATCATTGCTGGAATGAGGAAGAAGGTCTGTGTACCGACTGCGCACCCAGACAGGAGATTTACGTGGCCAGAGCCCGTGCAGAGGCTATGCGCCGCAACATTGATGAGGCAGGTGCCTCTGCAACTGTATGGCAGGGAAAGATTGAAAGTAAGACTACCATCTGCCCTAATTGCGGCAAACCCGCCGGCGCAGGAAAATTCTGTAATAACTGTGGTGCTTCCATGGCGTTAAAGGTCTGCCAGAATTGTGGTGCACAGAATGCCCAGAACAGCCGCTTTTGCAACAACTGTGGTACCAATCTGGCCCAGGCGGCAGCACCGCCCACCGGAATATGCAGTGCCTGCGGTACCCAGAATCAGCCGGGAACAAAGTTTTGCGGAAACTGCGGAAACAAGCTGTAACAGAAAGCAGGTGATGCCATGATTCCGTTCAATATGGGACTTAATACTGACAAGGCAGTGGAACAGGAAACTGTGACCGAGGCCTTTGAGGGGTATGTGGAATGTCCGCTTTTTGCACAGGAGTGCCGGATTGTGCTGGAAACGGATGGGATTGTTTTTGCAGGGCGTTTTCAGCAGGTGGATGTTATGTATGGGGAAATCACTGCCATACATCTGGCGGATTACATACTGACACTGACAACTGATTCCGGAAGATTTACAATTTCCCGCATGGGGCAGAAGCTTCAGTGGTTATATGAAAAATTGTATGCAGTTTATAACGATGCCGTGCTGGAAGCATTAAAGGTAACCGGCACACCGATTCTGGAGATTGCCGGAGAATACATTGCCAAAGAGGAAGGAATGGTGCATCGCGGACCGGCACAGATCCGTCTTTACGAAGAATGTCTGTGTATTCTGCCGCCTAACGAAAATGCAAGGAGATTGCCACTATGCTTCCTAAAAGATGCCGGAATCAGGGATTATACTTACGAAATGGAGCTATATAGCGGTGAAAGGATAAGCCTTTTCAGACTGGGCAGGGAACTGGACATATTAGACCAACGACTGACAGAGCAATTACATAAGTTAGGTGAAAAGACCTTGTCCTGGCAAAAAGAAGTGGCTCCCGGTATCAGCTCTATGCAGGCTGCATCTGCAGCAGGTCTTATGCCATACGGGCGAGGAGCAAAGTATCAAAAAATCGCAGAGACAGCTCCCCGTCTTGCAACTGCCATAGAAACACATATCAAGGAAAGCCGGATGGCAAAAACCTATCCATGGCTGGTTGAGATGTGCGGAGGAGATTGCTTCTGGACGGGCATCCTGCCTGCTCCGGAAAAAACATCTGTGTTAGAAGGCCTGGAAATCATGCAAAAGGGCGAGCTGGATTTATCAAAGCTTCCCGAACTGATAAATTCCGGGAACGATGGGGCAGGTTCAGAAGCGGCAGAGGAAAAGGAATCCCCGATGATCTTATGGCTTCTGGTTCCGGATCAAGAACAGCAGATTGCAGCAGTGGAGCTTTCGCTGGCAGAACAGGAAGCAGCAGCAACCTATCTTTATCGTATTTCGGGAACATGGGAAGATTTTGCTGTGCGGATAGACCGGGCATTAGAGGCAGCGTCCTTCGACAGACAGTTGATCCGGATGCCGGAAGAGGAACTGAAGGAGCCGGAGCATCTTAAGAAGCGTATGCTGGTAAAACGGACTCCCACACTGGAAATGCTGAGAAAGCAGTTTGTGGGGCGGGCAATTCACACATCCTGGGAGCATTGGAAAAAGGATATAGAGAATTGCTGCAGGAATACCGGTAATCAATTTACGGAAAGGAAACAAGAAACAGAAAAACTTTGTGCAACCTGTGGAGCTGAATTGTCTGCAGATGCTAAATTTTGCGGACAATGCGGCACACGAGCAATATAAATCAAAAAATGGAGGTTATCATCATGGGTAAATTTGTAATCAAAACAACAAACACAGGAGTAAAATTC
>JAZQCX010000061.1:0-11853 GCA_045546495.1 Acetatifactor sp. | reverse complement strand
CCGTTCGACTTGCATGTGTTAAGCACGCCGCCAGCGTTCATCCTGAGCCAGGATCAAACTCTCATGTTTAATGGTTGTTTGTCCTGCCAGTTTTTATCTGGCATTACTGTTTTCTTGGGTGGTCACTCAAAACCTTTCAGTCTCAAGTTTCCTGTTCTCAAATTTGTTTCTCTGAAATCTCCAGATGAGTTGTTTGATTTCAACTCTTCTCTTGGAATTTTCAGGGTTGCATTACTGTTTATTTGTCAAGGTACGATGTTGTCGTTTTTCGCGGCAACTTAGACATCATATCATAGCATTTCCGCGTTGTCAACAACTTTTTTCACCATTCTAAAAAACTTTTTTCATTTAAAAATCAAAGCGTCTTTTAGGCGGTGGAGTTACAATATAACACACAGGAAAGCCGCTTGTCAACATTAGTTTTCAAAAAAATTGGCACAATTTGAGCGCAAATTTCTTCTCTGTTTTTCACCTACTATATATAGTAGAAGTTCTCTTTTTCGCCCACAAGTTGCATAAGTAAATCACTTATTAGTTCATCTTAATTCCCCTTTCCTCCAGTACACGTCTTGTGTGTTGAAATCGCTCCTCATTCTCCTTCCCCACGCACTCAAGCCGAAAGGAAACGCCATACCAGAGTTTCCTCGCTCCCATAGCACTTGCCGAAACACACTATCTCAAAAACGGACATCTTGCTTTTTTCTTTATCTTGGAGCAATTCTAAAGGCTATTGCACAATTGCCATAAAAACGTAATCTTTTTCCATATATCCGCCTTAGGCTCACTACTCTCTTTACCCATATATAGTATGCACCCTATCTATCGTCATAATTTGAGCTTCAAACATCCGGCATTCCACTGCTTAATTTACTCATCTAAAACGTTCTTAAATAAATGTTATTTATAAAAGAGCCCTCACTCTGGTCAAAACTTTCATCAAGTGAGAGCCCCCTCTACAAGCACCTTTATATAAAATAAATCATTCCTATTTATTTAACTTGGAATTTATTGCATCTTCAATAGACTCGTAATATTCCATGTTACCCAGCAGATTAATCCATGTCAAACCCATTTCAGCGTCCCTTGTCTGATATACTTTAAATCCGCTTCCACCGTTACCAATATAAGTGGCCCGTTCTACAAACAAATATCCGTCTCCCTCCAAAAAAACATCGATTTGTCTATCACAAGTATCCGCTCCACCGTAGAATTGCACATCCGATCCGATATCTGCACTGCGTAAGCTTTGCTTATCTTCACCAGAAATACCAGTAAATTGATAAACCGTTTCATTAAATTCCGTAGTCAATTCAAATTCTCCCGATTCAAAATAATCAAAAAAACCCAACGCACAGGAATCATCCTCAAAATAAACCTGTCTATCAGATGCATCTTCTCCCTCATCAGCTTCGGCAAACTGCGAATAATATGCTCTTGCCTCTTCCACCTGGTCCAGTCCAAACCATTTCAATTCAGCAAGCTGTTTTCTACCCAGCATATTATCAGCAGTAGCTACACCATCATTCATGACTTCCACTTGTTCAGTATATTCCCCATCTTTATACCGATAGGACCAATTAGTGTTTACATAGCTCTCACTCAGCGCTGCTGCACTGCTATTGTATTCTGTATGAACCCTTTCCATAAACATGGACTGATCTGAAAACTCCTCCGTCACAACATACAATTGATTACTTACCACAGTCTGGACCATAGACAAATTATCGTAATCCTCCGAGAAAATATCCATGAGATATATTTCGTCATCACCCTCCATAGTTACAAAAAAAGACACTTCATCTGAGCAGGTATCATCATTTACCGAAGATAAAATTAAATAAGGGTTCTCTTGATACATCCCTGCTATTGTGAAATACTGAAAATCGCCATCGGGGTAAGAATCTTTCTTTTTTTGATGCTCAATGTATGTATCCCTAGCCTCTTCTGTAACCACATATGTCAAGTATCTATCAAGACATTCTTGCGTAATTGCAAAACTATAACCATTGGACTGCGGACTATTGTACCATGCAGCATCTTCATCTACAGGTTCTTCATCAACAGTTTCCTCAGACGGAATTGTATCAACGTTTGCAACAGAATCTTCAGAAACAGCTAAGGATTCACTCTCGCCATTTCCCTTTATTTCCTGATCCGATTCTGCAGAAAAACTATCTTCCTTTTGTGCATCGGCATCACTCTGCCCTGCACCACACCCCGTCATTAACAAGAGTCCTATCATTGAAATTGTCAAGCCCTTCATTCTCTTCATAATTCCTTCACCTTTCTCTTAAAGTATATTTTTACAAATCCTTCTGATTTACCTACACAATTCCCAGCCACACAGAACCACCGGAATCACAACTATGTTAACCTCCCTCCGCACTTTTTACATAATCAAAAACACCTTTTAACAACAGAATATCCCTGTTGCTAAAAGGTGTTTGACTCACTTATATCATCTTTAATCTTTGTATTACGACATACTAATAGACTGTGCTGTGCTGTGCTGTGCTGTGCTGTGCTGTGCTGTGCTGTGCTGTGCTGTGCTTAAGTCTATTTCTTGTTGCCATACCTGTCAAGCCCTTCCCAAATCTTTCTAGAAAGATATTTTACTTTATTCAGATACCTTTGTCAAGCTATGCCCTTTTATCGATTTTCGACTAGAATTTCAAAAACACTACTTTCAAAATCGAACATATTAAAAGCAGAAAACCTAGAGTAGTATCCATTTGCGAAGAATTGAAGGACAAGTCAAAACACCAACGAGGACGATACAAAAGGTGTCGCCTAAAAGTGTAACCAAATGTAACTAAAGTTTTTTGAACCTTTCCAGTAAAAAGAAAATGAGAAATGCTTGATTTTCAAGCATTTCTCACTCTACTTGCACATTGGCAGCTAAACGGAGAAAGAGGGATTTGAACCCTCGCGCCGGTTGCCCGACCTACACCCTTAGCAGGGGCGCCTCTTCGGCCTCTTGAGTATTTCTCCATGTCCGAACTACGTCACTACCAATATTGTGTTTTGCGTCTGAATTCACAACGCAAAAGTTATTATACATAAGCCACGGTCTTTTGTCAATTCCTTTTTCGCAGAAGACAACCACCATTTTTTAGAAACGGACAAACAACAGAAAATTTACCATTTACAGTTCTCCATCCCAAGCAAATTTACTTCACGCCTATTCCTTGCAGTACTCTGCAACAGCCGTCTCATAAAGATTATTTCCTTCTGCATCCATAACCACTATCACCGGGAAATCCTTTACCTCCAGCTTGCGGATTGCCTCCGTTCCCAAATCATCATATGCAATCACTTCAGAAGATACGATAGAACGGGAAAGCAACGCACCGGCACCTCCCACTGCCGCGAAATACACCGCACCGTTACGAACCACCGCATCCTTTACCGCCTGACTTCTTTTACCTTTCCCTATCATCCCCGTTAGACCAAGGTCCAAAAGCGCAGGCGCATACTTATCCATGCGGCTTGCCGTAGTCGGTCCTGCCGAGCCAATGGAACGCCCCGGTCTTGCAGGCGAAGGTCCCATGTAATAAATAACATTATTCTTCATATCCAACGGGAGAGCCTCTCCCTTTTCCAACGCTTCATATAACCTCTTGTGAGCCGCATCTCTTGCCGTATATATTGTTCCTGTCAGATGCACATAATCTCCGGCACGAAGCGTCACAGCAGTATCATGCTCTAAAGGAACCTTTATATATTTGTCCATTTTAATCTCCATTCCAAAAACGACTTTTTTATTCGAGAATTCTCGCAACAGAAATTCGCGTAGGAATTTCTGTCAGTTGAAAACTTGTTTTCAACTTGCACATACAAGGGCAATTTGTGATGTTCGCATCTTTCTTCTAACGCCCCGTCTCTTGCAGAGAGTCTCAACGAGTCTGCTTTCTACAAAATCCTCACAGCATGTCTGTTTACATGACAGCATATATTCACCGCCACCGGAAGCCCCGCAATATGTGTGGGATAAGTGTTGATATTTACCGCCAACGCAGTTACTGTCCCCCCAAGACCGCCCGGTCCGATTCCCGAATAATTAATTTTATGCAGAAGTTCCTCTTCCATCTCACGCACATACGGAATATCCGAACGCTTATCCACAGGTCTTGTCAAAGCCTTCTTCGCCATCAGTGCACACTTTTCAAAGGTGCCGCCTACGCCGACTCCCACCACCATGGGCGGACACGCATTGGGACCCGCGTCCTTAACAGCCGTCAGTATTGCATTTTTCACACCCTCGATTCCGTCTGCCGGTTTCAACATAAACACACGGCTCATATTTTCACTGCCAAACCCCTTAGGCGCTACGGTAATTTTCAGTTCATCTCCGGGAACCATCTCGTAATGTATAACCGCTGGCGTATTGTCCTTGGTATTTTCTCTGAATATCGGATCTTTTACAACAGATTTGCGCAAAAATCCATCCACATAGCCACGCCGTACACCCTCATTCACAGCCTCATCCAGACTACCGCCCTCAAAATGAATCTCCTGGCCAATTTCCACAAAAACAACCGCCATTCCGGTATCCTGGCAAATGGGAATCATGTCCTCTCCGGCAATCTTCATATTCTCCTGAAGTTGCTCCAAAATCTGCTTCCCCAAAGACGCCTCCTCGGTTTCCACCGCCGTTCGAAGCGCGCACTGCATATCTTGTGACAGAAAATGGTTGGCTTCTATGCACATTTCCTTAATATTTTCCGTTACCGCGGACACATTAATTGTTCTCATATCGCACCTTTACTCTGTAATCAGCCTTCTTACTTCTTCCAGTTCTTCCTGAGTCGGTTCACCGGGTATCCAGTTGATTTTCTGTCCGTCGTTCAAATAGCGGGGAATCAGATGCATATGATAATGGAAAACCGTCTGTCCTGCCGCCCTTTCGTTATTCTGCATTAAGTTCAATCCGGCACAATGCAATTTTTCCTTCATCAGGCAAGCCATTTTCTTCGCAAGAAGCATTGCTTTTGCAGCTGTCTCGTCGGGAAGTTCATAAAGATTATCCGCATGCTCTTTCGGCAAGATTAAGGCATGTCCCTTTGTTGCAGGACCCAAATCAAGGATCACACGAAATACCTCATCTTCATATAACGTTTTAGAAGGGATTTCGCCGTTCGCAATTTTACAAAAAATACAATTCTCCATATTCACGCACCTCCTCTAAACACTTTTTTCAAAGGGGAATAATTGATCCAATGTTCTAAGCACCCTAAAGTCACCTTTCGTCTTCATAACACCCGACATAAAGGCTCTTTGGAACGTCATCCTGCCATTCACAATTTCTTCCATGGTAGCTCTATCCAGCTTCACCTCTACATCCGGTTCTTCGCAAACACCGTATGCACACTCAAACTTAGGACCATCCACAGAGAGTATCAGTTTTTTCTTTTTTTCTTCGATGCCGATAGAATAATCCGCCGAAAAACCTGCCTGCGGCTTAAACGCCTTACGGAAAAGACCAATGTACTCCTCCGCATCTTCGCTTTCTTCATTAAGCATATCTCTAAACTGGTTTGCCAGTTCCAGAACATCTTCCTTTTGACGCTGCACATAGCTGTCATCCGACACATACTCAGACAGCTGCTCCGACTCCTGAGGAGTCAAATCCGTAATTTTTGCCACGGAAACCTTCTGCTTTACTGCCTGATTACTTGCCGGAAAGCTTGCCATACGCTGGTTAATGGTACGATACATATTTTCAGCTTTCTTCTCAATAATACGAGTGTACTCCTCGTTCATATCCAATACAATTGTATTTTCTATGTAGCCGCAAATACCGCTGCAAGGCAACCCGCCGAGGATTTCCCAAGCCGTAGCAAGGTTCAGCTTTCCTTCCCGCTCACCGTATGTCGTAGACATAACTACCGGGCACATATAAATCTTCGCAATCCGCTCCTTATCACCAAAAAGCCAGCACGCATCCAAAAACTGCTGCATATATCCGCCGATTCCATACCACTCCACTGTAGTTGCCAAAATAATACCGTCTGCATCCTTCAAAGTTTGGGGCAGTGTTGTAATCGTATTTTTTAGCTCATACAAATTATACCGCGTTACATTAACACGCAGCTCTTCCAATATCTCCTGCATCTTATTAATCACAACCAGGGTCGGATCATCAATAATTCCTCTTCCACCATAATAGATGTTAATGTTCATAATTTTTCTTATCCTTTCGGTTTTGCATCATGCACATAATACCGCCCGCCAAAAATCCTGTAATTAAGCCACCCAAATGAGCCGCATTATCAGTCATCCCGCTCGCAAATCCACTGTACAAAGACAGGACAATCATTAGCAGAACTCTCGGCAACGTCACATTTTCCATTCGGCGCCCGGAAAGAATCACCATAGCTAAAAGGACACCATCCAAGCCAAATACCGCTCCGCTGGCCCCAAGTGTACCGGATGGATCCTCATGTATCACTTTCATCATTAGGGACAAAATCCCCGCTCCCAAGCCGGACAGCAGATAAAACGATCCAAAGCGGATATGCCCTATTTCCCTTTCCAACATAGCACCAAGAAAAAAGAGTATCAGCATATTATTGAACAAATGCTGCGTATCCGCGTGCAGAAACATAGACCATATTATCCGCCCGTATTCCTGCTGCCGCACAACAGCATCCGCAGTCAGTATACCCGCACGGTACATTTCCCCGCCATTTATAAAGCTACCGATTATGTAGATTGCAATATTGACAAGCACCAGTGCCGCACTGACTACAGGAACTTTTTTGAGATAAACCAATTCACATCTTCCTCCGATGAATTTAAGAAAAATTATATCATAGTTCGTCTCGTTTTTCAATCTACCTAAAAAGGAAGAGAACCCTTCCGCATCGAATGTCGTCCCCTACCTCAAGACGCTTCTTTTCATACGGTTGAAGGCGAAGCCCGTTTCTAAAAGTACCATTCGTGGAATTTACGTCTTCCAAATAATAGTCGTCTCCCTCCTTTGTAATACGGGCATGCAACCTGCTCATGGAAGAATCCTCTAATACAATATCTGCCTCATCCTTCATTTTTCCTATTGTCACAAGTTTTTTATCCAAATTGGCAAGCAAACTGCCGTCCGGCAAATAAATACTCCTAATTCTCCCTTTTTCGTCGTCAGAGATTTCCATATACATGGTCTGCCCATACTTTTCATCATAAGCCGTATCTTCCGCAACCGAATACACCGTATCCTTTTCAAATTCTCGATAATAGTCCTCCTTTTGCACCTTCTCCCGTTTCTTTCTCCCTTCAAAAATACTTCGCAAGCTCCTTTTTTCCTCTTTTTCTTCCTTACACGTACCGACAGTTTCTTTTTTACCGCCTTCTTTTCCCCAGGAGGACAAGGCGCGCACGTTTCTATTTTTCTCCCCCGCAGCTACGCCTCTCCCCGTCGGACCATCCTCTGCCATTTCTGCCTCGGTTATTTTATCCTGCCTCGCATCCGCCGGCTCCCTCTCAATGTTAGCCGCAGGCGATTCCAACCTTTTTATATCCTCTGTCATTTTACCGTAAAGGTACGTCTCACCACCTTTTTCGTACTGCTCATACATGTGGTACACACACTCCACCAACGTATCATCACTATAATCAATGTGTTCCAGTAAAAAGTCCAGAAATTTATCAAAACCTCCTGCACCTTCGTAATAAGGTATGTAGAGAAAATAAAACTGGTTGTTCTCCAAGTCCTGAAAAATCTGTTCCGGATACCACACTACGTTTCTGCAGTCCAACAAAAAACGCTCCAGCTCTTGTCGAATCTGTTTGATCCCCCAAACAAAATCCTTCAGCCACTGGCGTCCGATACTCTTTTTTCCGTAAAGCTGGGCTACGTTTTGTTTCGAAGAAATATCATAATAAAGATAGGAAAGTCCGTTAATATATCGCAGGCTACACGGCAACAGCCCCCTTACACCTCCTCTGTTCAAAATACAATACTGATATTTCTTTTCCTCCGGTTTCTGCTCTAAAAGAATTCTTTCGTAATTACAATTAAGGCTTCTTATATATTCCGTCTGCAAAATCAGTCCGCTCCTTTCAACTTATTAAACTGTCGTATTATTACCACCGGCTGTAGCTTGTGATACTCATAAACCGCTTTTGCGTTTTTGTTTATGCGTGCAACTTCTATTCCCCACTCGGGGAACGGAAACACGATTTCTCCCTTCCCCTCTATTCGTACCGTGTCTCCGGCAAGTTCCATATCCAAGGCATTCGTTCTCCATGCAAAATAGTGCTCCGTATGTATCTCATTCGAGCATTTTTTCAGATATTCCGACAAGGCTTCTTTATTCTGTTCCTTTGCTCCGCATCCCAGTATTGCCAACCGCCCCATATCCTGATTCAGGAGACACCGGTTGTACTGAAAGACAAGAAGATAAATCACCAATAGTTGTACTGCCAGAACAATCGGAAACACCAGCGCCGCTTCCACGGTGAGGTATGCGTTTACTTTTCTCTTCACAGCGAAATTTCGTTTTACATCCAAGCAATTCTCCTCCCCATCAACCACGCTGCCAACAAAAACGGCAGGTACGGCAATCGGGTATCCTTTCCCGCTTTCCGCAAAATCAATAAAAGTACAGACACCACTGACATCATTACCATGCTGCACAGCAGCAATCTGGCAAAATAATCATCCCGTTCCATCAATCCCAGCAGGAGCACTACAGTTCCATCCCCGTACCCCACCTTTTTCGTTAACGACATCACCAGCAATATCACTCCCGGCAGAGTCCAGAGCAGCAATCGCTCCATCGTAATCTCCTCCTGCACCACTCCCTGCACCAAGGACCAAATCACCAGCGGAACTCCCATCCCAATCTGCCAAAGAGAGATTCTCTTTTGCCGCACATCCTCAACACTCAGAGCCGTAAGCCAGATTCCCCTCAATAAAATTCCCCACATTTTTTCTCCTTTCTACTCGGACGTTCCCCTACGTCCCGCCGCATCGGCTGCAGCTACGGTAATTTTTCTGCGCCTCTGTCAATTCCAGCACAAACACCGTTCTTTTTAATCCGGAGCAAGTCGCTTGATAGTGATAACATTCTCCCTCAGCCGTTACATACAGAACCTCCGGCATTTCGCCGTCCGCACATTTTTCACAGGCATCGTATTTCCTTCCCCATTGGTTTCTGGACTGTTCCAAGCCTCCCGACTCCATCTCCCGAACTGACAGCCGCAGATGGCTGCACCCTCTGTCGGTATGGTATACCGTACCTGTTTCTGCCACATATACCATTTCCAGATGCTGTGCTTCCTCCGGTAACCGGTAGCCGTTCCACATATGTGCATAATATCTGTTTCTCATACGGATTGTCCGAAAACCCACAAATCCGCTTACGGGCTCAAGCCCATAGCTCACCGTCACATCCAAGACATCTTCGTTCTCCCCGAACAAATTCTCCCACACAAACACGCCATCAGCACCGTCCGTTATAGGTGACGCTGCAAGGTATTCCTCCCCTAAATCCGAAACGATTCGCGACTTTATGTAAACCGGGGACAGCAACGCCGTCACTTCCTCATTTTCCAATACGCACCCGTAGAGCGCCACCTCATTTCCCGCTCCCCAAAGCGCCAACTGCATATTGCCATGCAGACGAATCATTTCCATAATGCTTCCCATGTTGAGAAAAAAGAACAAAAAGACAGGCAGCGCAAGCACAGCCTCCACGGTCATGCCGGCCTGCACTTTGCACATTAGAATTCGTTCAAGGAGCGTAGCCCCCGGTGACCTTTCCGAAGCGTATTTTTGATTTTGGGCGAAATCTTTTTTCTTATAGGTTGTTGTCGGAGAAGGGTTTCCTATTGTTGTTAGAAGTTTTCTTTTCATTTTACCCTCCGAAAAGGTCACCGCGAGCCACCTCCTTTCTGTTACACTTAATAACTCTTTTCACGAATCAGCTCAAATCTGTACTCCTCGCCACCCCTTATGGCAATCTCCGCCTGTACCGCATCATAGCAGCCATCCAAACGGAATCGGCTGTTTCCCGGCGTAGTACGAATGTCGGACTCTACTATATCCATCGCCCTGAGCGTCAACGTGTCCAAATCCGACAACATCATAAAAACTCTCAGGTAGTCTTCATAAGACAGCCCCGTCCCCTCTCCGCCGTCTCCGTAAAGATCCCCGTTCAAAGCAGTACTCAGTCCAAGGTACCATGCGGATTTATCCTTTAGGAGCGGAACTCTTTTCCCCTCTAAAAGCATTTTTACATCATGTACACTTTCGCCGTACGCCCACCCCAGCATAATCGTTGCATGAAGCACCGGTGTAAGCTCCGGCACCAGTAGCGCCGCACAAATTGTAGTTGCCAGCAGTTCGGCTTCACCGCGCTTCTCCGCATCCGTGTAAAGATGCATTACATTCGCCACTTCCCTAAGCATACAAAGCCGGTTGACCACAGCTCTCAAATTCTCCGTATCCTGTTCCTTTCCTGTCAACAGATATTCCAATTGGTAATTCAGCGCGCCCTCTGCCTTTTCATCTGTATAACACCCCATATATCGAATCAGATATTCCTGAAACATAAAGCGGTCAATCAACGACTCTTCTTCCGATTCATTCAGATTTCCTTTGTTCACCTTACCTTGCCGGATTCGATTACCCACCAGGTTGTCCTGCACTACACTTTTAGGCGACAGTCGTTGCTCCTCCCCCAATACCAGCTTTAAGATTCCCTTCTTTCGCATGCTATTCAACTGTTCCGTTGGGTTCTCAACCTTTCCCGCGGTTGCTTCAGCTTCTGCATTTATCCCGTCACCCTCTGTTTCTGCCGGAATCTCATATTCCTCTATTTCTCTATCAAGGGCTGCCTTTTCCTGCTCAGCCGTACCGTTTTCCAATCCGTTTACCTGTACGGTATCCACCCAGTTTATTACCTGCTCCAGCAATTCAAGTCCCACATCATCCCGAATCGCCTCCACCGCACGCTTACGGAATACCGCTCCGTTTCCGTCTGTCAAAATTGACACCTCTGTCAGTTCTGCACCTGCCACGGAAAGTCCGTAAAAATCACGCCCGGTAGTTTCCAGATTTTCCCTCAGATAATGATACAATCTGGCCTCTGTGTTTCTTTTCACACAGCTATCCGTGCCATAAGAGGCATCTATGGCAAATATGTTATATTGGCGGAGCAATTCCCGATGATACTCTGCCATAATACTTTGCATACTCACTTCCGTGGCACAGGTCGCCTGTAAGGACGCTCCGTTTTTTCTGACCCCCTCAATCAACACCAGACAAAGGGACAGCAGCACCGTAATCGTCAGTACCAGATACACCGTGAGATATGCATTTTCTTTCTCCTTATCATCTCTCATCAAATGCGTCCCGTCTGTGTGGAAATTTTATTGAACAGGTTATCTACTATCTTCGTAATCTGGTCCTTAAATATAACCACCAGACCTACCAGCACAACAATAATCAAAATAATCTCCACGGTTCCCATTCCGTCCTCTTCCTTTAAAAGCTCTTCTATCCCTTTCAATCTTTTTTCCTCAGCAGTTTCAATTGATGCCGTTTCATATCCCATCGTGTTTTCCACACAATGTACTTTCCTGTTTTCTTCCTCTTTTCTACCCATAGTCATTTCTCCTTTCATATGTAAATTTACCTCCTTCTTTATGTATCACTTTCCTACGATAGGCTTTTCACGTCTTCTTATTTGGCCCTACATGGCCCACTACCGGCTCCCGCTTTACAAGCCGGCAAAAGCCGGTACCATAATCAAGAGCATAACCACTGCCAGCATCATAACCATAGGGACCAACAGCTTCGTCCCGGCCTCCTCGCCCAGCTTTTTTCCCTGCCGCAGCCGTTCCTCTCCC
>JAZQCX010000060.1:0-3514 GCA_045546495.1 Acetatifactor sp. | reverse complement strand
ACCGCATCCTCACTTAAAATCGATTCCCGAGCCGTCAGCAGATACCATTCCTCCTCCAGGAACATGCCAAAGCAGCCCTTCTTTTCGGGACGAACCGGCGTCTTTCCTGCTTTTTCCACAATAAAGCTTTCGGAAATCTTTTCCATAAATGCTTCTGCGGTGTATCCGTTCAAGTCGCGAACCACACGGTTGTAATCCATAATATGCAGCTCATCATCCGGGAACAAAACAGACAGAAAGTAATTAAATTCCTCTTCTCCCGTATAATCCGGCTTCCGGTCTCTTCTCATGAGACCAACCTTAACCGCCGAAGCACAGCGGTGATGTCCGTCCGCAATATAAACTGCGGGAATGGCAGCAAATGCCGCCTGTATCTTTTCAAGCTTATCCGCTTCCCTGATAACCCATACTCTGTGAGTGATGCCGTCCTCCGACACAAAATCATACACGGGAGTCTGCATTTTTACTTCATTGGTCATCTGCTTCAAAACCGCATCTGTCCGATATGCCAAAAAGATAGGACCCGTCTGTGTATTGCAGACATCTACATGGCGGATACGATCCTGCTCCTTATCCGCTCTGGTATTCTCATGCTTCTTGATAATATTGTTCTGATAATCATCAATGGACGCACAGGCAACGATACCTGTCTGGCTTCTGCCGTTCATAACCTGCTCGTACAGATAATAGCAAGGGGTTTCTTCTTTTATAAATTTTCCTTCCGCGATGCGCTGTTGCAAAAGTGACGCTGCTTTTTCATAAACCTCGGGAGCGTATGTATCTGTCTCGGGTCCAAAGGAAGTTTCCGCTCTGTCAATCGCAAGGAAAGACTCGGGATTCTCCTTTACCACAACACACGCCTCTTCCCTGTTATATACATCATAAGGAAGTGCCGCAATTTTGTTTTCCATTCCCTCTGCCGGACGATACGCCGAAAAAGGTCTTATCTTAGCCATATGATTTCCTCCGAAATTTCACTTTATTTTCTTTTATTTTACCAAAACAAACTATACATAACAAGTATCAGGTGATAAAATAATACTTTAGAAAGGCACAATCAGAAAGGATGATACTAACATGACCGAAGAAAATAAGAAGCTTTTAGCAAGAATTAATGCTTATGCAGAAAGTACACTGGGCGAAATTGACCCCCAGAAGGTTCCCGTTTCTGCTCAGCTTGAAAAATTGAAACCCATTATGGAAAAAATCGCAAAGGAACAGAACAAGAGCCTTACCGATATCTTTATCCTCTACATGGATTTGCAGAGCGAGGCTTCCTGCGCCAGCAACGAAAAACTGAAAGAAAGCCTGAAGGATATCAACGACGGTTCTGACGGCAATATGCCGCTTCTGTTCCGTTAAACATTACGGAAACCAGTCTGCTTTGGACTCACCCTGATTTTCGCCATAGAACATCAAGATATTCATCATAAAAAAAAGACGCACGAATGATTTCGTGCGGCTTTCTCAATTTTCACCCGGTCATATTCGCAGCATTTAAAATTACTTCAAAAGCTGAATGGTGCAGATGATAGGGATCTCCTTCTCCTGATCGGAGCATGCTGCAAGAATTCCCACTACCATACAAGTAATAACAACCAGACTAATCAACAAGCTGAAAATCCAACCGATAAACGGAATAAAGCCTAAGATAGTTCCTACAATTCCGCCTACAATGCCAAGCAGAGAAACTACCAGTCCCTGATTCAAATGGAACTTCGCGCCCTCCTTGTCACCTGCAAGATAAGCTACAATCCATCCGAAAATTGTACAATATGCTACAATACCTGTTGCTTTCTTATTCATATTCTTTCTCCTTTTGTGAAATTAGTACTACAATTACTATTTATAACATTTTGTTGCAAAATGTCAATAGTAATCTTTTAACCCTTTACCACTCTTACTCGGAATACACCGTCAATTTTCTCCAGTGCCTCTACAATTTCAGCAGTCGGTACAGATTCCACATCTAAAAGAGTATACGCAAACTCGCCCTTAGACTTATTTGTCATATCACTGATATTGATACCCTTTGCACCAAACTCAGCGGTAAACTGGGTAATCATATTTGCAATGTTCTTATGGAACACAGCAACACGGCCAACCTTTGTACAAACGCCCATATCGCATGCAGGGTAGTTTACACTGTTTCGGATATTTCCGTTCTCCAGATAATCCATCATTTCCTGTACCGCCATTACTGCACAGTTATCCTCGGATTCTTCGGTACTTGCACCAAGGTGAGGAATTACGATACAGCCCTTCTGACCTGCAGTGGTAGGATTCGGGAAGTCGGTTACATAGCGTGCAATCTTGCCGTTCTGCAGTCCTTCCAGTACATCCTTCTCGTTTGCAAGCAAGTCTCTTGCAAAGTTCAGAATTACAACGCCTTCCTTCATCTTTGCGATGGATACGGCATTAATCATACCCTTTGTGGAATCCAAAAGAGGTACATGAATGGTGATATAATCGCACTCTGCATAAATATCATCCACATTCAGCACATGCTTTACGGAACGGCTCAGGCTCCATGCTGCATTAACGGACAGATACGGGTCATAACCGTACACCTCCATGCCCAGAGCAACCGCAGCGTTTGCAACCTTTACGCCGATAGCGCCAAGACCGATAACGCCAAGCTTCTTACCCATGATTTCGGTTCCGGCAAAATTCTTCTTTTCTTTCTCCGCATCCTTTGCAATGTTTGCGTTATCAACGTTACTCTTTACCCAGTCGATTCCGCCCACAACATCTCTGGCTGCCAGAAGCATACCTGCAAGAACCAGTTCCTTTACGCCGTTTGCGTTTGCACCGGGAGTATTAAATACAACTACACCATTCTCTGCGCACTTCTCCAGAGGAATGTTGTTAACACCGGCACCTGCTCTGGCAACTGCCAGCAGACTCTCGGGAATCTCCATTTCATGCATGGATGCACTTCTTACAAGAATACCCTGTGCCTCGGTTACATCCGCAGTCACCTCATATTTATCGCTAAAATTCTTCAGTCCCACATCAGCAATGGGATTCAGACAGTTTATCTTAAACATATTCTCTCCTTCTGATTCCTCGGTTTGATATCACGGAATCTTATCAACGGATTTTATTTGCAATTCTCTTTCTCGAACTCTCTCATGAAAGCAACAAGCTTTTCAACACCTTCAATCGGCATTGCATTGTAGATGCTTGCACGCATACCGCCAACGCTTCTGTGACCCTTTAAGCTCTCAAGACCGGCAGCCTTTGCCTCCTTGATAAACTTCGCATCCAGCTCATCATCACCGGTTACGAAAGGTACGTTCATCAAAGAACGGTCTTCCTTGCGAACCGTGCCCTTGAACAGCTTGCTCTCATCCAGGAAGTCGTACAGAATCTTTGCCTTCTTCTCGTTGTACTCCTTCATTGCTGCAAGACCACCCTGCTTCTTTAACCACTTAAATACCTTACCACAGATATATATACCATATGCCGGTGGTGTATTATATAATGACTTATTATCTGCATGAATCTTGTA
>JAZQCX010000059.1:0-3342 GCA_045546495.1 Acetatifactor sp. | reverse complement strand
AATGTTTTGATACACACTCATATCGTATATTAGTTACCGAATAATAGTTATCACTTCGCAATACTTGTTATCCACAAATTTCATTAATGATTTTATGTCTCCGTAAAGCACTAACAAGACATTAATGATTTATTATTTAATTTTGTATATTATACCATAATATAACAAAAACGTCACTATCCATCTTGCAAAAATGTTACATTGTGGTATAATATACATGAACTTCTTTTATTCAGTATTTTTATAAAAGCCCAGAGATTTTCTCCACCTTGCTCTGTGGCTTTGAAACCTATCAGGTTAGCATTTTGCAATCTTTCCTAATATAATTTATCTTCTCAACGACAAAAGCCCCCGGATACTTCCGGGGGCTTTTGCTTTCGTCCTATATTTCATATTTTTCTATTTCTTTAAAAAACTCATCCTGTATAGCCATTACTTTTTGCATGTAATCTGGAGGTAAATCTATAAGTTGAGCTGTCATTTCGGTTGTATATATGTGTGAGAAGAACATCTCACGAGCGGTTTTATCTAAGTCAGTCTCTATAGGACAAGAGTTCATTAATGAAGCCATTACCGATGTGAAGTCATTATATGCAATATATCCGTCGTCCTGTTTCATGAATAAAAACGCTATTAATTTCTTTTCCAAAAGCTGCGCTGTTTTTCTGAAGGCGTTTTTTTCCGCTATATCTGTAAAATCACCAGAACACTTTTGCATGACAGATGCTGATACAGATAAAACCTTCTCTTTTGTAATATGGATTTTGGGAGCGGATTCGGTTGCCTTTTTTAATTTTTCGATAGTTCTTTCAAGCAATTCTTGCATATCCTTTATTCTCCTAATAATGAAGCCTCACACGTCTAAAATCACGAGTATGTGGCGGTTACGTTAATTTTTGCATATTATACCATAATATAACATAATTTTACAATGGTAATAAATAAAAAATCTGGCATCCCGTTCATTTGGAATCCCAGATTTTTCTTGTTACATGTCAAAATATGCTTTTGCCGTTGCTATTGGCTGCATTTTAAACAGGTTCCGTTTATGCAGTCGGTCGATTTTTTCTTTGATAAACGGGTCTTCGCAAATACCCTCCCTAATATATGCATCAAGTGTTTTATAGGAGAAACCAAAACTATTTTCATCTGTCTTCCCACATAAACCGTCTGCAGGGACTTTTTCAACTAAATGCTTAGGAAGAACCGTTTCATTTCCAATTGCAATCACTTCCGCAACTGTATAGCTCCCTATTGGAGAAAAATCCCCGGCAGCATCTCCAAATATTGTGCTGTACCCGATGTAATTTTCGGACAAGTTACAGGTATTCATTACACGGCCGTTATTGCTTTGAGATATAGCATAAAGAGTGGTCATGCGGACCCTTGGAGGAAGATTGATTTCTGTCTGCTCAGACATAACAAGGCCTGCTCTCATAAATGCCCGATATTCAGCATTTATAACTGATGCAATATTGATTTCATAGTGTTCAATTCCTAAGAACGAAACGACTTCGTAAGCATCGTGAATATCGCTTTGTTCTCCATTTGGCATTAATACTCCAATAACACGTTCTTTACCAAGTGCTTCAACACATAAAGCTGCTACAATGGATGAATCTTTTCCGCCAGAAATGCCGATAACAGCGTTACACCTTTTTCCGTTTTTATCAAACCACTCTCTTATCTGGGTAACAATCGATAATTTTGCTTTGACTGCATCAAAGGAATATGCTTTATTCTCTTTTTGAACGAATGCTTCTTCCAACTGAGGAGCATATTTTTCGTAAATACCGTCAGGGAGCATATCCTTTACAGTATCTCCTTTTCCATTGGCAAAGGCTTCTCGGATTTTAGAAGAGCTGATGTCACAATAGTCAAACTCCAAATCAACGAATTCGAACTTATGAGGGTATTTCTTTACAAGCTCAGTTCTATCTGGACCATTTCGCGTAATGACGGTAAATTTGACATCCGGCATCTCCATGATTTCATCAATTTTATACCACTTTTCTAATTCCGGAAGCTTGTCATCGCCGATGGCGATAATAAATTCAGAACGAATGTGTATCTCTCTTAAACCGCAAATCGTGTTATAACACTTTGATTCACCCGCATTTATTTCTCTTAAGCTAACACGAAGGTTTTCTGTTGTTTGAACGGCATCCAGTAGCATACCTAAACGGACATCTTCCGGTAAGATAGCAGAGCCTTCTTTCCAAGACTTTATATAAGAGTTCGCGGCTGGTACATATACAACCTCCGCATTCGGATAAAGTTTCTGCATTCTGGTTCCAATGGAGATATGCGCTGTTGTAACCGGGTTAAATGCACCACCAATAAGAACGAACTGTCTCTTGATAATTGACAATTTTGCCGATTTTGCAGTTTCCGCTCTTCCGTGTGTTAATACTTTTTCGTCACTATTCTTCATAGGCATTCTCCTTATTCTGCACGAGATTCGTGAAGCAAGCTCATTTTTAATTCATAGTAATCCGGGCTCATATCCAGATAATGTCTGTGTGGATTTTCAAATCTCTGCTCTTCTTCCCAGACTTCTGTTTGAAGCTGCTCTTTCACATATCCCTGAATTTCTGTCAATGGAACCACAGGAGCAATGCGCACACCGTTTTCTACTACTTTTTCCTGCAATTCCACTGCAGTACAGTTTTCAAAAGTGCGGTTTTTCCAAGGCTGTTCCGGGTCAAC
This sequence comes from Acetatifactor sp., assembly GCA_045546495.1. Taxonomy (GTDB): domain Bacteria; phylum Bacillota; class Clostridia; order Lachnospirales; family Lachnospiraceae; genus Acetatifactor. The sequence goes on along the minus strand of JAZQCX010000059.1, from coordinate 633 downwards.
ATATCTGTAAGGAACGCTCAGGTCAAGGACCTCATTATAGCCGGTAAGTAAATCGGCAATACTCTGCCCATCTTCATTGTAGACGCGATACACCTTTTTTAATCCCGGATTCGTAATCTTTCCTACATTTTCGGAAATTTTAATTCTCGGAGCAAATACACCATCTTCTTCTACTGCAGCAATCTTATATACTGCACCGAATACAGGGTCCGATTTTGCAGTGATTAACCTCTCGCCTACTCCGAAGATATCTACACAGCCACCCTGATTTAAGATAGATGCGATTGTGAATTCGTCTAAACTGTTTGAAACAACAATTTTACAATCTGTTAATCCTGCTTCATCCAACATATGACGGACCTTTTTTGATAAATATGCGAGGTCTCCACTGTCAATACGAACGCCTTTTAAGCGCTTGCCCATTGGCTCTAACACTTCTTTTGCCACGCGGATAGCGTTCGGAATACCGGATTTAACAGTGTCATAAGTATCTACCAGAAGTGTTGTGCTATCCGGATAGACCTCAGCATAATGTTTGAAAGCTTCATATTCACTCTTATGGAACATGACCCAGCTGTGAGCCATAGTACCGCTCACAGGGATATCAAACATCTGTCCTGCAAGAACAGTCGC
>JAZQCX010000058.1:0-61400 GCA_045546495.1 Acetatifactor sp. | reverse complement strand
GTCTGCTCCAATACATAAAATTCTACCGGCTCTTCACCCTCCGGATTAAATGTGATTTTCTCCAGTTTTGCCATACTTACTCCCTGCTTCTTCTGTCCAGATAGCCCTGCAATATCAGCGTTGCCGCAATCATGTCCACATAATTTTTACGGTTCTCCCTGCGGATTCCCGCCTCCATCATCGCCTTATCCGCAGCAACGGTAGTCAACCGCTCGTCCCACATCACCACAGGCAGACCGGTTCTCCGCTCCAGCTTCTCCTTAAATTCCATCGTCAGCTCAACGCGCACGCCCTCTGTGGCGTTCATATTTTTCGGAAGCCCGAGCACAATCTCCTGCACTTCGTTTTCCACAATCAGTTCTTCGATTCTGGCAAGAGTCTGCCTCAGCTTATTTTCCTCCTTACGGCGGATGATTTCCACACCCTGCGCCGTAATCAGGAGGCTGTCGCTAATCGCCACACCCACTGTCTTCGAGCCGAAATCAAGCCCCATTATCCGCATGGATATCCTCCTATTGCCATTCCTTTGTACGAATGTACTCTATCAGCAGTTCCTCTACCAGTTCATCACGCTCCACCTTCATAATCAGACTTCTGGCGTTTTTATGGCTTGTGATGTAAGTAGGGTCGCCGCTCATAATATATCCCACAATCTGGTTTACCGGATTATAGCCCTTTTCAGTCAGAGCCTCATACACGGTAGCCAATACCAGCTTCGCGCCGGTTTCCGGCTCTGTCTCCACCCTGAAATATTGTGTATTTCCTAAGTCCTGCATACTCATCCTCATTCTTTACGGTACTTTTTAGTTTCTGCTGTTTCTTATCATACCTCATTTGCCGCGAAAATTCAAGGTACATTCCATCGAAGCATTCCCCTCTCACATTTCGCGGAAACCCACACCAAACGTGTTACTCCGAATCCGGCTGCAGTCGTTCTGCGCCCGTAATGCAAATAAATTATTTACCCGGAGCAGCCAGCATAATTTCATCGGTCAGGAAGTCTGTAACCTGTACATTTAAAATCCCGTGAGCGCACATTTTCTCTGCAGGGAACGCAATCTTTACATAATCCGCCGTATGACCGAGCAGATAATCCGCTCCCGCAATCTGCTTCATTTCCTCCGGAAGAATCTGCACCTCCCGACCTATGTACTGCTCCCGAAACCGGCGCGACTGCTCCTTCTCCAGCTGCAGCAGTTCATTACTGCGGAATGTCTTTACCTGCTCCGGCACCTGATCCGGCATTTTTGCCGCAACCGTACCCGCTCTCTTGGAATACTTGAAAATGTGCATCTCGTAGAAGCCCACCTTCTCCAAAAACGCCTTTGTCCGGGCAAATTCTTCCTCGGTCTCTCCGGGGAAGCCCACAATCACATCCGTAGTAATCGCCGGATTCTCAAATGCCTTACGCAAATGCTCCACGCAGTCATAGTATTCCCCGGTGGTATAACGTCTATTCATCCTCTTTAAGGTTTCATCGCACCCGCTTTGGAGGGACAGATGAAAATGGGGGCACACCTTAGGCAACGCCGCCAGACGCTGTGCCGCCTCCTGCGTTACAATCCGGGGCTCCAAAGAACCGAGACGGATTCTGTCAATCCCCTCTACCTCATGAAGCCGTTCCACTAAGTCAATGAGCTTACTTTCGCCCGAATAAACCGTTCCCTTTTCCAGTCCGTAGGAGCTGATGTGAATACCTGTCAGAACAATTTCCCGGTAACCCTTTTTTGCCAAAGTGCGAACCTCCGCAAGGATATCCTCCTCCCGGCGACTGCGCACGCGTCCCCTTGCGTAGGGAATAACACAATACGAGCAAAACTGGTTACAGCCGTCCTGAATTTTAATATAAGCTCTGGTATGCTCTGCCGTCTGCTTTAACTGCATCTCCTCATATTCATCCGTATGGTTAATGTCGATAATTGTTGTGCCGCCGAGGGTCTTGTCCTTCTTATTTTCCAGATATTCCTCCAGAATTTCCACAATATCCTTCTTGCGATTATTGCCAATCGCTAAATCCACCCCGTCATCCTGCTCAATATTATCCCTGCCTGTCTGTACATAACAGCCAACCGCTACTACTACCGCCTCCGGATTCAGCTGCTTTGCGCGATGCAGCATCTGCCTGCTCTTTCTGTCGGCAATATTCGTCACGGTACAGGTATTTATGATATAAATATCCGCAAATTGAGCAAAAGGTACAATCTCATATCCCTTTTCCTGCAATCTTTGTTGCATAACTTCTATTTCGTAGGAATTCACTTTGCAACCCAGGTTATGTAATGCTACCTTTTTCATACAATTCCTTTCTTTTTTTGTGAGGTTATTTACTTGATTTTTACTTGACTTTTAAGCACTTTGCTCTTAATATGGGTGTCAGAGGGTATGACACAATAAGGAGGTAAACTACTATGAAAACAGTACAGATTTCTTTAAACTCAATTGACAAGGTAAAGTCTTTCGTAAACGATATTACCAAGTTTGATTATGATTTCGATCTTGTATCCGGCAGATACGTTATCGATGCAAAGTCTATCATGGGTATCTTCAGTCTGGATCTTTCCAAGCCCATCGACCTGAACATTCATGCTGAGGGCAATGCAGACGAGGTTCTCGAGATTCTGAAGCCTTACATGGTATAATGAGCCTTGCAGGGCTCCGTGCGTGCACAGGAAGCTCTATAAGGCGAATGCCTTCACGGAGACGCCAGTCGACGTGGTATAATGACCTTATTCAAGGCCGGAAACGACCGAATGAAAAAAGCTCCAAAGGACGCAATCACTTTGGAGCTTTCTTTTTTACATTAATCAACGATAATCAATTCATCGGTCTCCAATGCCGTCTTTACCAGTTCATCAATTCTCTCATCCAGATTATGCTCATGCTTCCGAATTACATTTACATTGGGCTTTGTTACGGGATGCTTTGCCACAAAGATGGTGCAACAATCCTCGAAAGGCTGGATGGACGTCTCGTAGGTATCAATTTTCTTCGCTACCGTTACAATCTCTTCCTTATCGAATCCAATCAGCGGACGATACACGGGAAGTTCGCAAACCTCATTGGTTGCAACCAGAGAATTCATCGTCTGAGAAGCCACCTGACCGATGCTCTCTCCGGTAATCAGTCCCAGACACTCCGTCTCCTTCGCAATATGCTCCGCAATCCGCATCATATATCTTCGCATGATAATGGTCAGCTCTTCGTGAGGACACTTCTCATGGATATACAGCTGAATGTCCGTAAAGTTAATGACATGCAGGTAAATGGGACCTGTATAGCGGGACACCAGTCTCGCCAAATCCACTACCTTCTGTTTTGCACGCTCACTGGTATAGGGCGGCGCGTGGAAGTAAACTGCATCTATCTTCACGCCGCGCTTTGCTATCATATAACCCGCCACCGGGGAATCAATTCCGCCGGACAGCAAAAGCATTGCTTTTCCGCCGGAGCCTACCGGCATACCGCCGGGACCGGGAATAATCTCCGAATAAATATAAATTCTCTCTCTGATTTCCACGGAAAGCATAATATCGGGATTGTGCACATCCACCTTCATTTCGGGATATGCCTTCAAAATTGCCTCACCCAAATCCGCATTGATTTCCATGGAATCCTTGGGATAATTCTTGCGGGCACGGCGGGCATTCACCTTAAAGGTTTTATTTCGGTCGGGATACACCTTTGCAATGTAATCCAAAACCGTTTCACACAGCTTTTCAAAGCCCTCATCCTCCGCATAAATCATAGGACAAATGCCGGAGATGCCGAATACGTGCTGAAGCCGCTCCACAGCCTCATCATAATCGAATTCTCCTTCTGCTTCCACGAAAATTCTGCCCTGTGTCTTAGAAATCAGGAACTTTCCTTCGCATTTCTTCAGCGCAAATTTAATCTGATGAATCAGGGCATCCTCGAACAAATGACGATTCTTACCCTTTACACCGATTTCCGCATATTTTATCAAAAAAGCACGAAACACTCTTTTTACCTCCTGGTATACTTTCTCAGCAAAGGAATTTTATCATACATTGTCTGTAAAGTATAGTCTAATTCTTCCTTTGTTGTGTGAACGGAGAAGCTGAATCTTACCGTAGACTCCAACAGCTTCTTATCCACGCCGATTGCTTTCAGGGTTGCGGAAGGCAACGGCTTACGGGCAGAGCATGCGCTTCCCGCAGACACATAAATTCCTTTTTCCTCCAACGCGTGGAGAAGCACTTCACTCCGTACATCCTCTACGGAAACACTGACAATATGAGGTGCCGTTCCCTGTATTTCCCCATCCGGCAAAAGTCCGTTAATCCGGATATTTTCTATTTTCTTCAGCCCGTCGACAAAGTACTTTTTACACCTGTATAAATGCTCCATATCCTCATCAAAGGTGCGGTACAATATTTCTGCCGCCTTCGCCATACCCGCAACGCCGGGTACATTATCCGTACCGGAACGTAAATTCATCTGCTGTCCGCCGCCGTGCAGAATGGGCTGTATTTTCACCTTATCCGAAACATACAGAAATCCCACGCCCTTGGGACCATGAATTTTATGACCGCTGACCGACATCAGGTCAATCCCCATCTTTTTCGGGAAAATACGCGCCTTTCCGAAGCCCTGCACCGCATCCACATGGAACAGCGTATGGGGATTCATCCGTTTTATCAACGCTCCCGCCTCCATAATCGGTTGCAAAGAGCCGATTTCGTTATTGGTATGCATAATCGATACCAAAATCGTTTCCGGTGTCATCTCCTTTTGTAACATTTCCAGAGAAATCTGCCCGTATGTGTTTACCGGCAGGTAAGTCACCCGGAATCCTTCCGATTCCAGATACTCACAGGTTTTGAGAACCGCCGGATGCTCTATCCGGGTGGTAATAATGTGATTTCCCCGTCTCTTATTTGCAAAAGCACATCCAATCAGTGCCAGATTATCCGATTCCGTCCCACCGGAGGTGAAAAAAATTTCCTTTTCATTTACCTTGAGAATTCTCGCCAAGGTCTCCTTTGCATATCGCAGATAATTCTCCGCCTGAACTCCCTTCATATGGAGGCTGGAAGGATTACCGTATTCTTCACACATGATTTTTGTCATCAATTCCGCAACCTGCGGAAACACCGCTGTTGTCGCCGAATTGTCCAAATAAACTTCCATTTTCTTTCTCCCTTATCGTTACCTTACCGCTTGCAGTCCATGCACGCCGGACAAGCCGCCCTCTCACGATACCTTTACCGCACGCCGCAAAGAGTCTCTCTAATCATTATATGCATTACGACAAATTCTGCGCCCGATACAGACTCTGTTAGCGACCCTCCAGAAGATATACTAACCAGGAAAGCACCGTCAACCCCGCCGTTTCCGTTCGCAATATCCGCTTTCCCAGCGTAACCGGCTCGATACCGCTTTCCATGGCAAGCCGGACTTCACTTTCCTCGAAGCCCCCCTCGGGACCGATAAAAATCGCAACATCCTGTCCGGGCTTTATGCCCTCAAACAGTTCGCGGGTCTTTTCCATCCCCTCCGCCAGCTCGTAAGGAATTAGCCTTACCTGCATATTCGATGCCAGCTCTACCGCCTTTTTAAAGGTCACAACACCCGTCACCTCCGGCACAATGGCACGCTTGCTCTGCTTTGCCGCCGCCTCCGCAATTCCCTGCCAACGCGCGATTTTTGAAGCAGCCTTCTTGTCATCCAGCTTCACAACGCACCGCTTTGCTGCCACCGGAATCACCTGATACACCCCAAGCTCAACCGCCTTCTGGATAATCAGCTCCATTTTATCTGCCTTGGGAAGCCCCTGAAACAAATAAATCCGGGAAGGCAGTTCCACGTTGTCCTCCTTCACAAAGCGAAGCTCACAGACTACCCTGTCCTCCTCGAAAGCCGTAATGCCGCAACGATATTCCTTACCGTCCCGCCCGTTACTTACGTTAAGTTCCTCACCTATCTTCATGCGAAGCACATTTTTAATATGGTTTACGTCACTGCCGATTATTATGACACTCTTGTCATGTGTGTTGATTTGATTTTCTTCCACAAAAAACTGATACATACTTTTCTCCGTTCCCGAAACATGGGATTAGGGTAGTTTGATGCCCGCAGATCATTTCGACTATCGTCAAATTCTACTTCGCAGGACGGGTCGCCGTAACAGAAACCCATTCTCCCTGATAGGTTACCTCAAGCACCTCGAGGCCTGCTGCCTTTACTGCCTCCACTACGGTTGTTTCCTTATCATCAATGATGCCGGAGGTAATATAGATTCCTCCGGGCTTCAGCTGATTTACGATTACGGGTGTCAGGGGTACCAGCACATCCGCCAGAATATTCGCCACTACGATATCATAGCATCCGTAACCCACCTTATCCTGAACTTCCTTATCATTGATGATGTTACCGATCATCATCTCAAACTTTTCCGGTGCGATGCCGTTTGCCTGACAATTCTGCGCCACAGCCTCCACGGCACAAATATCCAAATCTGTTCCCACCGCATGCTTTGCACCGAACATCAAGGACAGAATCGCAAGAATACCGCTTCCCGTTCCGACATCCAAAAGCTCCGTTTCGGGAGTAATGTACTTTCTTAACTGGCGGATACAAAGCTGTGTGGTTTCATGCATTCCGGTACCGAATGCAGTACCCGGATCGATGTGCAAAACCATTTTTTCCTCATCCTCCGCCTTAATATCCTCCCAAGAAGGGATTACCAGAATGTCGTCGATATAGAACTGGTGGAAGTACTGCTTCCAGTTGTTAATCCAGTCAATATCCTCGGTCTCATCTACCGTTACGGTTCCCTCACCGATGTCGCAGAACATTCTGAGGTCCTCCAGTTCCTGACGGATCGCAGCCAAAATCGTCTCCTCATCCGTTGCTTCCCCGTTCACCTCTAAGCTGCCGTCCTCCTTTTTCTCCACAAAAAAGCTCAGGTACGCCAGCCCGTCATCCTCCGGTCCATCCGGCAGAATGTCCACAAACATCTGCTCCTTCTCCAACGCGGTCAGGGGAATCTTGTCCTCTATCTGTGCTCCCTCCAGACCGATATCGTAAAGGGTGCTGATAATAATATCCTCCGCCTCGGTAATTGTTTTAATTCTGAATTTGACCCACTTCATATTCCTGTCCTCACAATTAATTTTCTTACAATGTAACTCATCTCACAATGCTACTCTTCTTTAGCACGTCAGCTCTACTCCTCTAAATTCAGCCCCACAATTTCCTTATCATAAAACTGTTCCATAATATTGTTAATCCAGTCATCCGTATCCGCCTCAATATCATCATAGTACAGCAAATACGGTTTCTGGGACAATGGTTCAAGATAAACCTCTTTTAAAGATTCGTCCCGAAGCAGCCGCATGCGTTCCTGATATTCTGCATAATATTGTGCTGCGCTGCCGCTTCTTAGGGATTCCACAGCACTGACGGTGGTTACCGTACTGCCTCCCCAAAAATGAAGACATACACACAGCACTATCATACCAAGCCCCCAGCCCGGCAAAATCCAGCTTGCTTTTTCCTGTCCGCCGCCGGCAGGCGCATCGGCATTTCCAGAAGGTGCGTCGCCGCACGCAGAATCCAACTCGACATTTCCCGCGCCTCCCCTGCCGCATACCAAAGCCGTCTCGCCGTAGCGTTCCCTAAATTTTCTCCAAAGCCAGCCAATCCAGTAAAGCTCATTTGCGTACAAAAGTAAATAGAAATTGAACCGATACAAGTTCAGCACACGCCCTGTTCCGATAAATTGCAGGGCATACATATTCGGTGCAAACTGTGCCGCAAAAACACCGCAGGAAATGATGCTCACCAATAATGGCATCGGGTATTTATAATTCCGTGCCTTCACCACTCTTAAAAACAACGGAATCAGCATAAGCGCCAATACAATGCAGGGCGGTATGGCATTCACCGCCACATATTCAACTGCCGCCTGTATGGAGCTTATAATGGTTTCTATAACGGAAGGCAACTCATTATTTACAACCTGCTGTCTTCTTTGATTACCCGGTGCCGCCATGTTTACAATAAACAGCGCAAGGAACAGCACGCTGTTGCACAATGCCGCAATCTTCCCCGGATGCTTCCTGTAAAACATCTGACCCACATGGAGAACATAAATCAGCAATATAGTAATCGCCGTAATATAGTTACTTCCCGCGATTGCCACAGATAAAAGCACCATGGCAACCTCCAGCAAAACCGCTTTCCAAACAGGTGGTTTCTCGTTTCTTCCGGTCAATACAAACAGCAGAACAAGCACCCACGCCAAGCCATGTATAAAAGTGTATCTCATGGCACCGCAAAACCAGTAAAAGCCTTCCATGGGCGCCGGCGCAAGAAGCACCTGCATACAGATATAGCTGATGGATATGATTGCTGCATCCGCCTTCTTCGCCCCAAGACACTTCACCAGAATTGTTATCAACGCCCACAACTGCGCTGCCACCATTCCGCCCAGGCTCAGATACGTTCCCATATAATACGCGTTCTCGCCGAATATGCCTGTCAGGGAGGTAGTCAGCCACACATCAAAAAACGTTCCCTGCCAGCTGAAATACATATCCTTCGTATACCCGAGCTGCGCAACAAGCACTTGGAACACCGAACCGGTTTCCTTCCACACTTTCGCCGCATTTATACCAAAGCTGTAATCATCCGCACTCATGAAATTGTAATGCGCCATGACAAACAGCGGCACCAGCACAATGCACAGCACGCATATCATGACAACGAGCAAGCCTTTCACCTGCTGTTCTTCACTCTTCCACATCTTCATTCCTACGGTTTCCCTTTATCCTTTCGATTACCCTCGCCGCCACAAGGCTCAGGCTATCCTTCATGAAATATATACCATACGCACACAGCGGCATCATCATTACAAAATAGGGATAGGTGTATCGGGTCTTCGCTTCCCATATTGCAGAGAAGAAAAAGCCGCCCAAGAAAATGATTGCCCAAATATGCCCTGTAAAACGTTCCTTTTTCAAAAGCATCCCTACCGCACCTGCAAGAAAAGCAAAATACGCAAAGGATTGATAGCTGTCCATAAAGTCTGCCAACGGCTCTCTAAGCTTTCCCATATTGATTTCATAAGCAATGCCTTTTGGATAGCCGTCCTCCACGATTCTTGTATTGGAAAAGCTCATAAAGCAGGGCGCTTCCCACTGCCAAAGTATTTTCTCTTTCAGGAATTCCCACGCTATTTCCGGATTTTCCTTAAATTCGTCCATTCTTTCGGCAATGGCTTCCTTTGCCATCTCTTTCGCAACCTCAGGATTATATTCCGCATCCGCAAACAGATAAGCCGCTTTTCCGTCAAAGGCTCCGGGACCCCAACCGCTTCCGGGCAGCATTCCCATATAAATCCATAAAACAGACGGCATGGCCGCATTTTGGTCATATTTACCGTATCTGACTTTCTGATACAGGCTCGGCGCACAGGCACTGACTACCAGCATCGCAATCAACACTCCCAGTCGCCACTTCCGGTTCTTCAACACCGTAACCAGAATTACGATACACATGGCAATCAGAACAATCAGCGTATTCTTCCGAAAGCATACGGCAAAACCCGTACACAGAAGCATAACCAATGCACGCCAACGTATTATCTTCTGCTCCCGCAGCATCACTCCCAGCTGCGTAATACTTATCAGAATCAGCAGGATAGAAATAATCTCACCGTAAACCAGCGGTGTATAAAAGTACAGTGGCAGACACAGTCCTTGGACAAGCAGATATACCACATCCAACTCTTTCCTGTTCCAGACAGCGTGAACCGCCCGATATCCACATAGCAGAATTCCTCCGGCACATAAACAGTTCAAAGACTGAAACGCCGGTACCACATTTGTTTCTCCTACCAGCCTTATTAAGAACATAACCAACCCGCACAAACCGATCTGATGCGGATATGTGGCAAGGTAGCTTCCCGGTGCAAACTGGGAATAGTTGCCCTCCAAAATCTGACCTGCAATATCAACAACGCAGTAAAAATCTCCCCATTGCACAGCGCCCAGCCGACGTACATAAATCCACGAAAAAGCTATCACCGCTACCATTTCCGCAACCAATAATACCGCCACGTGCCACTGCTTGATCCATTTTTCTGCCGCTTTACATATCATTACAAGAAGCGCAGTCATCACGACTAGAAACAAAATATTTCCCTTGATTCCGTCCCGGACGCGAGGCATATATGCATCCGTATAAGCCTCTGCCTCAATTTCCCAGAAAGTCTGGGTCGATGCAAGACTTACACACCAAAACCACAGCATAATCCCCGCCGTCAGAACACAGACAGCAATCGCGCAAAACCGCTCCGCTCTGTCATTCCATTTCTTTTTCATTCCGTACCTCTATGTTCTGTCAAAAAAAGTTCCAAGAAATACCCATTGTTGATTATACTACAACTATCGGATTTTGTCATCTTATAGCCACGGCGGTTTTCCGCACCGCTGTCTGATAACATACTGTCGATTGAAGAACAGCATGAAACGAACTCGGAAACAGGACCTCGTACCACAAAAAACTCCCTGTCCACTCTCGCGGTCAGGGAGTCTGTTTTTACTTATTTCCAAAATTTCTTTTTCTTTCCGTCTTTGTTGTCCTTGGAGTCCTTAGAATCCTTTTCGTCGCCGGACTGAGGCTCTCCGTTTGCTCGGGATACAGCGCTCAACGTATCTCCGGTCAGCTCATCAAACTGGCGCAACAGTTCCTTCGCCTCAGGCTTTAACTTATCAGGCACCTGAATTACCAGAGTTACATAATGGTCACCGCGGACATCCTTGTTTCTCCAGGAAGGAACACCTTTTCCGCGGAGACGGATTCTGGTATCGGTCTGCGTTCCCGCCTTCACATCGTAAATCACCTTACCGTCCACCGTATCAATGAAAATTTCACCGCCCAAAGCAGCTACTGCAAAGGATACCGGGACCGTAGAGTAGATGTCAAAATCTCTTCTCTGGAAGATGGGATGACGACCTACGATAACCTCAATCAGTACATCACCTCTGGGTCCGCCGTTTACACCGGGCTCACCCAATCCGGGCATACGGGTGGACTGTCCGTTATCAATACCCGCCGGAATATCAACGGAATAACGCTTTTTCATGGAAATATATCCCGTGCCGCGACAATCCGTACACTTATCCTTAATCACCTTACCGCTGCCCTGACAATCCGGACAGGTCTGTACATTTCGCACCGTTCCGAAGAAGGACTGCTGGGTAAATACAACCTGACCCTTACCGCCGCACTTTGTACAGGTTTCCGGACTGGTTCCGGGCTTTGCGCCGGAGCCGTTACAGGTCTTACAGTTTTCTTTTACGGTCAGCTCGATTTCCTTCCTACAGCCAAATACCGCCTCCTCGAAGGTAATCCGTACACTGGTGCGCAGATTCGCACCCTTCATGGGACCGTTGCTGTGGCTGCGGCTTCTTCCGCCGCCAAACAAATCGCCGAAAATATCACCGAAAATGTCGCCAAAGTCAGCACCGCTGAAATCGAAGCCACCGGCTCCGCCGGCACCTCCGTCAAAGGCTGCATGGCCGAACTGGTCATACTGACGTTTCTTTTCCGGATCGCTCAAAATAGCGTAAGCTTCGGAAGCCTCTTTAAACTTCTTCTCTGCTTCCGCATCACCGGGATTCATGTCGGGATGATACTTTTTCGCCAACACACGATATGCTTTTTTTATTGTGGCCTCGTCAGCATTTTTATCAACGCCGAGCACCTCATAATAATCGCGCTTTTGTTCTGCCATCACTATACCTCTTTACGCGGTAACACAGGGTATATACCTTACGGCATCCAAATACCCTGTGCACCCCTTTAACTCAATTTCTAATACTCTAACACAATACACGCTCTTTCGCAATGATTAAACTTCTCTGAAATCTCCGTCAATGATATCATCCTCGGGAGCTGCTCCTGCCGCACCACCCATATCGGGACCTGCGCCTGCGCCCATATCGGGACCTGCGCCACCCTGAGCCTGCTGTATGTTCTCATACATCTTTGTAAACAGAGCCTGTGCACTGTTGGTCAGCTTCTCCTTTGCTGCCTTCAGCTCATCTACATCGCTGTCGCTCATCTCCTGGTCCTTGGTTCTCTCCAGAATTGCCTTTACAGCATCCAAATCAGCCTGAACTGCGGACTTATCACTGTCGCTCAGCTTATCGCCAACCTCGTTCAATGCATTCTCAGTCTGGAATACAAAGGAGTCTGCATCGTTTCTTGCCTCAACAGCTTCCTTTCTCTTCTTATCCTGTGCCTCGAACTCAGCAGCTTCCTTTACTGCTCTTTCGATTTCATCATCGGACATGTTGGAGCCTGCGGTGATAGTGATATGCTGCTCTTTACCGGTTCCCAAATCCTTTGCGGATACGTTTACGATACCATTTGCATCGATGTCGAAGGTAACCTCAATCTGAGGAACGCCTCTTCTTGCGGGCGGAATACCGTCCAGACGGAACTGTCCGAGGGACTTGTTGTCTCTTGCAAACTGTCTCTCACCCTGAAGAACGTTAATGTCTACTGCGGTCTGGTTGTCAGCTGCGGTAGAGAATACCTGGCTCTTCTTTGTAGGGATGGTTGTATTTCTCTCAATCAGTCTGGTTGCAACACCACCCATGGTCTCGATGGATAGAGAAAGAGGAGTTACGTCCAGAAGCAGAATATCGCCTGCGCCGGCATCACCTGCCAGCTTACCGCCCTGTACGGAAGCACCAATTGCTACACACTCGTCGGGATTCAGAGACTTGCTGGGCTCCTTACCGGTCAGCTGTCTTACCTTATCCTGTACTGCAGGGATACGGGTGGAACCGCCTACCAGAAGCACCTGACCCAAGTCTGCGTTGGTCAGGCCTGCATCCTTCATCGCGTTCTGTACGGGGATTGCTGTTCTCTCAACCAGATCACGGGTCAGCTCATCGAACTGTGCACGGGTCAGGTTCATATCGAAGTGCTTAGGACCTTCGCTTGTTGCAGTAATGAAAGGCAGGTTGATGTTGGTAGTCATCGCACTGGACAACTCCTTCTTTGCCTTCTCAGCTGCTTCCTTCAATCTCTGCATAGCCATCTTGTCACCGGACAAATGTAGGGGGGGTGGCTTCTTGAACTCAGCCAGCATCCACTGAATAATCTTGTTGTCAAAGTCATCACCACCAAGACGGGTATCACCGTTGGTTGCCAGTACCTCGATGACGCCGTCACCGATTTCGATAATGGATACGTCAAAGGTACCACCACCCAGGTCGTAAACCATAATCTTCTGCTCTTTCTCGTTATCCAGACCGTAAGCCAATGCAGCTGCGGTAGGCTCGTTAATGATTCTCTTTACATCAAGGCCTGCAATCTTACCTGCATCCTTGGTTGCCTGACGCTGTGCGTCGTTGAAGTATGCGGGAACGGTAATAACCGCCTCGGTTACCTTCTCGCCCAAGTAGCTCTCAGCGTCTGCCTTCAGCTTCTGCAGAATCATTGCGGAAATCTGCTGAGGGGAGTACTTCTTGTCATCAATGGTACGACCGTTGTCAGTACCCATATCTCTCTTGATGGAAGCGATTGTCTTCTCTGCGTTGGTAACTGCCTGACGCTTTGCAGGCTCACCTACCAGTCTCTCTCCTGTCTTAGTAAATGCAACTACGGAAGGGGTGGTTCTTGCACCCTCTGCATTTGCGATAACGGTGGGCTTACCACCCTCCATTACAGCCACACAGCTGTTTGTTGTACCCAAGTCAATACCAATAATCTTGCTCATTTTTTCTCCTCCTGATTTTCTTTCTAAAATGAATTGTTATTTTCGATGTTTTGTTACTTGCTCTTATATTTGAACATTTATCGCAATTCCTCAGCGCCCATTGCCGAAAAGTTGCGTTATTGCCTCCGTGAAGAACACGGAACCGCTATCACACGAAGAATGCGAAGCATTCTTCCGAGTGAAACTTAGAAAATCTTAGGCATTGTCCTTTCATGCCTTAGATTTTCTTTTCACTCTGTGACGGCCACCATGGAATATCTCACCACATTTCCGCGATAGGTATAGCCCTTCTGCAGCTCCTGTGCTACGATTCCGGATTCATATTCCTCGCTCTGCACCTGCATCACCGCGTTGTGAAGATTCGGGTCAAACTCCAGCCCCACAGCCTCGATGGGTGTCACGCCGATGTTTTCAAGCTCCGTCATCAGCTGCTTGTAAACCATTCTCATGCCGCCTACGAAAGCGTCTTCCTCATCCGAGGGGTCAACGGTTGCAAAACCTCTCTCGAAATTATCTATAACGGGAAGTATCTTTTCGATGACACTTTTTGCCCCGATTTCGAACATCGCCTGTTTTTCCTTTTCCGTTCTGTTACGGAAATTTTCGAATTCCGCAAGCTGGCGTTTTACTCTGTCCTCCAGCTGCTCAATCTGCTCCTTATAGACATCCGCCTTTTTATCCTGCTTCGCCTGCTTCTTTGCAGCTCTCTTCTCTGCCCAGGTCTTCGCATCCTCGCCTTCGTTCGCCGCTTCAGCAGTTTCCTCGGAAGCTTCCGCTCCCTGCGATTCGGCGTTGTCGTCACAAACCGTTTCCGCCTCGTCAGCCGCTGTCGCAGTATCTTCTACTGCATTTTCCAGTTCTTCTTCAGCAGCCTTTGTTACCTTATCCTTTTCCTGCTCTGCCATTCTCTCAGTCCTTTCTGTCTATGTCTCATGTATTATCTTTCCCGTAAAGTTCATCCAACTGGGTTCGGATGGTTCGGAGCGTTCCAACGACCTTGTCATAATCCATTCGTTTCGGCCCCACAATACCGATTGTACCCTTCATACCGCCGCCCAATTCGTAGGTTGCCGTAACAACACTGCAGTCTCTCATACTTTGTACCGGCGTTTCCGCTCCGATGTACACTTGGATTCCCGTGTTTTCTCCTTCTCCGCGGCTCTCCTGCAAAAGCTCTCCCAGCAGCTGCTTTTCCTCGAAGGTATTAATCAGCTCGCTTGCTTTTTGATGATCTGCCAGCTCCGGGTAACGGAAAATATTATTGGTTCCGCTGGTGTAAATCTCCAAATCCTCTTCCGCTCTGATGGACTCAGCCACTGCGTCGATAACCTCACTGATAATATCGCTGTGGATACCGGCCTGCTGCTTTATCATGGCTATCATCGCCAGGTTGATTTCATTGATGGACAAACCGTTTAAGTGGGTATTTAACAGGATGTTGAGCTTTAAAAGCGTTTCATCATTAAGCGGCTCCTGTACGGAAATGATATTGTTCTTAATCACATTTCCCTCGCTGACGATTACCGCCAGAAGCTGATGCTCATCCACTCTGGATAACTGAATGAATTTAAGCTTGCCGGAGTTACTCTGCGGCGCGGATATCATAGTAGCATACTGGGTATTGTTTGCCAGCACCTTTGCCACCTGCTTCAGAAGCGTTTCCATCTTATCCTGACGCTCCAAAAGCATCTCTTTCATCTCTACGACTTCCCGTTCCTTTTCCTCCATCATGGTATCCACATAAAGTCGATATCCCTTATCGGAAGGAATCCGTCCGGCAGAAGTATGGGGTTGTAGGATATATCCCATTTCCTCCAAATCCGCCATCTCATTTCGAATCGTTGCGGAACTCAGATTCAGGTCAGTGTACTTGGAGATGGTTCTGCTGCCTACGGGCTCGCCTGTCTCCAGATAGTTCCGAATGACCGCTTGCAGGATTTTCTTTTTTCTTTCATCCAACTCCATCCACACACCTCCCTTTCTGATTATTAGCACTCGATTAAAGGGAGTGCTAACACTTGCTAAACATAAAATATCACTTAGCCTATATGTTGTCAACCGATTTTCCCAAAAATAATTCTAAAATAAATCTAAAGAACAAAGAGTCCGCTTGCGGACCCTCGCGCCGCGTTTTGCTTTATGGAAAGGCCTTTCACACTTTAGTGTGACAAGGTCTTTCTCATAAAAAAATTGCACCCACGAAGCCGCAGGTGCAATTCTTATTTGTAGATTTATAACCCTTAGGGAAACGCCACCGCGCTTCTACCCAGCCAGACCGAAATACAACAACACAACAATACCAAGCACAATCCGATACCAGCCGAACACCTTGAAATCGTGCTTCTTAATATAACCCATCAGGAACTTGATAACCACAACGGACACAAGGAATGCCACAAGGACACCTACCACCAGAATCGTTATTTCCGTACCACTCATATTTATGCCCATCTCAAGGAAATCCTTCAGTTCCAGCAGACTTGCACCCAACATGGCGGGAATTGCAAGAATAAAGGTAAATTCGGAAGCAACTGTTCTGGACACGCCCAAAATCAGTGCACCGATTATGGTGGCACCGGAACGGCTCGTACCGGGGAAGGCTGCTGCCAATAACTGGAACAAGCCTATGTAAAGCGCAAGGCTGAAGGTCATATCTGCCAAGTCATTATACTTCGCAGTTCTCTTCTTATTCCAGTTCTCCACCAGAATGAAAATAATACCGAACGCAATCAATGCGACAGATACACCTACACCGTTGTAAAAATACTTATCACAGATATCGTCGATTCCCAGCACCGCAAAAGCCACACCGGGGATACACGCCACACCTACCTTAAACAAAAGCATCCAGGTATCCTTCTTAAAGATACTCTTTCCTGCCGCCTTATCAGGCTTCTGGAAGGGCCATATCTTATTCCAGAACAGGAGGACGGAGGCAAGAATCGCACCCAGCTGAATCACTACCATGAACAGGCTCCAAAACTCCTTGGACACATCCATCTTCACAAATTCCTCCAGCAGTATCAGATGTCCCGTACTGCTGACGGGCAACCACTCTGTGATGCCCTCTACAATGCCGTAAATTACGGCCTTAATTACATCCCACATCTTACTTTTATGCTCCATTCTGAGAACGCTTTTATTTAAAAATTCCACGGCGCAAATTCATTCCGCCGATTTTACGTTTTCACACAACGGCAAGTTGCGGCATCCTCATCACAACCTGGCCTGTTAAATATCCGGGCTACATACCCTTTTGCATCATTCCCCGGAAGCCTTACCTCTCTCCGGCTTCCGACACGGTCAACTCTCCAAAAACGCCAACAGCTGCTCGTAGCACTCCGCTGCATCTGCATAACCTTCCTCATACAGTGCCTTCAGCTTATCATAGTCTTTTTCGATTCGTCCTACTTCGCTTATCTTCTTAGGGCGAATCACAAAGGCTTTACCCTGCTGCACCTGTCCTTCGATGTATTCCAGCTGACGGTTATAGTTGATATGACGCTCTGCCATCAACTCCGCAACCTTGGGATATTTCCAGTATCTCGCTTTAAAGATACCTACATTTTTAGTAGGCTTGCGGATATATCCCTCTTCCTTGGTCATGATAACCACATTCTTTTGGTTACCGTCCAAAACAGATTTTTGAAGAGGAATGGCATCGCTGATACCGCCGTCCAGATAAGGCACCCCGTCAATCATTACGTTCCGGGACACCAACGGCAGGGATGCCGAAGCACGAAGCTTCACAATATCCTTCCGCATATCCCGCATACGCATGTACTCCGGGCGTCCGGTAACAATATTGGTTACCACACTGTACGCTTTCCCCTCGTACTTTTCAAATGTATCATGGTCATAGGGATTCAAATAATCCGGAATCATGTGGTAACACATATCTACATTAAATAAATCACCCGTAGTCAGCAGGCTCTTTAAGCTGCAATAATTTCCGGTATCCAAATAATCCACTGTTACGTCAAAGGCTCTTCCTCTTTGCTTGGAAAGAAAGCTCGCCATACTGCACGCACCGGCAGAAACACCGTATACACTGGAAAACTCCAATTCTTTATCCAGGAAAAAATCCAGAACGCCGGAGGTGTAAACCCCTTTCATTCCGCCGCCTTCCAAAACTAATCCGGCCTGATACATACCATTCACCATACCTTTCCGTATTCCTCTTTCACAAACCTTCTAAGCGCAACCAGAGAACGCTCCACCTTTTCCGTATCAATGCAGTATGCCATACGGAAATACCCGGGGGCACCGAAGCTGTCACCGGGCACCAGAACCAGGTCATACTTCAACGCCTTATTGCAAAACTCCTTCGCATCCTCCTCTAACGCCTTCGGGAAAATGTAAAAGGTACCGCCGGGCTCCACACAGGTGAATCCCAGCTTTATCAGCTCCTCATAAAGCAGATTCTTATTTTTCTCATACACACTCAAATCAGCCGTCTTGTCAATCACCTCCGCCACCGCAAGCTGAATGATGGAGGGCGGGCAGTTGTGACCGATTCCCCGGGAAATCTGTCCGCACATATATACCATGTCTTCCGCATCCTTGCAGGCGGGGTTGATTGCCACATAACCGATACGCTCTCCCGGCAGGGACAGAGATTTTGAGAAGGAGTAGCACATAATCGTATTGTCGTAGAAAGAAGATACGCAGGGCGCCTCAACGCCGCCAAACACAATCTCTCTATAGGGCTCATCGGAAATCAGGTAAATGTCATGTCCGTATTCCTCGGACTTCTTCCGCAGCATTTCTGCAAGCCTTTTCAGCGTTTCCGCAGAGTACACAACGCCGGAAGGATTGTTTGGCGTATTCACCAGAATCGCCATTACCTTTTCCGTCAACATTTCCTCAAATTTTTCAAAATTAATCTGGAAGCTTTCCGTATCGGGGGGTACCACCTTCAGCACCGCTCCCGTTAAATTTACATAAGGATTATATTCCGGAAAAAAGGGCGCAAAGGTCAGTATCTCGTCACCCGGCTCCGTCACCAGCCGGAACGCATGGGCAAGCGCACCTGCCGCGCCGGATGCCATAAAAATATGTTCCTTCCTATAAGGAAGCCCGAAGCGCTTCTCCAAAGACGCCGCAATCGTCTCCCGCACGCTTGTAATACCGAGACTGGGACTGTAGCCGTGCAGCTCATTGGTTTCCTTTGTAGTAAGCATATGAATCATCGCATCGGTAAATTCCCCGGGAACCGGAACGGAAGGGTTACCAAGGCTGTAATCAAATACATTCTCGTAGCCGATTTCCTTTCCCCTGGCCGTAGCAAACTCCGACAACTGCCTGATAACGGATTTCCCCGACAACATATCTTTATATTTCTGTACCAGCATACTTTCACCTTCCCTGCGCACTTTCGGCGCATCTGTCTACTTGATATTTAGACAAAATATAGGTACAACTTTACCTCTTTCAGCTTTCAACACATCGTACCCATGCACTTCCCGACGCGCACACATTACGGTACGCTACTCCGAATTATAGCACACTCGCTTTGTTGGTGTAAATTGTTGAAATCTGAATTTATAAGCCTGTTCCCCTACGCACGCAACTCTGTAAGTGCACCGCCCTTTGCCTCCACATAGCGGTTGTCCACATTCAGCCAAACGCTTACCGCGCTCGGATTAAACACCTTTGAATGGTCTGCCGTAAACTGCAATCTCCTGGCCGCATCCATGTAATCAATAATCTCAATATTCGTGGCGTACCAGATATCCTCCCTGCCGCCCATAAATTCACAGAACTTTTCAATCACATCCCAATTATCGTTATTGTCAAATTCATAGCTGTGTCCCCAGACATACATCAGCTTCAGGTACTGCTTCTTATCAAAATCCGCAAAAAACTGCGCCTTCTGCATCAGTTCAGGATCATTGTGATGACAGGTGGGATACCACTCTAACGGATCCTTAGGCAGTTCAAAATTAGGCACGGAGGGCACTACCCTGCCGTAGGCAATCCCCAGCTGGCGGAACAGCTGC
The DNA here is from genome assembly GCA_045546495.1 of Acetatifactor sp. Taxonomy (GTDB): domain Bacteria; phylum Bacillota; class Clostridia; order Lachnospirales; family Lachnospiraceae; genus Acetatifactor. The sequence goes on along the minus strand of JAZQCX010000058.1, from coordinate 41,636 downwards.
TTGATTTCCTCGCTATAAGACCCGTTAGGATACGCATGTCCTCTCACCGGTACACCCACAAGGCTCTCCAGACCCTTTCTGTCCTCCATAATCTCCTCCGCTACCTTTGTAAGCGGACAACGTTCGATGGTAGGATGAGTCATGGTGTGGGTTGCCACCTCATGCCCCTTATAAAGCTCCGCAACTCTTTCTCTCTTAATACGGGGCGGAGTTTGTTCCTTCTCCATCAGACCGTAGTTGATATTAAAGGTTCCCTTGATACCGTATTTATTAAAAATTCCGACCAGTCTTTCATCCTGAATCTTTCCGTCATCATAGCTCATTGTCAACGCTTTCGCTTTTCCCTCCGGAAAACAAATATATAAACTCATGCTCTTTCCATCCTTCCCGCAGCCTTTGCCGCTCTACTTAACATAGTATAACTTTTAAGAATTCTGTGCAACTGCTTTCCCGTACAACTTCTTTCCAAATTATAAACAGCACATTAACTTTCTCTAACGTGCGCTTGTTTCCATTGCTATTTTCCGCGATATCCTGTATGATGTATCACAGTACTAAGTTTATGATACAGCATGTCCCCGTAGGATACATGCTGCAAAAGAAGGGAGAGTATAATTATGAAGGGAGATTCCTTTCGCAACAGACGTAACGGTTTTGAAACCATGGACGGCGGCAGCGGCAAAGCCTCTGACAAGCCGTCAACAGGGAAGATTATAAGCATCGCAGCAATTGTCCTCGCTGTACTGGTGCTTGTTTTCGGCTCTACATATGAAATCAAGGAACAGGAGCAGGCGGGTCTGATTACCTTAGGAAAAGCAACCGCAGTTACCGAGCCCGGTCTGCACTTTAAAATTCCTTTTGTGCAGAAGGTAAAGAAGGTAAACACCACCATTCAGGGCTTTGCCATCGGCTACTACACCGATACCAATCAGGTAAACGAGGACGAATCTCTGATGATTACCTCGGATTTCAACTTTATTGATGTAGACTTTTATGTGGAATACCGCTACAGTGACCCCGTAAAGGCACTGTACGCTTCCAGCTATCCTCTGGAAATTTTAAGAAATATCAGCCAGAGCTGCATCCGTACCGTCATCGGCAGCTATCCCGTTGACGATGTGCTGACTACCGGAAAGAACGAAATTCAGGCAGCTATTAAGGAAATGATTGTGGCAAGACTGGAGGAGCAGGATATCGGCATTCAGCTGGTAAACATCACCATCCAGGATTCCGAGCCCCCTACAACCGAGGTTATGGAAGCCTTCAAGGCTGTTGAAACCGCAAAGCAGGGTAAGGAAACCGCGTTAAACAACGCGAACAAGTACCGCAACGAGCAGCTTCCCTCCGCACAGGCAAAGGCCGACGGTATTATTAAGGATGCCGAAGCCCAGAAGACCCAGCGTATCAACGAAGCGACCGCTCAGGTAGCACGTTTCAACGCTATGTATGAGGAATATGTTAAGAACCCCAACGTAACAAAGCAGCGTATGTTCTATGAAGCAATGGAGGAAATTCTGCCGGATATGAAGGTCATCATCGAAAGCCCCAGCGGCAACACTCAGACCATCTATCCTCTTGATTCCTTCACCGGAAGCGCCGCAACCACCGGTACCGCGTCCGGCACCGCAACTACTAACTAAGGAGGCAAAACATTATGAAAGCATTTAAAAAAGTTTCTGTCATCGTTGTACTGCTTGCCATCCTTATTGTAGGATCCTCAAGCATTGTTATTACAGAAGAAAATCAGTACAGCCTTGTACGTCAGTTCGGTAAAATCGACCACGTAGTTTCCGAGGCAGGCATCAGCTTTAAGGTACCTTTTATCCAGAGCGTTGACACTCTGCCCAAGCAGACGCTGCTCTACGACCTGTCCTCTTCCGATGTTATTACCAGCGACAAGAAGACCATGATTTGCAACAGCTACATCCTATGGCGCATTGTTGACCCCGTAAAGTTTTCACAGACCCTGAACAGCTCCATTCCCGCTGCGGAGAGCCGTCTGGACGCAATCGTATATAACTCTACGAAAAACGTAATCAGTAGCTCTACACAGGATGATGTAATCTCCGGACGTGACGGTGTCCTGTCTGCATCCATTTTGGCAAACGTAGGTAATTCTCTTGACCAGTACGGCATCGAGCTTCTTGATTTCGAGACAAAGAAGCTTGACCTGCCCAGCGACAACAAGGCAGCTGTTTACGAGCGTATGATTTCCGAGCGTGACAACATCGCCGCAACCTATACCGCAGAGGGTAGCTCTGAAGCACAGAAAATCAAGAATACCACCGATCGGGAAATCGCCATTCTTCTTTCCGAAGCAGAGAAGAACGCAGAAATCCTGACCGCTGAGGGCGAAGCAGAATACATGAGGATCATTTCCGAGGCATACAACGACGCCTCCAAGCAGGAGTTCTACTCCTTCGTAAGAAGTCTGGACGCATTAAAGATTTCCATGACCGGAGACAACAAGACAGTTATCCTGTCTCCCGATTCTCCTATCGCACAGATTTTCTACGGCCGCTAAATATCGTGCACTTAAAAAGCTCCAGCCGGGGAGAGCCCTCTCCGGTCGGAGCTTTTTTGAACATCCGGTTCTGTTCCTGCAAAGAAACCTCTCCGAACAATCATTCCACCTATATCTTACATCAGAATCTCATCGATTCGGCGGCGTTCCTCGTCGCTGAAAGTAGTATTCTGAATGACTTCCACATTATCCAGAATCTGCGCAGGGCGGGATGCACCAATCAGGACACTGGTAATATCACCATCCCTGAGAATCCACGCGAGTGCCATCTGTGCCAGAGTCTGTCCGCGCTGTGCTGCAATTTCATTCAGCTGCTTAACCTTTGCAACCACTTCCTCCGTAATCGCATTTTCTTTCAAAAATCTGCCGTCTCTGCGGACGCGGCTGTCCTCCGGGATGCCGTGAAGGTATTTATCCGTCAGCAGTCCCTGTGCCAGGGGGCTGAATGTAATAATTCCGATGCCGTTTGCTGCCGCATAATCCTTCAGCCCGTCCTTCTCGATGGAACGCTCCAGCATGGAATATTTTCTCTGGTTAATAATAAACGGCGTTCCCATCTCGCGGAACAGGTTTGCAATCGCAATGGTCTGCTCCTTATTATAGTTGGAGATACCGATATACAGTGCCTTACCGCTCTTTACAATGCCATCAAGGGCTCTTGCAGTCTCCTCAAGAGGCGTATTCGGATCCGGCCTGTGATGGTAGAAAATGTCTACATATTCCAGTCCCATACGTTTTAAGCTCTGGTCAAGGCTGGACACCAGATGCTTCTTACTGCCCCAGTTTCCGTAAGGTCCCGACCACATTTCATAGCCCGCCTTTGTGGAAATCACCAGTTCGTCACGATAAGCACCCAGTCCCTCCTGCAGGATTCGTCCAAAGTTAATTTCCGCCGCACCCGGTTCAGGTCCGTAATTGTTCGCTAAATCGAAATGTGTAATACCGTTGTCAAAGGAGGTATAGCACATATCCTTCATATTCTCAAAATTTCCGTCGGACCCGAAATTATGCCAAAGTCCCAAGGACACAGCCGGAAGCAGCAGTCCGCTGTTTCCACACCGGTTATAGCGCATTGTTTCGTATCTCTCTTCCTTTGCCTGATACATAATTGTTCCTCCATTCTCAGCAATTGCGGGTTTTCAATTCCGGTAACGATTTTCCTCTTTCAGCCATGTGGGCAATTTACCGGTCTGTAACCGCATATTTCAAAAAGTGTACCTTCTGACGTATATTATACTTCTCCTCGCAAAACAAGCACAATGTATTTTTTTGACCTTTTTACCTGTCGAGCCTTGCTCTGAAGAAATTTTCTACATTTTTTCATGTTGCTTTTTGAACATTATCCACACTTCAATTACGTTTTTTTAGGACATTTGCCAAATATTGCAAATTAGCCTTTTTACTGTTTGATTTATCTTGACACTCTAAATAAATCAATGCTATACTGAACGGGATACGAGCTTGGGATGTTTGTTTTTTCGCATACATTTCAGGCATCACAAAATACTACATATGAGGAGGATTTAATCATGGAGACACAGAAGACTGGTGTTGGTTTTGGCGTAGCTTCAATGGTATGCGGTATCTTGTCCTTGCTGCTTTCTTGTTGCTTGCCCGTAATACCCTTCATCCTTTCCTTGATCGCTGTTATCTTAGGTGGTGTCGGCATCAAGAAGAATTCCGGTAAGGGTATGGCTATTGCAGGTCTGGTTTGCGGTATCATCGCTCTGATCCCTGCAGTAATGGTTGTTGCTGGCTTTGCTGAGGCTGGCGCTCTGTTGAACAGCCTGATGTAAGTTGTTGACAACGTATGCATGGCGTAGATAAGGCGGCGTTCTCCCGAAAATGCTATTATGTCTGTATTGGCTTATGCATTCTCATCGGAGTTTGCTGGTTTCTGTTATGGTTCTTCCAAATTGATTTAAGAAAAACGTTGCCACCCTGTTCCCTCTATTCCACCGCAGGGCTTTACTGTCCCGGGTGTGGCGGAACAAGGGCATTGGTTCTCTTTTTCCAAGGGCACTTTATACAGAGCTTTCTGCATCATCCGGTTATCGTATATGCGGCGTTTCTGTTGATACCCTTTATGGTCAGTCATACCTTGAGTATTCTGACTCGTAATCGGATTAAGGGATTCCTGTTTCGGCCAATTTACTTCTATATCATGATTGGAGTTATCATCGTACAGTGCATTGTAAAAAATGTTTTGCTGATTGCATACGATATCCATATTATTTGAAAGTATGGTCACCAGCGACAAGAGAGATGTGGTAACACATCTCTCTTTTTTCGTTATCAGCGGCATTTTTAGTACCGGCTGCCAAGTTCCTACTCTGTCAACATTCGAATGTATTTCTTTCCTTTTATCTCGTTCTCTTCTTCTCCCCGGAATCCGAGCTTTCTGCAAAGTCTTAAAGACGGCTCATTTTCCGACTCCACCAAAACCTGTATTTTCTCAAAACCAAGCTCCTCCCGTCCGAACTGCAAAATTGCTCGGCACACCTCTTCTGCATACCCCTTCCTCTGCCACGGTACGCCGATGATAAAGCCAAGCTCAGGCTCCTCGTAGCCCTCTCGGCAGGACAACCCGGCTCTTCCGATTACCGCCCCGCTACTTTTCTCCAGTACCGTCCACACACCGAACTCATAAAAGGTATATACCTTTGCAATATAATCCCTGACATATTGTTTTTCTTCCTCAACATCCGGATAAAGTCCCTCCATGTGCTCTGTCACGGACGGATGACTGTATATCTCGTAAAAGGCTTCCACATCCTCTACTGTAGTCTCCCGCACAATACACCGCTCTGTTTCCAGAATTTTCCACGGAAGTCCACGGAACCTTCGATATACTCTCTCTACATAATCCTCACTTAAATTTTCGGGATCTTCCACCGCATATAAAAAGTTGGAAAAGTCCTGCGAAGCATTTCCCTCATGGAGATAAATTACAACCGCCTTGTCTTCCGCACGGAGACTGCGGGCTATCGTCACATCATCCGTGATGTACAGTATCCCGCTCCCATTTGCCGCCTTACCGTCTGTTCCGGTTCCGTATTCCGCAGTTCCATCTAGCCCTACTCCACGTTCTGCGATTCCTTCTGTCCCTGCTCCGCGTTCTGCGATTCCTTCTGTCCCTGCTCCACGTTCTGCGATTTTAACCGGCGCGTCATCCTTCACGGAGACCGCTATCTTCTTGAAATAACTCATACCTGTCTACTTTCCTCTTTACGGGTTTTCCCTTTTCGGTTACAATTAATTATACATGACAAATATGTAACAAGAAAGGAAAAATATCATGGCACAGAATCCGATTGTAACTTTTACTATGAAAGGCGGCGCTGTTATCAAGGCAGAGCTTTATCCCGAAATTGCACCTATCTCCGTTAACAACTTTATCAGCCTCATCTCAAAGGGCTACTATAACGGACTGACTTTCCACCGCGTTATCAAGGGCTTTATGATTCAGGGAGGATGCCCTAACGGTACCGGTACAGGCGGTCCCGGTTACTGCATTAAGGGAGAGTTTTCACAGAACGGTTGGGAGAATAATTTAAAGCATACAGAGGGTGTGCTTTCCATGGCAAGAACCATGATTCCCGACTCCGCAGGCAGCCAGTTCTTTATTATGCACAAGAATTCTCCTCACCTCGACGGTCAGTATGCCGCTTTCGGTAAGGTTGTTGAGGGTATGGAGGTTGTAAATACCATCGCGGATTGCAGAACCGACTGGCACGATAAGCCTTTGGAGCCTCAGGTAATAGAGACTGTAACGGTAGATACGTTTGGTGTAGAGTATCCCGAACCGGAGAAATTGAAAGAACGTTAAAAAAGTGTCATTCATATTTTGTTCACAAATCGTTCAATGTTTTTTCAATTTAATCTCATTGTTTAGACATTTTCTTTTATTATACTAAAACCATAAACAACAGATAAGAGATTTACTTGTTTACTAAAAAACTTTTTCATAATAAATGCCAAGGAACACAGTTCCTTGGCATCCTCCCTTTTATGGGAGCTTTTTTATTTCAAGAGCTTCCACCTCTTTAACGGTTTCAACTCTTCTCAAGCCTTACATTTTGAAATTTATGAAGCGACCCTTTACGGTTCCGTTCACATAAATTCCTGCTGCCGCTCCGGTAAATCGTTTTCCCTTTTTCAATCCTTCGCTACTTAAATATGAAGTCTTCTCAAACACTGCTGCCGGAATCCATTCCTCGCCTGCAAGTCGATAATATAAGCTGCGCTTTAAATCCTCGGTTACGATTTTGAAGCTTACACACTCCGCCGCCAATCTCACAGCCTCCTCTGTCAAGGGCAGGAATTCCTCGCTTACATATCTGTCATCCACATATTCCGCTGCCAGAATACCGTATTTTCCACATCTGTTTGCAAGTGCCAGCTTCAGATAGCTGTTCTCATCATAATAACAGGTCAAACCTGCATCCCAGTCCCCGGAAGCCTCTGCAACGGTCTCTTCCACCTTCACCCTACAGCTCATCTCAAAAGCAAAGTCCTTCTGATGCTTCAATAACAGACTGGTATAATCGGAGGTATTCAAATCTCTTCCGTTACCCTGAATCAGAATTTCTCCGCCCTCACCCACAAAGGTTCCCGGCTCAAAGCCCCGGATGGTGGACCATTCTCCCCAAAAGCCCTCTTCCGGCGAAAAATACTCCTCGCCCTCTGTGGGTATCCAATCCTTTCCGGGGAAAGGCTTCTTCTGTAAGTCAGAAGGACCTCGCAGCGAATTCACAATCGGCCAGCCATCCGCAGTCCATGTAATAGGGTCCATAGAGGTTTCCCGTCCCAACAAAGCATATCTCGCAGTTTCCGAACGGTTGCACAGATAAACCATGTACCAGTCTCCCTCCGGAGTCTCCACAGGCATGCCGTGACCGCAACACTGCAATCTTCCATTCTCGTCCCACTGACGCAAAATCGGGTTATAAGGGCAGCTCTCGTAGACGCCCATCAGCGTCTTGGAACGGGCTACGGTAATCCGATGTCCCTTACCGGTTCCACCCTCTGCCATAAACAAATAGTAATAGCCATCCTTGTATAACAGGTGAGGACCCTCGGAAGCCTTCTTGTTTTCACCATACCAGAGCAGCTTCGGCTTTGACAGGATTTTCTTTCCATCCTTACTGATTTCAAAAATCCGTGCGCCCCTGTTTAACAGCATGTAGCGTCTGCCGTCCAAATCCGTAAAGATAGACGGGTCGATGCCGTCCTCATCCAGAAAAACAGGCTCGCAATAAGGTCCTTCCGGCTTATCAGAGGAGGTAACCATCTGCAATCTCTGGGGCATACCGCCCTCATTCAGGCGATAAGTCGCCGTAATGTAAAACCTACCCTCATTATAAGAAATATCCGGCGCCCAGTAGCCTCTGCCGCCGTCCAGCCCCTTTAACCTGCCCCATTCGGAATTGGTAATGGCATGACCGATTACCTCCCAATGAATCAAATCCCGGGAATGGGAAATGGGAATACAAGGGAAGAACAGGAAAGAGGAATTTACCATGTAATAATCCTCGCCCACCCGCACAATGGACGGGTCGGGATGCATCCCGCGCAGGATAGGATTATGGTATAAATCCTCTGCCTTTGCTCCGATTTTTTCCTCAAAGTAGGAAAGAATCTCCTTTTTACCAAGATTCATTGCCCGGTCGAAAGGCGTTTCACCCTTGCGGTTCGCCCAGCCGATGGGAGAATCCACCCGCTCCACCAGATACTTTACCAGCTCCAGATTACCGGACTCCACACCGTAGTGCAGCACCGTATTTCCCATATCATCCAGCAGATTTAAGTTTACGATAGCATATTCCACTACAAACATCGCCATCTCTAAGTCGCCCCGGCGCATCACCTCATGCAATGCCCAGCTGCCTTCTTCCGTCTGCACATCCATCCCTCTGGGATATTCCACCAGAAACTCCTTTAATTCCTCCAAATCTGCTGCCTTTATGATTTCAAACAAGTCCCGCATACCAATCTCCATTCTGAGAACATCTTATTTTTAAGAAACTACGCCCAATCACTCGCGCAACCATTCGCCCAAGCGATTCTGTTGACTCCTTGCACTATCCCTATTGAAATGTCAGCTCCAGACTCTCTCCCGCCGTCAGGCTCACCGTTTTCCGGCTTTCTCCATACATGACGCAAGTGTCATAATTGCTGTCCGCCTGAATTACTGCACTTACCAATTTACCGTTTTTCCAGCTTAGCGAGATTTCCGCATTGCCTACCAGACGAAGCCCTCTTACGGAACCGGATTCCCATGCCTTAGGCAGAGCAGGAAGCAATACGACCCGCTCCTCACTACTCTGCACCAGCATCCGGCTCATAGCCGCGCAGGCACCGAAGTTTCCGTCAATCTGGAAGGGCGGATGCTTATCAAACAGATTCGGATAGGTAGAAACGCCCAACATCTTTTCAATATTTTCATAAGTTTTCTCACCGTCCCAGAGGCTGGCATAATGATTCATAATCCACGCACGGCTCCAGCCCGTATGACCGCCTCCGTGTGCCAGACGGTACTCCAAAGTCTTCTTTGCAGCCTCCGCAAGCTCCGGCGTCCCGTCCACGGTAATCTGACCTGCCGGGTACAGTCCGTACAAGTGAGAAATATGTCTGTGCCCCTTGTCAACTTCAGGATAATCCTCCATCCACTCCATAACACGACCGCTCTCGCTGATTCGGTCAGGCATCAGACGGTTCATGCAATTTTCAATCTGCTCCATCAAGTCAGGGATGCTGTCCACGCCCTCGATAGTGCAATCCTCAGGAACAGTTTTATCCAGAGCCTTCCACGCACCCATACAACCACTGAATAAGTCACGCAGAATCTGGTTATCCATAGTGGCTCCGATACAGCAGGCACCGCTTTCACCGTTAGGCAATATGTAGCTGTTTTCCGGCGACACGGAAGGGCTTGTTACAAGGTAGCCGTTTCTTTCAATCAGGAAATCCACAAAGAACCACGCCGCCTCTGCCATAATGGGAAACGCTTTCTTCAGGAACGCTACATCCTTTGTGTAGAGGTAATGGGTCCAAAGGTGAGTACAAAGCCACGCACCGCCCATAGTCCAGTAAGAGCCGGGATACCAGACATCCTGAGGTGCCGTATCTCCGTGCAAATCTGTGTTGTGGTGCGCCACAAAGCCGCGGCAACCGTACATTTCCCGCGCCGTATACCTACCGTTGCGCTGAACCTTTTCCAAAAGCCGAAACAGCGGCATATGGCAATCCGACAGGTTACAGCTCTCCACATGCCAATAGTTCATCTCCGTATTGATATTAATGGTATATTTACTGTCCCAGGGCGGGAAAAACGCCTTGTTCCAAAGCCCCTGCAGAGTAGTGGGCAAGCCGCCCTCCCTGCTTCCCGCAATGGTAAGGTATCTTCCGAAGTCAAATAACATCTTACCCAAACCGATGTCTGCCGCTCCCTCCGTTGCCTTCGTCAGGCGCACATCCGTAGGAGTCTCATCGAAATTCTCCGCACCCTCCAGGTCAAAGGCAAACCGGTCGTAAAGAGCACGATAATCCTGTACATGCTCCTCCTTCAACTGCTCATAGGATTTCGCCATAGCGCCCTCAAGCTTCTGCGCCAGCTTCTCCTCCAGAAACGCCTGTAACGCCGCCTGATAGCGATACTCCTCTCTTTCCAGTTCTGACAGCTCATCCGTCAGCCCTGCCGCAAGAGGCATATCCTTTTCCAGATAAGCCTTTACCCAGGCATCTTTTTCCGCTCCGCTATATTGATAAGTGGTATCTGCCGTAAAGAAAAGCTCCACCTGTTTTGCATTTTCAACCTTTAAGCATTCACCCACGGTTTCCACCGTGCCGCCAAACGCCCTCGCACGCATCTCCATGGCAAATTCACAGCCGCCTCTGCCCAAGTTGCCGTAAAGCAGAATGCCGTTGCTACCAATCTTTTTCACACCATCGAACCATTTTCCCCTGCGCAGCCTGGACAAAAAGCTGATAGTACCATCACCCTCCGCTACAAAGCGCATCACAATGCAGTCCGCAGGCTTAGATGCAAAATATTCTCTGTGATACCTTGTATTTCCCACGCGATAGGAAACCTCTGCTACGGCCGTTTCCAAGTCAAGGCTTCTCTTGAACTCCTCCGTACCGGGACAAAGCTCCATGGTGCCGATTTTATTACTCTTCCGCGCTCTGGCGTTCTCCAGCTCGTCAAAGAAGAAATGAACCTCTCCCAGAGACTGGTAAGAGTGCATACTGTCAGGGCAACCGGACATGGCAACCTCCATGAGCTTTTCTGCCTTTCGGATTTCGCCTCTATCCAGATACTCCCGAATCAAAGGGAGATTCTTTTTCATATCCGGGTTATGTCTGTTTACCGAGCCGCCAAACCACATGCTTTCCTCATTTACCTGAAGCAGCTCTCTATCCACACCACCGTACACCATACCGCCCAACCTGCCGTTACCGATAGGAAGCGCTTCCTCCCATTCCACAGCCGGTTTTTCATACCATAATTTACCCATGCCACTTGCCCCTTTCCCTTAGCGTGCTCGTGAACGCTCGCGAGGTCATTGTAACATAAGCCTCTCAAAAAAACGATACTCCCATCACCAGTTCACAAGAAAACCTTAAAAAAGAGAAAATCCCCAAAATAATTCGTAGACCGAACATTCGGGGATTTCTCTGATACATCACATTTATCTACATACATAAAAGGAGGAGAAAGCAAATTTAAAACTTTTTACTGCGGACTATCCTATCGTCCACCTGACCATGCGTCACTTCCGAAATGGTCAATGTCTACGCCACCGGACACCTGCATCGCCACGGTACCGCTTTTTACAGCGGTTTTGAACTTGGACACGCTGACTATCACATTTTCTTCGCCGCTGTATCCGCTGTCCGTCATATCTGCGCCGGCCGCAAAATCTGTCCCTGCGACCTCGTCAGCCTTTCCTGCACATCCACCCATAAACAACATCAAAAACGCCGCCAAAAGAAGAATTAACTGCGTCCGCTTCATTCTGTTCACTGTAACCTGTTCCATAATATATACCTCTCTTTCCGGCATCTGCAAAGCTTGAGCCGCCGGCCCAAATCTACGTGTGAATTTTTCACACCTACCTTTCCGCTACCGCCCCTCGCGGATTCCTGCCTGATGAGCACAGTATATCTTCCCTTCTCCGCGATTTCAATAGGGTTCCCGCAACCTTAAACTTTGCTTTCGGGAATTTAAGAGAGTGTTTCGTTGTCTTAATAATTTAGGATAGGAAATTCAGAAAAACTTAAAAAATGAAGGTCGGTATAGTATACTTCCCGGCAGCCTCTCCTCAGACGGTTTACTGTAACTGCACAGTAACGAGGAAAAAACTGCAAAACAGGCAATTTCACATTCCTGTCTTGCAGTTTTATTAAAATTTATTTTAGTATTTTCCGAAAGCACAATACCGCTTTGTTTATCAGCTCATCCTCCTTCTCAGGATAAATCGGAATGCAAGATAATTCAAACAACCCGTTTGTTGCATAGGAAAAATAATCATTGCACTCTGCCAAATTCCAGTTTTCATACCACACGTTGTCAGCGTTATCCAAGTCTTTAATATTTGTATCACTTACGTGCCCCGATATAACCAGTCCATACTGTCCCATACCGTATGTCACATAATCATTATCTCCTACGACAATTTTGCAAACATTCATCCCATACGAATATATTCTCAGACGTTCCAGTCCGGCAATCTGCAACTCGACATAAAACGGTTCGCCATATTCATCAATTTCTTTTTCCTCCTTCGAGGCAATAAATACCTCGCATCCACCTACGTCCTGCACAGACATACTTTTTCGCAGTACCTTTGTATCCGGCGCAAAGCTGTTCTTTTCAACCAGCAAATCTATCAGGGAACAATACGCATCCGCAATAGCCTTCTCGCTGTTTATTGTATCTGCTGCATCGTATACCTGCGTTAGCTTATATAGGCTGTCGTCCATCCAACGCTTTTCATTTTCAAGACTTCGAATATAGGACGCGTTAACCTCATGTCCCATATTAAGGATTGATTTTTGAGCCGGAATTATGTATTCGCCAAGGAAGACCCTATACGCTCTGACATCCTTACAATACTCATCAATCCTCTCCCGGTACTTATCAAGTGTCGGCCTGTCTCCCTGATAATAGTCGCAGAAAATGAACCACATATAGTTTTGTTCCTCTAAGGAACAGGCAGCATCTCCGGTTGTGTATATGGTATTATACAGCTCATATACCATAAAGTTTACATCTTTCAGAATCCCCTGCAAACCGTCAAAGCCGCCCCGGCACTCTGCCAACGCTTTCTCACAGGCATCCGTAAACTGATAAATGCGCCACACCTTTTCTACATCATTTTCAATTACATTCGACATCACCATATCTGTCAGGAAATTACCGAATGCCGAGTTAAGCGCTCCAAGAACTGCATTTCTTTTAGAGGTTTCCGACATCTGCGCATAGTCCATACTTCTAAGGGTTTGACATTCATCCTGTAAATCAAGGTACGGAGCATATTCCGTCAAAAAGGTTAAATCGTAATATTCCTGAACATCTAACCCAATCTCCTTTAATTCCTCCTGCGTACACGATTTTTCTGCCATAAAATCCTGCAGCTTGTCCGGTTCTACCTGCAAATAGGTTTCATACAGGTGCTTACGGATTAAGTGATTTTCATATGCTGCAGCATCTGCGTACATCCGCGTATTAAGCATCTTCCACTCTTCAACCGGCATAGATAGCGAGAAACGGTATTCCAGCTCTGCCACAAGGTTATAAATATCCTCTACCATGTATGCACACTCCCGCAAATCCTCTGCGGAAATTTCCTCCGCCGTAAGCAAAAGGACTAAATCATCTACGCTCTCACTCATCCGTTCCTGCAAAAGCGAAATTGCATAATCTCCTTGGGCATTAGCACTCCCCACAGTATCCTGATAAATGTTGATTCCTTTCAAAAAGCTTTCACCTAACAGCTGCTTCAAAAATTCTTCTCTTACAACATTAGGAATTTCTTGAACCGCAGCATCCATAGCCTTCCCAAAGGTATCTGACATACTGTTTCCATCCCGAAAGGCATCGATTGCCGCATCTACTGCCGACTTCGCTACCTGATCACCGCCGCAAAGGGAATCCAATATCTGATCGGAAAGTATGTCCTCCGCAGAGTCCCATTCCTCATATCCGCGCTTATCAATTTCCGCATATGCTTTCGCAATGTAGAAAACATTTTCTCTTGCGCTCGCCATAATATTATCAAGTGCTTCCTGCGATTCCTCTATGCGCTCATTACATAACGCAACATACGCTTCCGGTAAGTCACTTTGAGTATTTTTTCCACTAGCCCGAGCACCATCCTGCGTTGATATGGGTGTTGCCGTCGGAACTACGGGTGTTGCTGTTGGCTTCTCGGTAAGCGCCGATTCCGACACCCGACCGGACGATGTTGACGGCATTTCCGTAGTTACCGGTGCCGATATCTTCTCCGGTGCTTCCGTAGGCTCCGTTGCTTCCGCCTGCGCAGATATTGCCGCATCTGCGCCGTTTCCGCATCCCGCCAGCATCATTGCCACACAAGCATACACCAAACACAATTTCCATTTTTTCATCCCATTATCTCGTGTACTCTTCAAATTTCTCATCTAACCTTTTACTCGCTTTTGCCCTTTTCATCTCTCTTTTTTATTCTCATAATATTAACACCCCGCACGCCCAAGCTTCGGCAATGCAGGGTGTATACCTTTATTATTGTATTTTGGGACCACATCCCATAAGCATTATTCTACCAACTCTATCCATATAGCCGGACGAATACCCGCATCCCATTCAACAAAAATGCTTGACACTTCCCAGTCATTATTACTTTTCACCACATACTCATTCTTATAATTCACGCTCCCCCACAAACTCCACGGCACAAAACTGTCTTTTTCATACTCTTCTTGCCCGGAAATGGCATAATCTGTTGCCCTTGTCAGTACATCAAATCTGTCCGAGTAATTTTCCACTTCTTTTTTAGACAGCAAAAACACATAGTCATCGTTGTTTTCCAGAATATATTCCTTTTCTTCATCTGAAAAAGCTTCTCTATAAAAGCTATTATTTAACCACTTTCTGATAGTGCATTCTTTCCAGTAAACTTTCTCTTGATATTCGTTCCAAGGCATTATCTCAAGAATATATTTACTCAATAATAACGCCTTTCCATCTACTACATCTAATACAGTCCACTCTATTCCCTGCTCTGATTTACCTGCTTTTTGAATATATGAACCGAATACAACCTCTTTCCCTACAATTGCTTCACTCTTTTTAATTGCCCACTCTGGTACGGCCTCTTTTTGAGCCTGTGCTTCTTTCTCTGCCTGTGCTTCTTTCTTTGCTTGTGCTTCCCTCTCAATCTGCTTCTCTTCCTGTTTCTTCTCTGCTCGGTTTATTGAAGCTCTTGCCTCCTGCGAATGGGAATCTAACAGCAGCGCTTCTTCGTATGCATCTATTGCCCAAGAATAACTTCCTGCTTCATAATAGGAATCCCCTAGTTTAATAAGCCTTTCTACTTCTCTTTTTGTCGCCATACCCCGAGTAATCAATACAATAGCCACCACCGCAATAATTGCAATGAATACAAATCCAACAATCACTCTTCGCTTGTCCATCTGCTTAAACAGCTGACTTTTCTCACTAAATTTTTCTTGCTGTTCCACATGCACCTCTACCTGGATAGGTGTACCGCATTTACTACAGAATTTTGCACCCTCTCCGATCTCATTTCCACAATTTCTACAAAACATCTTTTTATCCTCTCTTCGCATTGTATTTATCTTTTCGTTAATGTTCCTGGCTCTTTTCTATTGGACATCCTGCTCAAACCAAGTTTCGTCTTTTTCTATCTCCTGAAGAATAACCCTTATATATTTCCTATACTTACCTACTGATTTATATTTAAGGGATTTCGCAAGCGGAACAACACCCGCCACAACAACCAGCATTGTCATTAATAACATTCCTATCACGTATACCCATATTGACCATATTGCTCTCTCCGATATAGTCACCAACTCACGTAAACTTTCGATAATATCATTATAGAAAACACTTACTACGCTTATCGTAAGCGCCCCAACTGACATCATTGTATTGGTATGTTCATAGAAATCTATCTCTTCCGCCTCCGCTTTTAACCTCAGAAACTTATCGTAATCCTTTCCTACATATTCCGTTACTTTTCT
The DNA here is from genome assembly GCA_045546495.1 of Acetatifactor sp. Taxonomy (GTDB): domain Bacteria; phylum Bacillota; class Clostridia; order Lachnospirales; family Lachnospiraceae; genus Acetatifactor. Next base: position 25,858 of record JAZQCX010000058.1, on the reverse strand, counting down.
TCTCGCGCTATAAATTGGATTTTCCTCTTTCTGCAATTCTTCACATAGGATTTCAAAGTCATTTTTTCCGGTACGCATTTCTTTCACCTCCCACGCACAGAACAAATATTTGCTTAAATTCTAATCTCTATAACGATAATTGTCAATATTTATAAGCGTAATTATTCCTTAATAAATCTGCTACCCTATCTCTATAGAGAAAACAGGAAGGACATCTATATGAACGTAGCAAATCGCATCACATACCTTAGAACAGCAAAAAAATATTCTGTAAATAAGCTCGCAAATTTATGCGGCATCTCACAAAGTTATCTGAGAGATGTTGAACTTGGCAAGAAAAATCCCACCGTGGAAATCCTGTCCATTATATGTAATACTCTCGGTCTGTCCCTACAGGAATTTTTTACCGAGGATGAATCTGATATACTTGCAAAGGATCCACTGATATACCGTATCTATCAGCTGACCCCCTCGCAGAGAACCGCTTTGATGAATTTTCTGGATGCAATGAACGAGAACACATAAAAAAGGTCTGTCCTGAGTGCCACACACCACTCACGGACAGACCTTTTTTTACTATTTTCAACAAACTAAATTTTTCTTTCCACCTCAATTATTTTAGCAATTTCCGAAATCATATTCTTTCCTTCCCGATAGTCACTAGGGGTTTTTGAAACAGTAAACATATACCGCTCATCGTGGAAAATAACTTTATAATGTGGCCCTTCTTCTTCCACACTAAAGCCTACACTTTTCAGCTATGATTTCTTTGCACTTGTTAGTTTACCATTTCCTCCAAATACATTCCGCACTTCCGACATGATTCTAGCACACTCACCATCACGGGGATTCGCATCTAAAAGAGATTGAATCATAAGGTACCCGCGGGAATTAATATCAAACTTGCTCTGTGCTTGAATCAATATCTTGTCTATTTCGCGTGCTCAACAAGGTCACAATCCACAAACAAAAATAGAGAAAACAATGATAACTTCAATGTTTTCTCTACTATACCCACTTTTTGTTGCCAGTGACCAACTTCAACTGCATTTTATTTACCATCTCTCACTCTTTCCATCCAAATACGCTTTCACACATTCACAGAATTTGGCCGCATTTGAAATCTGCTCTTCTACTTCTTCCTTTGAAATCACATAGAAATCGTCATAGTCACTATTGCTTCTGATATCAAACGCACTGCTGATAATATCAGACATCTCTATTTCAAATATCCCTGTTTTAATATATTGCTTTCTAAAGTATGCCGACACACCGGAATGCTTCGAAAAATCTACCTTTTCAAGAGCCAGCACACTTCGCATAGCATGGAAAATAGCATAGTACGAACGATTTGCAGCCCCTTTATAATCTTCTACCTAAACCAACACTTTTGCCGACCTGATACATTGCTGTGCCTGCTCAAATCTATATTGGGAAAGTTCTATTGCTCCCTTATCCATATATTGCAACTCCTTCCCTCTCCACATTCTGATAAAACGGCAATATTTTTATCCTCTCTTCAAAGGAGTCTTTATCTATCAACAGGAGTGAAACCTCAACATCATTTGCAAGGCTAATCCGACTGGCGATTTTGCTTATTTCCGCGCGATACGCCCTAACTTCTTCATGAGCACAGTTTAAAATAATCAAAATATCCACATCTGACTCTAAATCAAAATCTCCTCTGGCGTACGAACCATACAAAATAATTTTATATATCTTATCTGCCAGCAGATCTTCCGTAGCTTGTATTACACTCTGCGTTACAGCTTGCAATTCACTTTTTGAACACATACGCCACACCTCACTTTCATTTATATTGTATCTGATTTTTCAAAATAGTACAATATTATCTTTCCCATAACAAAAAACCGCACCAAACCCGGTCTCTGCCGAATTTGGTGCGGTCTTTATTCTTACATCTCTATCTTAAATCTACCTCTGTTATTCCAACCCTTACGCCTTGCCAACGGAACCGAACAGCTCCATCTTTTCCTTTACGGTAGCCTTGATTGCTTCCGCGCCGGGCGCTAAGAGCTTACGAGGGTCGAAGCCCTTGCCCTGAAGGTCCTTGCCTTCCTCGATATACTTACGGGTTGCTTCTGCGAATGCAAGCTGGCACTCGGTATTTACGTTGATTTTCGCAACACCGAGGGAGATTGCCTTCTGAATCATCTCTGCAGGGATTCCGGTACCGCCATGAAGTACCAGAGGAAGGTCTCCGGTCAGCTGCTGTACCGCATCCAGAGTTTCAAAGCTAAGTCCCTTCCAGTTCTCAGGGTACTTACCGTGGATGTTTCCGATACCTGCTGCAAGGAAATCTACGCCCAAATCCGCGATTGCCTTACACTCCTTAGGGTCTGCACACTCGCCCATACCTACAACGCCGTCTTCCTCGCCGCCGATGGAACCAACCTCAGCCTCGATGGAAATACCCTTACCGTGTGCTGCAGCAACCAGCTCCTTCGTCTTCTCTACATTTTCTTCGATTGCGTAGTGGGAACCGTCAAACATAATAGAGGAGAAGCCCGCCTCGATACACTTATAGCAACCCTCAAAGGAACCGTGATCCAAATGAAGTGCTACGGGAACGTCGATGTCCAAATCCTTCAGCAAACCGTTTACCATACCAACTACCGCATGATAACCGCCCATATACTTACCTGCACCCTCGGATACACCAAGAATAACAGGGGACTTACACTCCTTTGCTGTTAGGAGAATGGACTTCGTCCACTCCAGATTGTTGATATTGAACTGACCTACTGCGTAGTGACCTGCTTTTGCCTTCTTCAGCATTTCTGTTGCAGAAACTAACATACTATCGTCCTCCGTTTTTATCTTATTATTTATATGCTCTATTTTCAGCAGGTTTCCCTGCCTATGTGCTGCGCTTATTATATCACCTTGACAAATTTTTGTCAAAATCATTTTGAGATTTACTGCCCTTTCCCATAATGTGAAAAACGGAACCTCAACTACTGTGAGATTCCGTTCTATCTTTCATATGCAGTTTCACGCAGGCTTCACCAAAGCCCCCTCCGCCTCGCAAAACACTCCGGCTGTGTCGCCCCTACTTCCCCTGTAAAAAGCTTTCCATACCGGCTACGGCTGCTTCCTCGTCCTCGCCCTCTGCGGTTACGGTAAGCTCCTCACCGTTATTCAGGCTCAGACTCATCATGCCCATAATACTCTTTGCATTCACTCTCTTTTCGCCGGACAAGATGTAAACCTTGCTGTCATACTTGCTTGCTTCCTGCACCAGCAGTGCAACCAAGCCTGCCTCCAGTCCGTTCTCCAGACAAATCTGTACATTCCTCTTAGTCATAATTCTCCTCCTCTTTGCCTTACGGCATCTCTTTTACAGCGCTCCCGGTCTCTTTCACAAGTCCACCATTGCTTCGCAGGTCTGACCTTTTCAGCACTCCGCTATGGCTTCTCGGGTATGACCTTTCCGTACTCCGCTATGGCTTCCCGGACCTGACCTTTTCAGCAAGTTCACTCAGCTTACGCAACCTGTGATTTACTCCCGATTTGCCGATGGGAGGATGGAAGTAGTCACCAAGCTCCTTTAGGGGCGCATCGGCATGCTCTAAACGAACCTCTGCCATCTGCCGTAAATTCTCCGGAAGATTACCAAAGCCGTAGTGCGCACGAAGATATTCAATATCTTCAACCTGTCTTGCCGCTGCATTTACTGTTTTTGTAATATTGGCTGTTTCACAGTTTACCCGGCGGTTCACGGAATTTCTCATCTCCTTCAGAATCCGGGTATTCTCCAGATTCATCAGGGAAACCGGAGCCCCGCAGACATTCAAAAGGTCTACGATACCGGAGCCTTCCTTTAGGTAAACCACATGATATTTCTTACGAAGTATAATCTTAGATTCGATGTCGAAGCCTGCAATTACCCGTTGCAGCTGCTCCGCCTTTTCTTTATCAAAACAGTCAAACTCCAGATGATATCCCTTTACCGGATCGCTCATAGACCCAACACTCAGGAAAGCCCCCCGCAGGAAAGCTCTCTGACAGCAGGTGCTTTTAATCAGCAGTTGGTTCACCGGCTCGTCGGGATTACCGATTTTCTCCAATAAACCCTGCATTACATCCCCGGTCAGAGGAACACCAGTATCTATATTATATGTTTTTTTCAATAATGTAAAGCCTTTTCTGACAACGGCCTCATTCTCTGTCTGAAATCCTATGGTATAATTACCCGATTCATCCCTGCCGATTTGCCCGCAAAAGCTCAATATGGCAACCAGCTCCGCAATCTGGCAATGCCTTGCGGGACTGATGTTTCTCGCCAATTCCTCTTTCACATCACTGGAAAATGACATTTGCTTTCTCGCTTTCATCCTCTCTTTTCGGAACCCAACGCCCTTACGGCATCCAAAACGATTCCACCTTACACATCAGCTATCCGATTTACGCAATCAATGCCGGCTATAACGCCACGTCCCGATGATACAGCTTGATTCCGTAGTTACCCTGATTCTTCATGCGCTCATACAGTTCATTTGCAAGCGTCACACTGCGGTGCTTACCGCCCGTACAGCCTATCGCCACCACCAGACGGTACTTGCCTTCCTTGACATAATTAGGAATCAGAAACTTTAACATATCTGTCAGCTTATCCATAAAAATCCCGGTTTCCTCAAAGGATTTACAGAAATCCTGTACCTCCTTATCGTTACCCGTCATTTGCTTCAGATTATCTACATAAAACGGATTCGGCAAAAACCTTACATCAAAAACCAAATCCGCGTCCACCGGAATTCCGTGCTTGAAGCCGAAGGACATGACCGTTACCATGAGACTATTATATTCCTCGTTCTTTACAAAAATACGGTCCAGCTCCGTTTTTAATTCTCTCGTCAGCAGGTTTGTAGTATCAATCACATAATCTGCACTGCTGCGAATGGTATCCAGCGCCTTACGCTCCTTACGGACACCATCCTCCACTCTTCCGTCTGCCGCAAGAGGGTGGATTCTTCTTGTCTCCTTATACCGCTTAATCAGTGCCTTTTCATCGGCATCCATAAACAGAATTTCGAATTCATAGCCTTTTTCTTTTAGCTGAGTCAGGGTTCTCGTCGCTTCCTCGAAGGATTGGTCCGCGCGCACATCCAGCCCTAATACCACCTTGCTGATTTCACTGTTTGGCATGGAAACCAGTTCCATGAACTTTTCCACAAGGGAAACAGGCAGGTTGTCCACACAATAAAACCCTGCATCCTCCAGCATCTTCAGGGCGGTACTTTTACCGCCGCCGCTCATTCCCGTCACAACTACAAATCTCATTGTAATCTCCTAAAACCCCAAAAACATTACTTCCGTTTCCAAGCTGACACCGAATTTCTCTTTTACCTGCTCCTGCACATGGCGAATGACATTTCGCACATCCTCCGCAGTTGCTTCGCCCGCATTAATCACAAAGCCGCAGTGTTTATCGGAAACCTTTGCTCCACCGATTTGGAAGCCCTGTAAACCTGCATCCATAATCAGCTTGCCCGCAAAATAGCCTTCCGGGCGTTTAAAGGTACTTCCTGCACTGGGATATTCCAAAGGCTGCTTTTCTCTTCTTCGCGACGCAAGATCGTCCATAAGTGCCTTAATTTCCTCCGGATTTCCCTCAGTCAGGGAAAACAGCACCTCCGTTACCGTAAAATTGCGGTTCTTCACTGCACTGGTGCGGTAACCGAATTCCATATCGCAATTCATGATTTCCATGCGCTCACCCTGCTTATCCAGCACGGTAACCGTTTCCACTACCTGTTTCATTTCTCCGCCGTAGGCGCCTGCGTTCATTACCACGCCGCCGCCCACAGTGCCAGGAATACCCGCCGCAAACTCAAAACCGGTCAGACCGCTATCCAGTGCTGCCTTCGCCACCTGTGCTAATGTTGCCCCCGCCTGTGCGCGGATTTTACAGCCCTCTACGGTGATACGGTTCATCCGATGTCCCACCTGCAAAATCACCCCGGGAAAACCCGCATCGCTGACAAGAAGATTACTGCCGTTTCCTAAAATGAACCAGGGGAGCTCTACCTTATCCAGATACTGTCGTATCCGCATCAGCTGCTCCTCACTTTCCGGCTGTATAAAGCAGTCTGCCGGACCGCCGATTCGGAAAGTGGTGTGCTTTGCCATGGGCTCCTGTATATAAATATTCTCTTCCGGTACAAAACTCTTTAACGCCTGCACAACTGCTTCGCTAATCATTTATTTACCGTCCTATTCCTGTTTTCTATTGATTCACGGCATTCTTTGCCGTCCTTCGGAACGTGCCTTATCGCAGAACCAGACCTGCAGCTCCGTAGATGCCCGCGTCATTTCCAAGCTTTGCCAGCGCAAACTTTGCGTCTCTGCACATTCTGAAAGCATAGGTCTGAAATGCCGGCTCAATAAAGGTAAGCAGAATATCTCCTGCCTTGGAAACACCGCCGCCGATAACAAATACCTCCGGGTTTACCACGCCTGCCACTGCTGCCAGACCCTTACCGAGATACTCACCGAAACGGGTTGCAATCTCCGTCGCTACCTCATCCTTTTCCTTTACCGCATCAAACACCGCCTTGGCAGTAAGCTCTGCGCCGCGCAGCTGACTGGGCTTATCATCCTCAGCCAGACGTCTTTTCGCAAGTCGCACAATACCGGTAGCCGAAGCATACTGCTCCAGACAGCCCTTATTCTTACAGCCACACTCTTCCGTTTCCGCATCTTCGATGTGAATATGACCGATTTCACCGCCGGCACCTACCGCACCGGTCAGAATGTTTCCATCCACAATAATGCCGCCGCCAACGCCGGTTCCCAGCGTTACGGCAACCAGATTTTTGCAGCCCTTACCGCCGCCCTGCCACATTTCGCCGAATGCAGCTACGTTAGCATCATTTGCCGCCTTTACCGGTACCTTAATATATGCATTCATCGCTTCGGGTATGCTGAATACGCCCCAGCCCAGGTTTACGGCACCGCCTACCAGCACACCGTCGTTATCCACCGCTCCGGGCGCACCTACACCGATTCCTACCACAGCGCTTTCCGCGATTTCCTTTTCCGCCATCTTTCCCAGGATGCTTTTCGCCACATCCGGCAAAATAGCTTCCCCGTTATTGTCACGGACAGTGGGAATTTCCCATTTATCAAGCAGACTGCCTTCCTCATCAAACAAGCCAATCTTTACCGTAGTACCGCCGATATCCACACCAAAAGCATATTTGCTCATAGCCTATTCCTCTTCCTCTCTTCTCTTTGCAAGGGAGTTCTGTACACGGGCATACAGCTCCTGTGCCGCATTGTAACCCATCTTCTTCTGACGGTGATTTACCGCTGCCGACTCACAGATAATCGCCAGATTACGACCGGGACGGATGGGAATGTTATGGCATACAATCTTGTTGCCCAGATATTCCGTATAAGTCTCCTCCAGACCAAGTCTGTCGTACTCCTTATCCTTATCCCAATCCTCCAGACGAATCACCAAGTCGATACTTGCAGTGTCCTTTACCGCGCAGGCACCGTACAGCGCCTTTACATCCACGATACCGATACCGCGCAGCTCAATCAGATGCTTTGTCACATCAGGAGCCGTACCAATCAGTGTATCGTCACTTACCTTACGCAGCTCAACCACATCATCCGTTACCAGACGGTGACCTCTCTTAATCAGCTCCAGCGCCGCCTCGGACTTACCGATGCCGCTCTCTCCGGTAATCAGCACACCTTCGCCGTATACGTCCACCAGTACACCGTGCACGGAGATGCAGGGAGCAAGCTTTACGTTCAGCCAACGAATGGCTTCCGCCATAAAGCCGGAGGTGGATTTCTTTGTGGCAAGCACCGGAATCCGATGTGCAACTGCCGCCTGCAGGAAAATCGGGTCTGGCTGCAGCTCCCGGCAGAAAACAAACGCCGGAACATCATATTCCATCAGTTCGTCGTAAATCTCGCGCTTACGCTCATCGGTCAGCCTTTCCATATAAGTATATTCCACAAAACCGATAACCTGGACACGGGTAGCATCAAAGTGCTCGAAAAAGCCCGTCATCTGAAGCGCCGGTCGGTTTACATCCGACTGGGTAATCCTGCTGCTTTTCACGTCCAATTCGGGGGTCAGGTTATCCAGCTTCATCTTCTCAATTAGTTCCGTCAGAGCAACATATGCCATATTTACCTCTTTTCCGCGCGGTTCCCCGGCTCATTTTAATTCTTATCATCTTATCATCCCGAAAACAGAGTTTTCGGGATGTCCGTTGCACTCACATAGTTCATGTATTCCTTATGTCGTTGTCTGCAAGCAGTCACGACACACCTTCGTACGCGTCATGTTCCTTTGCCTGCAAGCAGCCACGACACATCTCCGTACGCTTCCTGTTCCTTTGTCTGCAAGCAGTCACGGCACAGGAAGCATACGAAAATGCCGCTGCCCGTGCCGGACGCAGCATACGGAATACTTTCGCTGCGTTCGTCGCTTATACGCTCATTGTATCATACACAAAAGTTATTGTGAAGCGGAGGAAACCTGTTTTTTACGGAAGAAATCGCAAATATCCTCCGCTGCTTTCCGATTCAACTCCGGCACCTCCAGCAGCTCCTCCACCGTTGCATTCTTAATCTCTTCTAAGGATTTAAAGTGTCGCATCAGCGCCTTTCTTCTGGCGGGACCCACGCCGGGAATGTCATCCAGAACCGACTTCACCTGAGACTTACTCCGCAGAGAGCGATGATACTCGATGGCAAACCGATGCGCCTCGTCCTGTACCCTTGTAATCAGCTTAAAGCCCTCGGAACGGGTATCAATGGGCAGCTCCACATTATTAAAGTACAGTCCCCTTGTCCTGTGATTGTCATCCTTTACCATACCGCAAACAGGGATATTAATGCGAAGCTCCTCCAACACAGACAACGCAATATTAACCTGTCCTCTGCCTCCGTCCATCATCAGCAGGTCGGGGAATTTCGTAAAGCTGCCGTACTCGTTATCCAGCTCCTTTTCCCTAAGCTCCTCCCGCTCCTCCATACCGTGGGTAAATCGCCTTGTGAGCACCTCACGCATGCAGGCGTAATCATCCGGTCCCGAAACCGTCCTGATACGGAACTTCCGATAGTCGCTGGGCTTAGGCTTTCCTTTTTCAAATACAATCATGGAGCCCACATTTTCAAAACCGTTGATGTTGGAAATGTCGAAGGCTTCCATGCGTTCAATGCGCTCCAGTCCGAGGATTTCCGCAATCTCCTTTACCGCACCGATGGTTCTACCTTCCTCGCGCTTCAGCCGCTCTCTGTCCTGTTCCAAAACATGCTTCGCATTTTGTGCCGCCAGCTCCACCAGCTTTTCCTTGGAACCGATTTTCGGCACCTTTACATAAACTCTGCCGCCCCGGCGTTCTGTAAGCCATTTCTCAATCAGCTCCATATCCTCGATTTCATACTGCAGCATTAACTCTCTGGGAAGGAAGGGCGTACCTGCATAAAACTGTTTCACAAAGTCGCCCAATGTCGCCGCCTTATTTTCCGACACGTGCGTCATATAATAATGTTCTCTGCCGATCAGCTTACCGTCTCTTACAAAGAATACCTGAACCACTGCCTCTGCCTCGTCCTGGTACAGGGCTATGATATCCTTATCCTCGCCTACGCCCTCCGTAATCTTCTGCTTCTGGGAAACCTGCTTCACACTGTTATATAAATCACGGTAGCCTGCCGCCGCTTCGAAATCAAGCACTTCAGCCGCTGCCTTCATCTTTGCCTCAAGATCCTTCAGAATCATATTGTAGTTACCGTTTAGAAACTCCAGCGCCTGATTCACCTGCTCTCTGTACTGCTCCTTACTGACATACCCCTGACAGGGTGCAAGGCACTGCTTAATATGATAATTTAAGCAGGGACGCTCCAACCCCGTATCCCGGGGTAAATTCCGATTACAGGTGCGCAGATTGTACAGCTTATTTAAAAGGTCAATGGTATCCTTTACCGCTGTTGCGCTGGTGTATGGGCCGAAATATCGCGACTTATCCTTTTTCATGGTACGGGAAAACAAAACCCTCGGATACTCCTCTCCCATGGTCACCTTGATGTAAGGATATGTCTTATCATCCTTTAACAGGGTATTATACTTAGGAGAGTATTCCTTAATCAGATTGTTCTCCAGCACCAACGCTTCCAGCTCGGAATCCGTCACAATGTATTCAAACCGGGCAATCAGCTGCACCATCTTATCGATGGCGGGGCCTCTGCCGATGTTTTCCCGAAAATAAGAGCGCACGCGGTTATGCAGGTTAATCGCTTTCCCCACATATAAAATGACATCCTTGTCATCTCTCATGATATAAACTCCCGGTTCCTTGGGAAGTTTCTTCAATTCTTCTTCAAAATTGAATGTCATGCAGCCTGCTCCTCTTTCCTGTCAATTCGTTTCCATATCGTCTCCGTTTTTGCCATACCGGACTACGCTTTCTCCTGTTTTTCGCTGTTTCCGCTTTCCGGTTCTACAGCTTTTCTCATATCAGGTTTTTAAAACAATGTACCACAGATTTTTCTTAACGCTTGTCTCAACGTCTTTCCGCACATTTACTTATAACATAATTCACCGCAGCCCCCGCCGCCACATACGCAATCATCGGCACAATCCATCTCGGGGCATGCAATCCGCTCAGATAATAGTAAGAAGGCAACAGCAACTGCACCACTCTGAATTTTCTTAAATCCAGGAAAATTGGGCTGAGCAGCATAAGTCCTATCAACAGCAGCGGCATAGCCACTCCCAACCATCTGGTTCGACGGCAAATTCTTCTGACTATGTTACAGAAAAACATACTGCCGGCTACATACAGCCCCATCCACAAAAGCTCTTTACCGACACCGGTAAAGTCTCCGGTAAACCACATGGCAATCAGCACCGCTGCTGCCATAGGAAGCATCGTCGCCAGTTGATATACATACACTCTTTTGCGCCGGCCTCTCGCAGACACACTGTCCAGAACACCGGCCTCTAAGTCCTGTTGGAAAAACATATCCGCCGCCAGTCCCGCTAAAATCACCAAAACAGCCAGTAAACCACGAAAAGGAGCCATAATATAGTTATTTTTGTTCGCATCTGTATCCGGTTTTTCATAAGTAAGTCGGAACAGGCTTTCCTCCATATTCGTGACTTCATAGAGCTCACGAAGTTCTTCCTCCGAAACCGTATCCGGGATTTCCAAAGTACCCTCCGCAAAATCTTCATAAAGGGAATAGGACAGATACGGATATACGGTAGCAAAAAGCTGTAGCCGTGACAGCTGGAGTATTACATTATCCTGACGTTGCCACACAAAAATCGGCTGCTCCCCCTGCATGTCTTCCTTCGTCAGCTGACGCACTTTATCCATAAAACCTTCTCGAAATACCCATGCCGCGTCTACATCACCGGCGTTTACAAGCTCCTTTGCCTCTTCCTCCGTATCCGCCATCCGGTACCGGACTACGCTCTCCTGCTGCATAAGCCGGGCCGTAATTTCCCGAACGGTAACATCCTGCGCATCCTCTGCAACCAACGCAATCCGCAGCATTCCGCTGTCCTCCTCGGAAATATTGCGGAAGCACAGGACAATCAAAGGAATCGCACAGAGCAGCAGCACAAAGCTGAATTTTTTGAAAAAGCGCTTACTGAGCAGCGCATAGTAAAGTATGCCTTGTTTCCATTTTTTCATGCTTTTGCCCTCCGTTCCCTTAACCCTACGGACAAAGCCAAAAAGAGCAAAAGATACAACATCATAATTCCCAGTGCTTTTCCGGCAAGCTCATCCTGCATACAGCCGGCTCCGTACTGCATTGCCGCATAGGTGGGCAAAAACGGCGCCACACGCTGTATACTTTCCGGGAAAAAAGTAACCGGATAGATACAGCCCGACAAATAACCCAGACCACACCCCACCAGAAACTGCAATATAATTCCGCTGATGGTATCTGATATAAGCTCATAAAGCAGAAACTGGAGAGCCGCAAGTAACGCAATGACCGGGATCATTTTAACGCCAAACAACAATACCTCCGCAACCGGCTCCTCCCATCCCGGAATACGAATGCCAAGACTGTTCATAGCTGTCCCTACCGGGAGAAGCATCAACAGTGTACTTCCCAACATCAAAAGAAAATATGCCAGATACTCTGCCATAATCTGTACTGCACAGCTCTGCCCTCTTGATTTTAAAAGCTTTGGCAGTGCCATGTCTCTTTTTACAAACAGGCTGCTTCCGGTAATTCCCCAAAGTAGCATAAACAGAACCGTGATTCCCACAAAATAGTAACTGCTCAGGGACAAACCGTCCGACACTCCCGTGTACATTACCCGATAGAATACCGTCCGATTTAAAAACATGGATACAAAACGAAGATACAGTGTATCCGAAATCTCCGCCATATCCCCCGGTGCACCGTACTGCCACATAAGTCGCCATGTACCCCAGATAGCATTCTGGGATTCCTCAACAATATCGGATATGGAGAGCACCAGTTCATTCATAATCAACGTACTTACACCTGCCGCATCGTTGACGGTTGCATATTCAATCTGAATTTCATCGCCCCTGTCCAGTGCTTCCACAAAACCCTCCGGAATGACCAGATATGCGGAGAGCTCTCCCGCCTGAAGCTGTTTCTTCGCCTCTTCCTCCGACATATTGATAAAATCAATGGCAAATTTGGATACATCCAGCTTTTGCAGCGCCATAATTCCGAACCCCAAATAGCCTGCCGAGGTATCTCCCGCCAGACCGATTTTCACCTTTTGCTTTTTTTCCGACTCCGCGTCAGACTGTTGTAATGCAAGCGCAAGAAGCAGCATACATCCCACTAACGCAAGAGAAATCGCCACAACAAAAGGGAGTACTCTGCAAATTCTTTTTAATTGCGCTTTAAAATACGCTCCGAATTTCTTCATACTCCGCTCCTACAGCTTTCCCACAAGATGATGTACGTTGCCGTCATATTCATAGGGTACCAGTACCCCATCCTTTAAAATATACCATGCGTCGCACAGCGCCAGCTCCTGCACGTCATGGGTAGCGAGGAAAATCGTACCGCCCTGTGCTTTAAAATTGCGCAGATAAGTTCCGATGCGCTCCTTACAGACTAAATCCAATGCCGCAGAGGGTTCATCCAAAAGCAGCAGCTTAGGACGATTCGCCACGGAACAACCGATGGAAAGACGCTTCTTCATGCCGCCCGACATCTTACGAACAGGCACCTTAATAAAGCCGGGAATTCCCAGCATTGCCAGTACGCCATCCTCCAGCTCCTTTTTTAAATCCTCTTTCTCATACCACAGCCGAAGATTGTCCCATGCCGTCAGTTCCTCCATCAGCGGATTTCCCTGCGGCACATACCCCAGCACCTTCGCCCGAAAGCTTTCATCGGAAAACAAATCGGCTCCCTCCCAAAGGAAGGAACCGCTGTCTGCTTTCTGTACCCCGGCCAGGGTGGAAAGCAATGTGGATTTTCCGCTGCCGTTACTGCCGAGAATTCCCACACAGCTTCCCCCCTGAACCGATAAGGTAATGTCTTTCAGGATTAATTTCTTTTTATACTTTTTGGTAATTTGATTCAGTTCAATCATAAAAGTATTCCTACCTTGTCACCAAATTAGTATATTGATGAAGCAGCATTGTTGCTACGAGGAGGTTCTGATATCGTCGTTTCCGGTATATCAATGCCGAACCCAAAGTAGAAAAGGTCCTCCAAATCCATGTAGTACAGCTCTTCCAGAATCTCATCCTCATCTAAGTCAGACAAATCCTCGAAGATTTCAACATACTCTGAGGGCAGGTCGGACTTATCCAGATTCTTGATGAAGCCATCCCAGTCGATGGTCTCCCAATAATCCTCAAAATCACTCTCATCCTCTACGAAAACGGTCTTCTTCTCGGAGGGAACGGAAATCTTCTTGCCGTTCTTTCTCTCGGACGCAATGGAGAAGCTTCCCCAGCTCTCGTCATCCTCAGCCAGTGCTACGGACATGGATGCCTTCTTCGCACTAATGTCCATATTAACCGTCAGCGCAAGGTCTTCCAGCATGGAAACTCCGGACATACCTACCAGACGACCGATACCGGAGCCTGCCTTAAAGGTAAATCCACCCTTTAAATTACCGTTCATCAACGCATCCGTATCAAACTTCTTTACGGTTACATCCACAATACCGGTTCCGTTATATTCAAAGGAGAACTCACCGCTTACCTTACCGCCGGATTCCTTACCGGTTCCTGCCAGTGCAACGGTCTCGCCGTCTGCGGTAACGGATGCTTCATAACCAAACTTGCTTCCCTTGTGAGGCTTTAAGAACTTAACAGTTACGTCATCGATTTCGATGGTTCTTCCTCTTACAACACCCTTGTTATCTACATACAGGGTCATTAAAAGCTCCTCACTGTCGCCACCGTCGTATCTTCCGTACATCTTAGCTGCTTCTGCACAGATATCCTGGAACTCTTCATAAACATCTTCAGCGTCAATATCGTCAAGTCCGTCTATATCCTGCTCGCTCAGCTCATTACAGAACTTCACGATAATCTTTTCGATTTCCTTATCCTCTTCCATCTCCTCAAACATGAGTTCCATCATGTCTGCCAAAGTTGCGGAATCAATTGTCACCTCAAGTCTGGTACAGGTCTGAGAAATCCCCTCTGCCTTCAGCTCCTTACCATTCTTCATTTCAACGTCTTCCACGGCACTCAGTGCGAGCTTGAAGTACTTAGACATCAGCTTCTGTACCTGCTTCTCCTGAGGAAGCTTCTTGCAGATAGCCTTAAATGCATCTAAAGTCTCCTGGGCATCGTCTGCGTCCATATCTACATCCATCTCGTCCATTTCCACGCCGATATAGGTCTTGGACAGCTCGGGAATTGCCATATAAACAGCTTCACTCTTCATATCCACAATCGCATCAAAGGAAGCAAGCTTATTCTTTCCGAGGCTGACTCCTACATTTGCCTGACTTGCCAATCCTTTATTGTAGCCCTCATAAGAAAGGGTTACACTCTGCAGCCAGGACAAATCATATCCTGCCAGTCCGGCAAGACTTAACATATCCTGTCCTGCCTCATCCAGCTTCAGCGTAACCTCACCGGTTCCACCCATGTCATATACCTGCAGGGAATCAAGCAAATATCCGCTGTAAATACTTGCTGCAGACTTTGCAGCATCCTCCACCGTATTCTCTTCTACCCACTGGTAGTACTTTTCAGGTGATGAAAATGTCTTTTTCATGGCATTTGCCAACACAGACCAGTTACCCACCAACACCAAAACCAGAACCGCAACCACTGCACCGATAATCAGCGCCGCCTTTTTATTCAAAGTCTTCTTCTCCTTTGCAGGCGTCGCGGGTGCGACCGTAGGCATAATCGTAGGCGCAACCGGAATTTCTGCCATCTTGGGAATTTCTATCTGAGGTGCAGCCTGTACCGTTTCTGCCTTAGGCGCTTCTGTTGCTACTGCTTCTTCTGCCTTAGGTGCTTCTGTTGCTACTGCTTCCTCTGCCTTAGGCGCTTCCGTCACAACTTCCTCAGCCTCGACCTTCCATCCGCAAGTGTCGCAAAACTTCTCGCCATTCTGCAATTCTTTTCCGCAATTCTTGCAAATCATCTTTTTTCCTCCCTTGTAAAACGCATATTTATAACTATGCATACATCTCTCTCACAAACACCTTTTTCGACCCAAACAAAAAGTGCCTATTCTTTACCAGTTTACGACATTTTACGACATATGTCAACGAATAGCCGCCCCTCCGGTTTTGTCAAAATCTCAAAAGAGCCGCCTAAACAGCCGAGTCTTTCAATCAAAAACCGCAGATTTACAGCTTTGTGCAATACACTTTCTGTAACCTGCGGTCTCCTGTTTTCATCATTTCATTTTACTCAATGGTACCGTTAGAAAATCTTCCTACCGATCGGGGCTTTTCCTCCGGCTGCAGGGACTTTTCGTCCTCTGCGACATCCTCGGCACTATCCTTAGCTTCATCCTCGAAATCCACGGGCTTTGTCGACTCCGTTTTGTTTTCTGCATCTGCGGTCGACTCCGTATCCGCGTTACCCTCCGCATTTTCTGGCTTTGCTGTCTCCGCGTTATTTCCCGCAACCGCAGCCTCTGCACCATCTGCTTCCTTCTCGGATTCTGCGGTCTTTGCCGTTTCCGCTTCACTCTCAGTTTCAGCGGTCGTTACTGCCTCAGCGCCTTCCTCGTCGGACTTCTTTTCCTCATCCTTCTTCTCAGGCTCGGGAATCCCCTTCTCTCTGCGGAAAATCTCCATGAACTCCTTACCGGTAATGGTTTCCTTTTCAATCAGGAATTCCGCCAGCTTATCCATAACCTCACGATTTTCGCGAAGCATACCGAGTGCTTTCTCGTAGCTTTCCTTCAGGATTTCCACAACCTCGGCATCAATCTCGGCTGCCGTGGCATCGCTGCAGTTCAAGGCTGTTCGTCCTTCCAGATACTGGCTCTCTATGGTGGCAAGTCCTACCAGACCGAATTTCTTACTCATACCGTATCGGGTAACCATATTTCTCGCGATATCGGTAGCCCGCTCGATGTCATTTGCCGCACCGGTGGTAACGGTGTCAAAGACAACCTCCTCCGCCGCACGGCCGCCTACCAGACTTACCAGCATATCCCGAAGCTCCGCCTCGGTATTCAGATATTTTTCCTCCTCCGGCACATGCATAACATAGCCCAGCGCTCCCATGGTACGGGGCACGATGGTAATCTTCTGTACCGGCTCGGAATTCTTCTGCAAAGCACTGATCAGGGCATGCCCCACCTCATGATAGGAGACGATTTTCCGCTCCTCCTTGCTCATAATGCGGTCCTTCTTTTCCTTACCCACAAGAACAACCTCTACCGCATCAAACAAATCCTTCTGGCTTACATAAGCTCTGCCTTCTTTTACTGCATTGATGGCTGCCTCATTAATCATATTTGCTAAATCGGAGCCTACCGCACCGCTGGTTGCCAATGCGATGGCATCCAAATCAACGGACTCATCCATCTTTACATCCTTGGCATGCACCTTCAGGATTTCCACACGTCCCTTTAAATCGGGCTTATCTACGATAATCCGTCGGTCAAAACGGCCGGGACGCAAAAGCGCTTTATCCAGAATTTCGGGACGGTTTGTTGCGCCCAGAATCAGAATACCCTTAGAGCTGTCAAAGCCGTCCATCTCAGAGAGCAGCTGATTTAAGGTCTGCTCACGCTCCTCGTTACCGCCGCCGTACTTAGAGTCACGGCTTCTTCCGATTGCGTCAATCTCATCAATAAAAATAATGCAGGGAGCGTTCTTTGTCGCTTCCCGGAACAAATCTCTTACACGGCTTGCACCTACACCTACATACAGCACGATAAAATCCGAACCTGTCAGGGAGAAAAAGGGCACATGCGCCTCGCCTGCCACCGCTTTTGCCAAAAGGGTCTTACCGGTTCCGGGCGGGCCTACCAAAAGGGCACCCTTGGGCAGTCTCGCACCAATCTTGGAATACTTTCCGGGATTATGCAAAAAGTCTACCACCTCAACAAGAGATTCCTTCGCCTCATCCTCACCCGCAACATCTTTAAATGTAACACCGGTTTCCTTCTGGACATATACCTTTGCGTTATTCTTTCCGACACCCATAGGACCGCCGGAGCCGCCCATCTTGCGGAACATGAAGCCGAGCAACAGCCACATGAGAAGTACGGGAACCACCAGTCCGACTATGATATCAAACAGCTTTGAATTATTTGCGAGAACCCTTTTTCCATCGATTCCGTGCTCTTCCAAACGGGCTGTCAGGGTATCTAAGTCCTCCATGATGACCGTCACATACTGCTTCTGATAAGATACCTGCCCATAGTTAAACAGACCCGGAAGCGCCAGTTCGGGAGTTTCGGCATTCTGCTTCTCCTCCTGCTTCAGCGTGTAATAAACTTCTCCCGTGCTCTGAACCTCTACAGTCTCTACTTTTCCCGCCTCCAGTTCAGACAAAAACTGCGTATAACTTACGCGGTCGCCGGCAGGAGATGCGCCAAAGAGCCAGTTCCACATAACGTATACCAGTACCAATGTACTCAACACCATCAGTACAATCATCATAATACTGGGTTTCTTCGGCGGTTCGTTTTTATTGTTGTTTCCACCGCTGTTATCGCGGTTCATTTGATTATCCATAACAGCTCCATTTCTGACTTGTCTACTCCCGTCTGCATTCATCCCGGTTCGATGAGGACAGGAAATCTATTTTATTATAGAGACTAAAGATTGATAAATCAATAGTTTATCTATGAAAAAAGATACCTAACTATTAAAGAATTATAAAATTTTTCCTATTCCAACCGGCACCAATATGTGCTAAAATAGATTCCGTGATTTATTCGGCAAGTAGGATGCATAATAGAATCAGAACAGGAAACGAGGCTAACTATGAAAACAGGTTTTGACAACGAAAAATACTTGAAAATGCAATCGGAGCACATCAAGGAGCGTATTAACCAGTTTGGGGACAAGCTTTACCTGGAATTCGGCGGAAAGCTCTTTGACGATTACCATGCAGCCCGCGTTCTTCCCGGCTTTGAGCCCGACTCTAAGCTGAGAATGCTGATGCAGCTCTCCGAGTATGCAGAAATTGTCATTGTTATCAGCGCCTCCGACATCGAAAAAAATAAGGTGCGCGGTGACTTGGGAATTACCTATGATGTAGACGTACTGCGCCTGCGGGAGGAGTTTCTGCAAAAGGGACTCTACGTTGGCAGCGTCGTCATTACACACTATGCCGGACAAAACAGCGCCAACCAGTTTAAGGCAAAGCTGGAAAAGAAAAACATAAAGGTTTACTTACACTATACCATTGAGGGCTATCCCTCCAACATTCCCCTGATTGTCAGTGAAAACGGCTTCGGTAAAAACGATTACATCGAAACCTCCCGTCCTCTTGTGGTAATTACCGCACCCGGACCGGGAAGCGGTAAGATGGCTACCTGCCTGTCACAGCTCTACCATGATAATTTGCGCGGAATTAAGGCAGGATATGCAAAATACGAAACTTTCCCTATTTGGAACATTCCCTTAAAGCATCCCATCAATCTTGCTTACGAAGCCGCTACCGCGGACTTAAACGACTTGAACATGATTGACCCGTTCCACTTGGAGGCTTACGGGGAAACCGCTGTAAACTACAACCGCGATATTGAAATTTTCCCCGTTTTAAATGCTATTTTTGAAGGCATTTACGGCGAAAATCCTTACAAGTCCCCTACGGATATGGGTGTGAATATGGTGGGGAACTGCATCATTGACGACGAAGCCTGCTGCGAAGCTTCCCACATGGAGATTATCCGCCGGTATTACACCGCCATGGCAAGATCCGTAAAAGAAGAAGCCTCTCAGAATGAGGTTTATAAAATCGAGCTTTTGATGAAGCAGGCAAAGATTTCCACCGACGACAGACGGGTTACCGTTGCCTGCAAGCAGAGAGCCGAATCTCTCGGCGTTCCTACTGCAGCCATCGAGCTGCCGGACGGGGAAATCATCACCTCGAAAACCTCCGACTTCCTCGGAGCTTCCGCAGCACTTTTACTGAACGCTTTAAAGCATCTGGCGGGTGTGGATCATGACACCAAGCTCATCCAGCCCGATGCCATTGAGCCTATCCAGAATCTGAAGGTTCGCTACTTAGGCGGAAAAAATCCCCGTCTGCACACAGACGAGGTTTTGATTGCACTGACCTTAGCGGCCTGCACGGATTCCAACGCAAAGCGTTCCCTTGAACAGCTTCCCAACCTGCGGGGTTGTCAAGCACACTCCTCGGTGATGCTTTCCGAGGTGGATTTAAAAATCTACAAGAAGCTGGGCGTGGATGTTACTACGGAGCCCGTTCAGACTGCGAAGAAAATGTATTAAGAGTACAATGAATCCGCCCGGAAAGTATACTCCCGGGCGGTTGGTTTATGTGCGTGAATGCTATTCTTTTGAAAAGCAATATAGGTAACTTCTCAAACTTGCATGCACTTTACATCCCATATACACATACTCAAACAGCAAACTAGCTTTCTATTGCTTTCTCAAGCACGTTCATCGCCTTGGCAGCTTCTTCTTGTGTAACCCTTTCGTTACTATGTATTACACTATTAGCTTTTCGTCTCACAAAATTCATCTCATTATGCTGTTTCTTAAATATGGTATTTCTGTAGTTAAATCTTCAACTAGTGTTTGTACACTAGCATAGCCTATAGGCTCAATAGATGTATATCCTGATTCTTGAGTATGTTCAAATCCATTAGAAGTTAAATATTTTCTAATATCATAATATGCCTTATTATAAACTCCTTGAATTTGCATTTTAGACATATTATCTGTAATAAAATGAGTATTAAAATCAAAGTTTAAGGCTTTTCTGGTCTCACTATCCATTCTTTTAATACATCCTCATTTGTATATACTCTATTGGTTTTATCATCTACATCAAGAAATCTCCAAGTCTTAATATAATATTGAAACCAAGATTCTTTTTTGAAAGGTGAATTAACCATCCATAAATACTCAAAATCATGTTTATCTATATTTCTTGTATAATATCTCAATGTTCCTTTCTTATGATATAAGGTTACATCTTTTTGAGCAAATGTATCTTCAATACATTCATAAGCCGCCTCTAAATTAACAATACCATCTTTTTTAATTCTTTCCTCATCTAATTCAATTACAAAAAATAACATTTTTCTAACCACTCCTTATACGATTTGTACAATCCCTTAATTTGGCTTATTGTAATAAATACTACACCTTATCATTACCACCAAAACATTAATATCACAACTCCCACATATCACGTGAAGAAAATCTCAAATTTTCCCCCGAAGCTTTTACAGTATCCCTCCCCGTACTGTCTATACACTTAGAAAAAATTCCGAAAACAGACCACTTTACCGTCCCCTAAATCACGCCACTTACAATTCCTTATTCAATAATAATATTGTCAATATTCTTCCGGTACTCTCTGGGCGATACGGAAGTCGCCTTCTTGAACACATTGCTGAAATAAAGCGGGTCCTGATACCCTAGGCTTGCCGCTATTTCCGAGATCGAGTATTGGGTAGTACGCAACAGCTGTTCCGCTTCCTGAATCCGCAGCCTTGTATGATACTGCTGGATGGTCATGCCTGTTTTTTTCTTAAAAAATTCTTCCATATATTTGTAACTGAGTCCCATATGCTGCTCCACCGCCTGAGAGCGGAAGGGCTCGTTCCGGTGAGCCTGCAAATAGGACACAATCTCCTGAATTCTAACCTCTTCAGTAGATAAATCCGACTTAAATTTCAACTGAATACAGTCCGCCAGAATATCGCTGAGCATGGCATTGATTCTGAGAATCCGAAAAGCATCCTCCGAATTATAAACGCTCGCCAGCTGCAGCAGCTTATGCTCCAGATCGCTTCCCTGCAAGTTATCAATACGCTTCGGCAGGGTAAGGGTGGTCTCCCGGAAATTCCGCTTTCGGATACGGTTATTCTGAAAGGTCAAAAAAGGCGTAAACTCATTCCATACGCCGATTTCGTCGGTCACATCCTGCAGGAAGAAATGCACATAAATAAAAGTGGTTCCTACAGGTATATAATGTTCCCCCCAATGCTGTACCCCGGATTTTAAAAAGAACAGGGTTCCTTCACTCAGTACATGCTCCACTCCATCCTCCACAATGGGAAACTGCCCCTCTAAAATATAGAACAGTACATGAAAGGGAGCTGTTCTGTCTCTGTGCTTATGCGCTTCGGTCACTACTTTTTTCGCTGCCAATCCCACCATCGGGGCATCAGACAGCCGATATGTAATCGAATGTTTCATCTTTCTCTCCTACCGGAAGATATTCCATGTTTAACAGAAGAAATCTGATTTCTATTGCCCTTATATCTGATTATAATATATGTAGCAAAAGATGACAAGAAAGATAGTACAAAGGAGGCTGATATTATGTATCAGATGAAGTGGTTATGGAAAAACCTCAAGGGTTACCACGCCATTTACATAATGGCAATCGTTTTATCCATAACCTGTAACCTGCTCCAGCTTGCAATTCCCGTGTTCTCCCAGCATATCGTAGACTTGTTTTTGGGCCCCGATATGAGCGTGAACCTTGCGAATCTGGAAACAAAGCAAAGCCTGCTGCTGGCACTGATCGGCGGCATGATAGGCGCAACCATTTTCCGGTCGCTGCTTTCCTATGTAGCGCACATGACCTACGAGTACACCTCGCAGAAAATGATTTATTCCATCCGTACCCACATGTTCCGAAAGGTTCTTCATCAGGACATGGCTTTTTACGATAAGTACAGAACCGGCGACATTATGACCCGTCTCACCGGTGACTTAGAGGATATCCGCCACATGGCGACCAACATTATCCGAATGATTGTAGAAAGCATCACCATGA
Source organism: Acetatifactor sp. (assembly GCA_045546495.1). Lineage (GTDB taxonomy): Bacteria > Bacillota > Clostridia > Lachnospirales > Lachnospiraceae > Acetatifactor. Next base: position 3,416 of record JAZQCX010000058.1, on the reverse strand, counting down.
TTCTTATCGGAATGGTCTATTTCTTTTATTTGGACCCGCTGACAGCCATCTGTCTGATTCTGCTGGCTCCTCCCATTTTCTTTGTGACGAGGAGCTTCCGAAAGAGAATCCGTCCCATGCACAGAGAGTTGAGAGAGACCCGGGCTGCCTTAAACACCGCCGCACAGGAAAATATTTCCGGCAACAAGGTGGTAAAGGCTTTTGCACGGGAAGATTACGAAATAGAACGCTTTGACGAACGGAATAAGGAATTCCGCCGTAAAAATATCGAGACCCAGCTTATCCATGTAAAGTATGTTCCTTATATTGACACCTGTGCAAACATGCTCCCCGTTATTCTGCTGATTGTGGGCGGTATCTCCCTGATTAACGGCAGACTTTCCATGGGTGAATATGTTGCCTTTACGGGTATGACCTGGACTATTTCCAACCCTATGAAAAAGCTGGCGGACATCATTAACCAGAACCAGCGTTTTCAGGCTTCCGCGAAAAAGGTTCTGGAGATATATGACGCCGCTCCCGATATCCGCGATAAGGAAGACGCTATTGACCATCCCGAAACCCTGCGCGGTAACATCGTATTCGACCATGTAAGCTTCTCCTTCGGTGACTTAGAAGTGCTGCATGACATCAGCTTTTCCGTGAAGCCGGGCGAAACCGTTGCCATCATGGGTGAAACCGGAAGCGGTAAAACCACGCTGATTAACCTGCTTCCCCGTTTTTACGACCCCACCGAGGGACGTGTACTGATTGACGGTATGGATATCCGGGATTTGAAGATCAGACAGTTGCGAAAAAACATCGGTATGGCAATGCAGGACGTTCTGTTGTTCTCCGACAGCGTTGACGGCAACATTGCCTACGGTAATTCTTCCATGAAAGATGAAGACGTGCGTACCTACGCAGGCTATGCCGCTGCCGCAAATTTTATTGAGAAAATGCCGGATGGCTACGATACCATCATCGGCGAGCGCGGCGTTGGTATTTCCGGCGGTCAGAAGCAGCGGGTTTCCCTTGCGAGAGCACTGGCAATCAGACCCTCCATCCTGATTTTGGACGATACCACCTCCGCTGTGGATTTGGAAACGGAAAGCTTTATCCAGCACAACCTTGCCAATCTGGATTTTGAATGTACCAAAATTATTATTGCACAACGCATTTCCTCCACCAAGGACGCGGACAAGATTATTATTCTGGACAACGGCCGCATTGCCGAGATGGGTACCCATAAAGAGCTGTTAGCGAACAAGGGTTACTACTATCAGGTTTATATGTTACAGCACGGAGGTGATGAAATCCATGGCTAGAAATACTTACGGTGTAGACGAAAGACTGGAAACTCCCTTTAATTTTGCACACTTAAAGCGTGCATCCGTATATGTTGTGAAATATCGGAAAAAGATGCTTCTTGCTCTGTTAATCAGCGCCTTTGCTTCCGCTACGGGATTGCTTGCACCGCTGATTACGCAACGCGCATTGGATCACTCCGTTCCCAACAAAAATGTTACCGAGCTGATTACGCTTGCAATTTTCCTTGCAGGAACCTATATTGTCAGCGTAATTTTGGCAGCCTGCCGCTCTAAAATTATGACGGTGGTTGGTCAGGATATCATTTACGATATCCGAAGCGACCTGTTTGAGCATCTGCAAAAGCTGCCCTTCCAGTATTACGATGACAGACCCCACGGAAAAATTCTGATTCGTGTGGTAAACTATGTAAACTCGGTTTCCAAGATGCTTTCCAACGGAATTATCAATATTATTTTGGAATTCCTGAATATGTTTTTTATTTTAATATTTATGCTTTTTGTCAGTGTAAAGCTGACTTTGGTGGTGCTTTCCGGTATGGTGCCCTTCGCCATTGTAATTATGCTGATTAAAAAGCATCAGCGCAGAGCATGGCAGGAGCAGTCCAACAAAAGCTCCAACCTAAACGCTTACCTGCAGGAGAATATTGTAGGTGCAAAGGTTACCCAGATATTTGTCCGGGAAGATGAAAATGCCGGAATCTTTGACAATCTTGCAGAGCAGCTCCGCAAGGCATGGATTAAGGCAGTCAGCTACAACAGCATGCTGGGCCCCAGCGTTGACAGTATATCCGTACTGATTCGCGGTGCCATCTATCTTATCGGTCTGCTGCTTCTGGGTCCTACCGCTATTTCCGTAGGTACCATTGTTGCTATGACCTCCTATACTGCCCGGTTCTGGCAGCCCATCATGAACCTGGCAAACCTGTTTAATGATTTTATCAACAATATTGCTTATCTGGAGCGTATTTTCCAGACCATGGACGAGCCTGTTCTCATCGATGACTGCGAGGATGCTTATGCACTTGATGAAATTCAGGGAAGTGTGGAATTTAAGAACGTTACTTTTGCTTATGAAAAGGGCAAGAATGTTTTAAACAATGTTTCCTTTAAGGTTGCTCCCGGCGAGCGAATTGCTCTGGTAGGACCTACCGGTGCCGGAAAATCTACCATCGTCAGTCTGATTTCCAGATTTTACGATGTAACGGAAGGTGCTGTCCTCATAGACGGTAACGATGTATCTAAGGTAACGCTGCACTCACTGCGTTCCCAGATGGGTATTATGCTGCAGGACAGCTTCATCTTCAGCGGTACCATCGAAGACAACATCCGATACGGCAAGCTGGACGCCACTACGGAGGAAATTATGAAGGCAAGCCGCACCGTATGCGCCGACCGCTTTATCCGCAAGACCTCCGACGGCTACAACACTGAGGTAAAAGAGCGTGGTGCGCTGTTATCCCAGGGGCAGAAGCAGCTTATTTCCTTTGCAAGAACTCTGCTCTCCGACCCTAAGATTCTGATACTGGACGAGGCAACCTCCAGCATCGACGTACAGACAGAGCGGGATTTACAGCAGGGCTTAAACGAACTGCTGAAAGGACGAACCTCCTTTATCATTGCCCACAGACTTTCTACCATCCGCAACTGTGACCGCATCCTTTATATCGATAAGGGCGGCATCACAGAGGCCGGTAGCCATGATGAGCTGATGGCAAAGAAGGGCGACTACTACCACCTTTATACCGCACAGATGCAGGAGATGGAGGCTTAGCCGTCTCCCCTGGGACCGCCGGGGAAATTTTCCCTGCCTTCGATATGTGCCGTGGGTAGCCCTAGCGGACCGGGAATGCGTAGGGGCAAACGTGAGCGTTTCTCAGCTGCGTCTTTGGAATCGGGTTCGTGTCTTTTCGCCTGAACACGCTCCCCGCGATTTGTCCTCCCCGGGAGCACGCTGTAATATTGGGTCAACAAATGTGGGATTTCTAATGTGCTTACTTTTGAATTTACGATAGTTCGAGCTTTTTATGAGCTGGGACAAAAATAAGAGCTGTGTTCGCAAGCGAACGGACGGATGAGCAAAAGAAACGCTCCTCCTTCCGTCGCCTG